>NZ_CAXUBQ010000023.1:0-77031 GCF_964249465.1 Ruminococcus sp. Marseille-P328 | reverse complement strand
TGCCGATGTGGCTCAATTGGCAGAGCAGCTGATTTGTAATCAGCAGGTTATCGGTTCGAGTCCGATCATCGGCTTTTTGGACCTTTAGCTCAGTTGGTTAGAGCAACCGGCTCATAACCGGTCGGTCCTGGGTTCGAGTCCCCGAAGGTCCATTTAATTTAATATTCTTCTGGCCCGGTGGCTCAGTTGGTTGGAGCGCCGCCCTGTCACGGCGGAGGTCGAGAGTTCGAGTCTCTTCCGGGTCGCTGCTGTTTTTACAGCTAATTTAATATTTTTTCTTTTATGGGATCTTAGCTCAGCTGGGAGAGCATCTGCCTTACAAGCAGAGGGTCATAGGTTCGAGCCCTATAGGTCCCATATGCCGCAGTGGCGGAACTGGCAGACGCCCGGGACTTAAAATCCCGTGGGTAGTGATACCCGTACCGGTTCGATTCCGGTCTGCGGCATGACTTGAAACCCTTGATTTTCAAGGGTTTTTTTGATGTCTGGATATATTTACACCCTTCTGGAACACCTCTTATTTAGCCCAAAAATGGATTTTGACAGCAGATTTGACAGCAGATACAAAATATTTAAGCAGCTTCAAAATAA
Source organism: Ruminococcus sp. Marseille-P328 (assembly GCF_964249465.1). Taxonomy (NCBI): domain Bacteria; kingdom Bacillati; phylum Bacillota; class Clostridia; order Eubacteriales; family Oscillospiraceae; genus Ruminococcus; species Ruminococcus sp. Marseille-P328. Next base: position 76,440 of record NZ_CAXUBQ010000023.1, on the reverse strand, counting down.
TATTCTGGTATAATATTCACTTTTTTTATAGCTGGAAACTGGAATTTCCATGCTTGATAGTTTCAAAGGTTGCGCTTTCAAAAATAAAAGTAAAATAATAGCTTGCTTTACGTAGTCAGCTGCAATATTATTAAAATATTACTGTAGATGAAAATAATCTGACAGGAGGTAGCAACTTGATTAGACAGGAAGTATTAATGCTATTTGTACAAGGGACTAAAAAAATATTAAAAAATAATCTATCCAAACTTATTGTCTATGGTTCTTATGCCCGTGGAGATTATAAGGAAAATTCGGATATTGATGTTATGATATTAACACCTCTTTCAAAAGAAGAAATAGAGCAGGTCGAAAACAGTATTTTTGATCTGGCGTTTGATCTGGAACTGGAGTCAGGGATTGTAATAAATCCAGTTCTGGAGAATGAAGCACATTACAGATACTGGCCGGGAGCATTGCCGTTTTATGATAATGTAGAGAAGGAGGGAATTGTAATTGGATGAGAGACAAAAAGATTTAAGCAATTATCGAATTACACAAGCTGATGATAGTCTGAAAGTAGCTGACTATTGTTTAAAAGAAACCAACGAGTCTATTTATATCACCCAAAATGATGAGGGAGATATGGTAATTAAGAGTATTGATACATATGAAAAGCGTGAACAGTTACTTCGGTTACGTGCCAGAGTACTTCAGGCTGAGTGGGAAAGAATAGATGGTGCCAAAACTATGAGTGCAACTGAAGCACGAAAAAATTTGAGAGAGAGACTCGGAGAGCTGTAGAGTTGACTGTCTGGATAGATACATGTGAAGTCACTGGCAACGTTCCGCGAGGTGTTTTTTTGTGGACAAAGTAAGCAATAACATTTTCTCTTCATTTACTGGCACAAGTAATAGTGCAAACCGGTTTTGGATGGATTATTATTAGTATAGAGAATACATGGTCAATTGAAGGAGAATTTTTTCCAATATGTGTTCTTTACAAGAATCGAAAACAAAAACAGGTTTTGCGGAGGATGTGTATGAAGCAGGATAAAAAAGAGAAGCGGAACAATATATTATATTCGGTATTAGGTTTCGTCCTGGGCATTGCCATGTGTGGTATAGGAATATATGGTATGATTTTAAACAGAATTGAAAGCCAGGAGTACAAAAACACTACAGACAAACGAGAGGTTATTGCAGTTGTAGAATCCTGCCGTGAGATTGATAACAGTGATGATAAAGACAAAAATAAAAAGAATTCAAGATCAGTAAAATATCGGACCAAATTGGCATTTGAGGTTGATGGAAAAGCTTATGAAGGAGAAGAAACCTATAATCAGAAAGTATACGTTGGTGATAAAGTTAAGGTCGAGGTTTATCGGACTTCAAAAGGAATTTATAAACTCCGCCCATATAACAATCTGGTAAATTTTGTGTTTTATTGTGTGGCAATTCCATTAGGCTTTATCATTGCAATAGCCTCTGTTTACAGTATAGGGCTGATCGTCAAAAAAAAAGAATAAGATCATAGGATTCAGAAATGCTCCCTACTGGGCAGGAATGTGAAAGAACAAAAACCTGTCATTCAGAAGGGAGCATTTTATAATTGTGAATAAGTAGGATCAATCAAAATCTCTGGTAATGTTTGTAAGCCATTTTCTTCTGAAATAGTGAATAAATACCACAGGCATTTTTTCAAGTTCATCCAAAGACATTACAAAGTATACCCAGATAGGCGGCAGTTTAAAAACATATGCGGCAAGAAATGTGAGAGGAACTGCTACAAGCCACATAAATATGGAATCAACGATCATTCCAAATCTGGAATCACCACCACCTCTGAAGCAGCCGCATATAAGACAGGTATTAATACCTTCTCCAACAAGACGCCAGGTCGTCATAATGATAAAAACGCCAAGATAATAAATGGCCGTTTCTGTCAGCTTATCCCGATAAAAATCCAGTATCAGGGGGCGAATCGCCAGAATAACGGCACATCCGATCAGGCTTACAATAATGGTTATTCTGAGCATCCGTTTCCCATATTCTCTGGCTGTATCAATGTGATTTTTCCCCAGCTCCTGACTGATAATAATGGTAGTAGCGTTGGCAAAACCCCGACAGGCGATAGCACCAATGTTTACCACCATAACAGCGACGGCATTTGCAGCAACCATATCATTACCAATATGCCCAAGAATTGCTGCGAATGCGGAACTGGCAAAGCTCCAGACGAGGTCATTTATTACGGCTGGAGTTGCAATTTTCATAAAATCCTGGAACAGGATCCCCGATTTCGCAAAGAAGTATTTTATTCGGAATCTCACATTTGATTTGTTCAAGGAGTAGATGAGACAAATCAATACCTCTGCGATTCTGGCAATCACAGTACCAAGAGCAACACCGGTAACGCCAAGCTTTGGAAGTCCAAATAAGCCAAAGATGAAGGTGGCATTACAAAGTACATTGACACAAAGGGAGACAATGTATGTAACAGAAGGCAGCATTATCTTTCCGATACTTCGAAGGGCACTCATAAAAACCTGAGAGAATCCCATAAACATAAGTGAAAATGAAAGTACCCTCAAATACTCACTTCCAGCAGCAATTGTATCAGGATTGTCTGTAAAAATCTTCATAACCGTAGTTGGCATGGAAAAGGAGATAAGGAAAAATATCAGAGAGATAATTAAGGTGCATCGCTCTGCTAAGCCGAGAATCTTTTCTACAGTCTTTTTATCACCTTTTCCCCAGTACTGGGCACATAAAACGGATGTACCTGTGGCCATACCATAATATATACAAAAAAGAACGAAAGTATATTGGTTGGCAAGTGATGAAGCCGACATGGCGGTCTGGCTTACATATCCAAGCATTACAGTATCAGCAATATTTACCAATGTTGAAATCAAATTTTGAATCATAATTGGAAATGCCAATGTCGATGCATATTTTAAGAAATCTTTTTTATTTAGCATGTTACAGTTTTCCTTAGTTCTTACAATTTATAATATAACAATCAATGAAACAGAGAAAGTGATAAATTATAGTTTAACATATCCGATTAGAATATGCTATATAAAATGTTAAAATAGGACATTGTGAAATTACTTTTTTTAAGCTAAAATGTGAGTGTGCAAAACTTTTGGTTGGGAGTGTGAGAATATGACAAAAGATCTGACTACTGGGAAAATCATGCCCATTCTTGTTAATTTTACAGTGCCTCTTGTTTTGGGAAATTTGTTTCAGCTGACCTATAATGCAGTTGACAGCATTATTGTAGGGCATTTTGTAGGAAAGGAGGCCCTGGCGGCTGTGGGAATCTGTAATCCGGTCAGTACGTTGATGATACTATTTCTGAACGGATTGTGTATGGGAGCCAGTATCCTGATGGGGATTCAGTATGGAGCGAAAGATTATGAGACTTTGCATAGACAAATCAGTACAACTCTGTTGTCTGGTGCGTTTTTTTCATTTTTTCTCACATTGGTTTGTGTAATATTTGCTGTACCCATTCTGCTGTTATTGCAGGTGGATCCATCTATTATGAGTATGACAGTGCAATATTTGCGGATTATTTTTCTGGGATTAATGTTTACATTTTTATATAACTTTTTTTCAAGCACTCTAAGAGCATTGGGAGACAGTGCATCCCCCTTGTACTTTCTGATCATCAGTGCGATTCTGAACATTTTCGGAGACCTGTTTTTTGTTATTGTATTAAAGGCTGGAAGTAATGGATGTGCAATTTCCACAGTACTCAGTGAGGCGCTTTGCTGTTTGTTTTGTATTATCTATATACAGAAAAAAGTACCGATTCTTCGGCTTGGGAAGAAATGGCTGGTTTTTGATGCCAGGCTTTTGAAAAAAACCATTGCTTACGGGTGGGCATCTGCCATGCAGCAGGCAACTGTACAGATGGGAAAAATTGCAATACAGGCACTGGTTAATACAATGGGAGTATCGGTAGCAGCAGCCTTTGCAGTGGTTAATCGCATTGATGATTTTGCCATCACACCGGAACAGAATATTGCCCATGCGATGACCGCATTAATGGCTCAGAATAAAGGAGCTGGAAAAAATGACCGTATGAGGGAAGGCTTCCGATGTGGAATGATACTGGAGCTTGTTTATGGAGCAGCAGTTATGCTGATCTGTCTGGGATTTGCCAGACCATTGATGTCATTATTTGTAAAAGATGAGGAAGTTATCGGACATGGAGTGGTTTATCTCCACTTGATTGCGGTAATGTATATTCTTCCTGCTGTTACAAATGCGCTTCAGGGCTTTTTCCGTGGAATCGGAGATCTGAAGGTGACCTTGATGAGCAGTTTTACCAATATGACAGTCCGTGTCATTGCAGCGGCACCGATGGTTTTGTTATGGAATTTTGGTATTGAGGCACTGCCATATTCCTATCTGGCAGGATGGATTGCCATGCTGCTTGTAGAGACACCTTTGATGCTTCGAATTTACCGAAAAAAGTAAAAGAAAGGACATCTTGAAAAAACGGATGTCCTTTTTATGAAAAGAAGTGCATATTATTTGCGAAAGAGACGTTTGACAAAAGCCAGAAGATTAAAATGCCGAGACTTCGTATAGTCATTTATAAAATTGTCACAATACATATAACGTTCTGCTATGATCCACTCTGGAACGGGAAGTGCATCCAGGGAACTTGTATATTCTGCGAATTTCATATTCACGCCTCCTTTAATTTGTTTTTTAAGTTACTTATATTCTAGCACAAAATTAAGGAAAAACTATGGGGGCGGATTCTAAAAATTAAGTGGAAAATATGTGCTGTCAACACAAAATATATGATATAATAAAGGAAAAATTTGAACATTTTACAGAATGGGTTTGGGTAACAAAAAGGGAGGTTTTATGAGTTTTACAATACAGGATATGATGCTGACAGCAGAAACAAGATATGAAATGAAGTTTCTGGCCGGAAAAAATGGATGGTCCAATTCAATCAGCTGGGTACATCTTCTGGAGGATACAACGATCATACAGAATTTCTGGGGAAAGGAGCTTGCAGTGACAACCGGGCTTGGCTTTCCGGAAAAAGAAGACTGGATGCATCTGGCACAGCAGCTGAACCGGTATCATGCATCAGGGCTTGTTATCAATGTGGGACAGTACATTTATGAGGTGCCGGAAGAATTGAAAGCATACTGTGATGAAAATGACCTTCCGCTGCTGACTGTGCCTTGGGAAGTGCATTTATCAGATATGATAAAAGACTTCAGTATTCATGTATTTTTACAGGATACTACAGATGAGCAGATCGCATCCGCCCTGATTGCAGCTATTGAGACTCCGGATAATCAGGATGCATACAGAAAAGATTTATTACAGTATTTTGATGTAGATGGAAGCTTTCAAGTGCTGCTGATGACTTGTGAGGGACTGGACTCCATGGACACAGTGGAGCGAAAAAAGCTGTCTTATCGAATACAGGTGTATTTGGAGGATATCACTCACAATGGAAGCTTTTTTTATTACAACTCTGATTTTGTGCTGGTAGCGAATGCGCTTTCGGAAGAGTATTTGTGTCGTCTTGTAGAGGGTGCCATAAAAAGAGGAAAAAGACGTATGCCAGGACTGCAATTGTGCGTGGGAATCGGGAGCAGATGTATGGATATTTCCCAGCTTTCGGTAAGTTATCAGAGGGCTAAGGCCGCAGCACTCATAGCGATGACACAAAAGAAGCAGGTGGTAAAGTTTGATGACTGCGGGCTGTTCCGTCTGCTTTATATGGTGGAAGATAAAGAAATACTGAAGGAAATGGAAACAGAATGTCTGGCAGCATTGGAAGAATATGACAGAAGATATCATGCCGGTTATGTGGAAACTCTTCAGTCATATCTGAAGCATAATGGAAGTATTCAGGCTGTGGCAGCAGAATTGTATACGCACCGCAATACAGTGCTGTACCGCATTGGAAATATCAGGAAAATTCTGGGAAATGAGTTGAAAACGCCGGAAGAGAGACTGCCCTATCAGATTGCATTTTATATCAGAAATATGCATGGGCAGATATAAGTATTGCGCAGTAATGTTTTTCTTGTGCATAGTGTAGCGCAGTCGTATAATAGAAGCAGTTTTTTTACATAAGTAAGATCGTAAAAAAGCAATCAAGGCAGGAAGAAATGGACATATTGCAAAACCAATCAATGTTGATGTAATTCTGGAAAATCTGGACCGGATTTTGGGAAGATAAAGCGGATAAAATGAAGGGGAAATACGTGTGAAAAGCACATAAAATAATGCAGGTCTTGTTCAGACCTGCATTATTTTATGCAACAGGGCGGAGTGTAAATTACTTTGTGTAAACCTCTCAGATTGATGATGAAATCGTAGGTTTATAGAATGCAAAAATTCCTACCAGACAGTATTTTTTTATTATCCGGAAAATTTATCACCGTAATGAATATGCATGTCCTTCCAGTCCATAAACAATACATAAAATACTCTTCCGTATTGCTGGCTTTCTACGATTCTTCCATGGTCAAGCACAGAGAGGTAAGAGCCGTCAGTTTTTCGAAGATGAAAATGAATATAGTCATTTTCATTACCACTGTCAATCTGTTCCCAGATGCTAGTTTCTATCTGTTTCTGCTCATCCTCCCGAATCAGGTTATGAAAGCTTTTATTTGTAAGTCGAAAGAGTTCGTCCATATCTTTATATCCCGTCATATGAAGAAACTCCTGGTTTGCATAGAACAGCTCATCATCTTCTTTGTCTGCTCTGTATATGATAAATGCACCCGGAAGATGCTCCGAGACATCCTTAAGCGCAAATCCCAGCTGTTTGCGGACACCTGACTGAAGCCCTTCTCTGTAAGCCATACATCCGTTTTTTCCATGAAGCTTTATTTCATAAAGGGCTGCATCTGCACAGCGCATAAGCTGTGAATGGTTGGAGGCAAATGCCGGATATTCCGCATATCCAAGAGAAATAGAAAAGTGATGTTCTGTTCCCTTGTAAGAGAAGGTCTTAGGCAGTCTGATGAATTGATTCAGCTGTGCGTCTGCCTCTTCAAAGGTATAATCAGGCAGAAGAATACAGAACTCGTCCCCACCGTTTCTCCCAAGCAATACATTCGGTGGAAAAAAAGCTTTCATGCTCTCTGCCAGACTTTTTAAAGCCCTGTCTCCGTAAGCGTGCCCATAGACATCATTAATAAACTTAAAGTCATCAATATCAAAAAGTGCAGCCACAAAATGTGCTTTCGGATTTTGGGCAATGATTTTTTCTGCTGCTTCATCAAATCCATAGCGGTTGTTAATACCGGTAAGGGAATCCGTGTGTGCCAGTATCTGAAATCTGTTTTTATTTTCTTTGGACACCAGCCATACCCGGGTAAGAACTGTCAGAAGCAGGATTACGGCAAGAAAAAATCCGGTGACTATAGCTATAAGTGTATTGTTTCGCCATCCGCTTTTGGGTGTTACTTCAAATCTCCAGCTCTCTGCGCCTATTTTAAAATCATAAGAAACCGGATGGGTTAACTGACCGTCTGACTGATAAACAACTTTATAAGTATCGCTCCAGGGAGAAGCCGTCTTTGAAATCCTGTATTCATATCCAAAATTTGAAAGAGCATAAAGCGAGTCTGAGAAAATATCAGGAACACGCAGGATAACAATGGTAAATCCCCAGAAATACTCTTGATTGTTTGAATCTGTCAGATAAACCGGGTTGCGGACAGCAATTCCATAGCCTCCCTGTTTCAATTCGAAGGGACCTTGCGTAATGACTGTGTGATTGTCTCTTGCGTAACAGGAAATCTCTCCACGGTCTTTATCATGGAGCAGATCAATTTTACCTGCCTCATTTCCCTCTGCCGGATAAATATTTGTCACAACACCATGCGGAGCAAGCTGCACGCTTTCAATAGAAGCAGACATAAGATTTTCAGCAATCGTGTCAAACTGATTGATTTCTCCTTTTTCACTGATCAGGATCTGCTTTAGAGCTTCCGTAATCTCGATGCCACTCGCAATCTCATTCTTTATGTGTTCTCCATAGGTTGTTGCGTTTAATTGTGCTGTTATGCGTCTCTCTTTCTTCTCATGGGTGTCTGTTTTGTATACAATGAAACCAACAAGGCATATGCCCAGTAAAAAAATGATAAGAGGCACAAGTGTTTTTTTCTTCACCTGGTTTACCTCGTTTTATCCGTTGAAATTTCTATAATAAGGCATTATAGCACAGAAGTTTAAAATTAAAATAAATTTTCTGAAAAAAATGACAATATATTTTTTTACTACGCTCTGGCGAAATATAAAATGAGTCAAGTCGAAAGTTGATAAAGAATGAAATTTGGCTTATAATTTATACTAAAACAATGTCAGGAGGAGCAAGCAATGGATATTAATATGCAAAAAAGAAATGAAGTATTGGCTCAAAATGTGATCAAAGGTCTGGAATCTCGCAATATGTCAGGCTATTACGCCGCAGACAGAGAAGCTGCTGTAAAGCAGGCACTGGAACTGATCCCGGAGGGCAGCAGTATTGCCATGGGTGGCTGCACAAGTGCTCATGAGATTGGACTGATCAAGGCATTGGAGGATGGAAATTATAATTATATTAATCGCGCGAAAATGTCACCAAGAGAAAGCCTGATGGCAGCGTATGATGCGGATGTATTTCTTTCCAGTGCAAATGCCATTACCAGTGACGGTGTTATGGTAAACATTGATGGAAATTCCAATCGGGTTTCCTGTATTGCCCAGGGACCGAAGAAGGTGGTTTTCATTGTGGGAATGAATAAGGTCTGTTCAGATTTTGATGCAGCTATGAAGCGGGCAAGAAATGTGGCAGCTCCGGCGAATGCACAGAGATTTGAGGTGAAGACACCTTGCAAAACCGCAGGGAAATGTTTTGACTGTAAATCTCCGGATACGATTTGCTGTCAGTTTCTGATTACAAGATATTCTCGTCATAAAGATAGAATACATGTTATTCTTGTAAACGATACTCTTGGACTTTAAACGGTGAGATTTATTTAGGGCGTAGCTTAGAGCGTGTAAATACACGCTTTTCCAGCCGCTTTTGTGTTACTGTTCACTTCGCGACCAGTAACACGCTTCGCGATGCGCAGAAAGACGAACCTTCTTGTGACAAGCACAAGAAGTAGCGTTTGCTGCGCAAACTTAATTCTCGGGTTTTCTGAGAGCTTTGTTCACAAAAAACACCTCGCGGAACGTTACCAGTGAACAGTAGCACTTTTGTCGAATTATAGGGAAAGTTGTCGGACGATTTTTGTTGCAAAATTTTGATATAAAACGTAGAATAATGACGGTAAGTGTGAGAAAAATGGATTTTTTATCACTGCTTAAATTGTAACCCTAAATAGCTTGGAATCACAGAAGAACAGCTTGTGTGATTCGGGAAAACGTTACCAATGAACCGTGATCTATAAGTACATATCAGGAGGAAAACAATAATGAAAATGACAACAAAAATGATTATGCTTCAGAACATTGAGAAAATGGTGATGGAGCAGCAGCGGGTGGATGAAAATGATTCCTACATCAGACAGGACAATGAGGATCTGAAGTATCTGGAAGAACGATATGACCAGCTGCAATTATCCCACACTGTAAAGCGTGTGATCGATGATTACATCGCCTGCCTGCAGACCCGGGACGAGAGATATTCAGATCTTGCTTATGCAGCTGGGATAAGGGATACTATAAGCTTACTGCAGGGGATGGGAATGCTGAATGGAACTGCTGCAATAAGTGGAAGTTTGTAAAAGTGAAATAAGTGAACTATAACTTTAGCGGATTAAAATGCAAATATTGTTATAAAGATAAAAGAGTTACTATAAGCATGATATCACCTGCGTGCAGGGATACTTGCGGAAATAGTAACTCTTTTGTGTATTAGAAGTTTTGTATCGTAGTATAAAAAATTGATACTCAGGTAATTTTTTCGGTATTTACATAAAGCTTCTTTTATGATGAAATAAAGTTGAGTAAATATATGTATGGAGGGGTGAGTTTATGTACAATATTTTGATTGTGGATGATGAAAAGAAAGAGCGGGAAGGAATTGCGCTTTTATTAAAAAGGTTTGGGTTTCCATTAAGAACAGCATTTGCGCAAAACGGAGAAGATGCGCTGAAAATAATGGAAAAAAATTATTTTGACATTCTGCTCACAGACATAAAAATGCCCTATATGGATGGAATCCAGCTTATACGTGAAACGCAGAAAAGAGGGCTGAATCCAATATGCATTATTTACAGTGCATATGGTGAATTTGAATATGCACAGAATGCCATTTCATTAGGGGTACAGGAATATCTTTTGAAGCCAGTTAAACTGGATGCGTTTAAGGCTCTTTTTGAAAAGATCATAGAGATCTGCCAGGAAAAAGAGATCGAAAAGAAAAATAGAAATGATATCATACAGGCGAAGGAAGAGGCCGCACAGCAAAAACTGAGCTGGAATCTGCTTAATTATCTGGAGTCTGAAGAACTGGAAGAGGGAACTTTAAATCATTGGGAAACTCTGGAAAATGAATTCACCAGTGTTGTGCAGGAAAAAATCTGTATACCTGTAATTATTTCCTGTTATTCTAATTTGTTTTCTATTGAATGGGAAGAGTACCTGAAAGATATCAGGGAATATTTTGGAAAAGAAACTGTGATCATTACAAACACAGATAACCAGATCGTAGTGTTATTGATCCGGGAAAGAGATTTTTATCGGACAGCAGAAACGAAAAAAGAATGTGAGATATTGATCGAAAAATCCCAGAAAAAATATCAGGTAAATATTTTTGTTATATTGGGAAAAAAGACCGAAAGTCTTACAGAACTGAAAAAAGAATATACAGAATTGAAAGACCAGCTTGACTATCAGTTTTTTGTATCCAAAAGTATGGTATTGGTTCATGATGAAGATTATTTTCTAAAAAAGGAAAATGACATGCTTTCCCTGTATTTTGAAAGGATATTTAACTGCGCCAGAATGCAGGATTATTCCGGAATAAAGAAGGAATTTGTGAAAGTATTTGCCTATATAATGAAGCAGACTGGCTTTAGTTCAATTTATGTAAAATATACTTTTACGGATGCGATGAAGCAGATCAGTGAGTACACAGACTCTAATGTGGACATGGTACCATGTATTCAGAAAATATATCAGGCAAGGACACTGGAAGAGGTAAATAAGATAATCGAAAACGTTCTGGATAGAATGCAGGAAGAGAAAAAAGAAGAGGTAAAAGAAAACCGCCTGGTCCGCATGGCAAAAGAACTGGTTTATGAAAAATACAGTGAAAGTGATTTAAATGTATCGTATATCGCAGAGCAGCTGCAGGTATCCTCTGCCTATCTAAGTACTTTATATAAAATGGAAACTGGAAAAAATCTGGTAAAATTTATTACCTGGTATCGTGTTGAAAAGTCAAAAGAACTTTTGCGTCAGACAAATATGAAAGTAAGTGATGTGGCGGAGAGGGTAGGATACCTGAATGTGTCTTACTACATTTCTATTTTCCGAAATCATGAAGGCTGCAGTCCGGTGCAGTACAGGGAAAGGGTGCAAAATGGTGAATAGGATAGCAAAAAGAATCAACAAACAATCATTTTTGAATAAAGTAAGGATCATTTACACGCTGTTAGTTATGCTTCCTGTGCTGGTTCTGGAGATATTTGTATTGTACTCATCTACAAATTTTATCAAGGAGCAGCAGCTTCTGGAAGCGAAAGAAAACATTGAGCGGAACCACCTGAATATTGAGAATCAGATAAAGATGTGCGAAAAATCCGTATTATATGTGACCTGCAACAGTGTACTAAGGGAATTTCTCAGCTTAGATGATTCTGAGTATAAGAAACGCATTCAGATGACTTCAAATGTAAATAACCTGATTTATAACGCCTGGCTTTCCAACAGCTATTTTTCAAAGATGGAGGTTTATTCCGATAAAAGGATTTCTAACAATGATGCAGTATTCAAAAAAGCTTCCGATCTGGAAGATAACAGTTGGTATGAAGCGAGTTGGAATAGCGCAGATACTTTGTGGTGGAATGAAAATGGAAAATATTTTATAACACGCAGAATTGCCATGAGCCTTCCAAATCGGGTATATGGCGTTCTCAGAGCAGAAGTAAAGGAAAAAGTTTTTTCTGACAGTATATCCATGTTCTCGGAAATGCCAGTGGACATCCAGGTGAAAAATGGTTCAGCTGTGTTGTTAGAATACAATAATGAGGGGGAAGTTAATGAAAACAGTGCTGGCTATGAAGAGGAAAGAAATCTAAATGACACCGGTTGGAAAATTATTTACAGAATTGATGCTTCTTATTTCTCAAGTGCTTTTCATCCAAGAATCATTGGTTCTGTTGTAATTGTAGTTTTACTGTTGCTGCTTGGATTTATAGGAGTTAATAAAAGTGCCAGATCTTTGCTGCACTATTTGTATCAGATTATTGACCAGGTAAAGAAAGTAAAAGATGGAAATTTTGAGATTCAGATAGCAGAAAGTTCCCAGGATGAAATTGGAGAGCTGGCGGAAAATATTAATAAAATGCTACGGAAAATACAAACGCTTATTGATGAAGTGTATAAGTCGAAACTGGATAAAAAAAGCCTGGAACTGGATCTGCTTCAGTCAAAGATTAACCCGCATTTTCTTTATAACAATCTTTCCGCAATTAATTGGATAGCCATTGAAAAAGGAGAAGACAGAATCTACGAGATAACTACGGAACTGGGTACTTTTTACAGGACTGCTCTTAACAAGGGCATAAACGTAGACCATTTGAATGTAGAAGTGGAAAATATAAAGGCCTATGTGAAACTGCAGCTTATGGCGCACGATGAAGGCTTCGATGTTGAGTATAAAATTGAGCCCTCGCTTTTAGATCAGATGGTTCCAATTTTTATTTTGCAGCCTCTGGTGGAAAATGCAATTGAGCATGGCATTGACTGCATGAGAGAAAAAAGAGGAAAAATATCCATTGAGATTTATGCAGAAAATAATGAACTCTATATGACTGTCAGGGATAATGGACTTGAGTTGTATGAAAAAATTGGTCAGGGAAAAATGTCCCATGAAGAATTTGGTTATGGGGTAAGCAATGTTGACAAGAGAATTCGTATTCTGTGTGGGGAAGGATACGGTGTGGAAATTTTTGCAGGTCCGGGAGGAACTACCTCTATAATCAAATTACGAAGAGATTTTATTACACTGGAACGAAAAGTATAGGATATAAATCTTAAAAATTTGATAATGAGATAAGTTTTTTGTTATTTTTTTCGTATCCTGTGAACGTTATACTTAAAGCAACTTAAAAATAAACGAAAGGGGTAGCAAAAAAATGAAAAAGAAAGTGATTAGCATGTTTCTTACAGCATGCACTGTATCAGTAATGGTAGTTGGAGGCGGTTCCAATCTGGTTATGGCGGATGATGCAGAGACGGTAACCTTGATGGGATGGTATGATGAGGATGACATGAATCCTATTCTGGAAAAGGTAAATGAGCAGATGGATGGGAAGTATGTGATTGAGTACACATATGTTGCAAATACTGATTATAATAATGTACTTAGCACACAGCTTGCATCTGGAGAAGGCCCAGACATTATTATGGATGGAACAAACTATCCAGCCGAAATCAAAGCTGGTAACGTGGAAGACATTTCGGATTATGATTTTGTAAAAGAGTTTAATGAGGCTGGAATGTCGCTTTGCAGTGCTGATGGAAAAATTTATGGAATTCCTTCCTATGGATGGTTTTCCGGAATCTGGTGTAATGCTTCGATTCTTGAGGAATGTGGAGTAGAAATTCCAAAAACATTTGATGAGTTTGTAGCTGCTTGCGAGACTATTAATGAAAAAGGCTATACTGCATATGGTTTTGGGATTGCGGATGACTCAACTGCAACATCCAGCTTACTGGGGTATCTGGAAAATTCTTATTATCATAATAATGAAGAAGCAAACCCTGATGGAACTGATTTCGACACCAAATTTGCTTTGGGTGAAGTAACTATGGACGGACATATTAACGACTGTGTTAATAAATGGTGTACATTAGTTGAAAAAGGACTGATCGCTTCTGAGTCTCTGGGAATTTCCTGCCAGGAAATGCTGAACAGCTTTAAAAATGGAGAAGTGGCATTCCTTCATGGAGGTCCATGGCAGTATACAGAGCTGAAAGAATCCGGAGTTAACTTTAAAATGCTTCCGCAGCTTAGTGAAACAGGAGAAAATGAATATGTTTTAGGCGGACCAGCTGCATGCTTCGGTATTAATGTAAATACGGAAAATCATGATGGTGCAGAAGCTACTTTAACAGCACTGGCTTCCGTTGAAGTTCAGCAGGCATTTGCTGATGCAAATGTTGGCGGAACCAGCTATAGAAGCGGAGTTGAGGCTCAGATGCCTGAAGAATATGAATATGTTGCAGATATTATTAACAATGGAAATATTGCATTCCCATCTGACAGATGGAGTGTAAATCTTCCAAGTCAGTCCTTGTTTGATGAGTTTACTGCTCAGCTTCAGGGTGTTATTTCCGGAGATATCAGTGGAGACGATCTTGTGAAAGCTATTGATACAAAAGCTGACTCAATCAGATATGAGTAAATTGTAATCATTTAACAAATTTAAAATTATCCATAATTTATTAAACCGATCCTGCATTTAGCAAATGAGCTTTTTGCAGGATCTGTTTTTGTGCAATAGAGGTTAATGTTATCAATAGAATTAACAAAAGTAAATGGGATATAAAAAAAACGATAGTCATATAAATTTTTTTGGATTTATAGAGAAAAAGATCAAATTTATAATAGAAACATAAAAAGAAGGAGGGCAAGGAGAGTATGAATGCCAATCATGTAAAACGAAATCTGCCATATATTTTCATGGCAATACCTGCGGTTTCTATATTTTCTGTGTTTTTTATCATTCCGCTTATTTTTACTACAAAATACAGTTTTTATAACTGGACTAATTTTTCGCCGGATATCGTTTTTTCAGGATTGAAAAATTATAAACAGCTTTTGGCAGATGGAATTATTTTGAAAGGATTAAAGAATACCCTGGTATTTGCAATCCTTACAGTATCCATTCAAAGTTTAATTTCTCTTCCTGTATCAGTGCTTCTGAATTCCAAATTAAGAGGAAGAACAATTTACCGAGGAATCTTTTTTGCACCCGCAGTATTAAGCACCTTGGTTGTTGGATATCTTTGGAAATATATCCTGTCTGCAAGTGATTATGGTTTGATAAACCAGGTGCTTTTAAAACTGGGATTTGAAAAAATCAACTTTCTCGGAAATGGAAAAATCGCTATATTTTCCATAATTGCAATTTCAGTGTGGCAGTGGTTTGGATGGTCTATGGTAATTTACATAGGAAGTTTGCAAAGTATTAGTGGAGATCTTTATGAAGCTGCTTCTGTGGATGGAGCTAACAGTTGGCAGCAGTTTTGGCATATTACATTACCAGGGCTTGCACCTGCCATAAAAATTAATTTTGTAACAAGCACGATCTCAGGACTGAAAGTATTTGATCTTGTCTTGTCAACTACAAACGGAGGTCCGGCACATCAGACAGAAACTATTCTGACATTAATGTACTCAAAATTTTCAGATGGAAATTTCGGTTATGCATCAGCTTTTGGAATTGTATTTCTGTTGATGACAATGGTTGTTTCCGCTGTAATGCTTGGAATATTTAAAAAATGGGAGGAGTATTTAAACTGATGAAAACGAAAAAAAATATTATGGAGATTTTGAAGCATGTTTATTTGCTAATTATCACGTTTATTGTTTTAACTCCTATTTATTATCTGCTTGTTACTACGTTTAAATCAGGAACTGAAGCGGCTGCAAAGCCGATGGCACTTCCGTCTTTCTGGGATATTACACCATATATCAATGCATTTGAAAAAATGCAGTATCCAAGAGCATTTGGAAATACTCTTTTTATTACAATATGTGCTGTATTTGGCATTGTAATGTGCAGTACTATGTGTGGATATGTTTTAAACCGCAAAGAGAAAAGTAAAATTACAAAAATTATTTTTCTGGTAATTCTTTCCGGAATGATGTTTCCATACCAGATGGCAGTTCTTGGTCTGTACAAGCTGGTAAGAAGCCTGGATTTAATGAATACGCTGACAGCAGTTATTTTTATTGATATTGCTATCAATATTCCATTTGCTACTTTTTTAATGAAAAATTCCATTTCTTCAGTTCCTATAGAACTGGAAGAAGCTGCCAGAATTGATGGTGCAGGAGTATTCAGAATTTTTGGTACAATTGTGCTTCCATTGCTGAAGCCGATGATTGCTACAATCGTAATTTTAAATACTTTAAATGTATGGAATGATTTTATGGGACCGTTGTATTTTATACAGAAAAGAGAAAAAGATGTTATTTTACAGGAAGTATATCGCAATATCGGTCAGTTTTCTACAGACTGGACTAGTCTGTTTCCAATGATGGTATTAGGTATATTGCCGCTGCTGGTTTTCTATATATTTATGCAGAAATATATTATCAGTGGTGTAATGGCGGGATCTGTAAAAGGATGATATACGGAGGTTTGGGTATGGAGTTTATTGTTAAAGAAAATGAAAATCATCAGCTGGAAAGTATTGTAAACCAAAATGACAAATATAAAATGAACTGGGTTGCCATAGGTAAAAACTGGGGAGAAATGTTTCTTCCGGATGGAATTGTAGGAAGAATAGAAAGAACAATATCTGAAGACGGAAAGATAACTGAAAAATATATTTTTTTTAATAATAGGGATTGTGAGTATTTTCCTCAAAAAGGTGGAATAGGTATTGCAGTGCCATTTCCGGATAATTATACGGCTTCTGAAATCTGTATGAAAGAGCGCTGTCATGCACATATTCGGTGTGGTGAAAGTCAAAGTTATATTGCAGGGATCAGAATGGGAGGAGAAAATCCAAATCTTGGGTTGGTTCTGAAAGAGGGAAAAATAGAATGTTACAGCATTATAAGAAATGAAAAAGAACTTAGCAATGACCGGGGAATCATTATATTAAATCCTAAAATAAACAATTTAAAACCGGGAGAAATGACCGTAATCCAATGGGATCTTTTCTGGTATGACGATCAAAGGGATTTTGAAGAAAAATTGCTTCATCAGGAAGGGCAGCTGTTGATACAGTTGGAACATGGAATTTATTTTGAGGGCGAGAACTTAAGCTTTCATATAAAAGCAGATAAAGCAATCTGGCATGAAAAAGAAATCAAAGTCACTCTTGCAGGTGAAAAAATTTCAACTGAAAAAACAGAAAGCGGTAATTGCATAGATTATAGAATTAAAATGGATTCTGTAAGTCAGGGTGAAAAAGAGTTCTTCATAAAGGGAGAAGAATACAGTACATCTGCGGTTATTCTGGTATTACCAAGGGTGGAGAAGCTTGCAGAAAAAAGATGCAGATTTATTGTTGAAAAACAGCAGTATTTTCGCGATGGAAGCCTTTTAGATGGTGCATTTCTCACTTATGATAATGAAGATAAGCGATTGGTTTATGAAAAAGAATACGATCATAACGGTGGCAGGGAAAGAGTGGGAATGGGGGCACTTCTGGCGCTCTGGCTGCAGAAAAATAAAGATATGAAAGTGGAAAAAGCACTGCAGAAATATACCGAATATATATACAGAGAGCTCTACGATGAGAATACAGGTATTGTATACAATGATGCAGGAAGAGATAATACCTGGAACCGTTTGTACAATTATCCATGGCTTGCAATTTTTTTTATGGAAAGATACAGATTGTATAATGAGGTTGCTGATCTTAAAAATATGTATAAAATTATGAAATCTTATTATGCACAAGACGGAGCTTCATTCTATGCAATTGGAATCCCTATGCTGGAATCTGTGAATTTGTTGAAATCGGGTGGTATGGAAAGAGAGGCAGAGGAACTTCTGAGATACTATGAAACACATGGCGAAATGCTTATAAAAAACGGATTATGTTATCCACCGCATGAAGTAAAATATGAGCAGAGTATTGTTGCCCCTGCAGTAAATTATCTTTTTCAGTTATACGAACTTACAGGAAAAATATTATATCTGGAAGAAGGAAAGAAACAATTAGCTGTACTGGTGCTGTTTAATGGACATCAGCCAGATTTTCATATGTATGAAAATGCGGTTCGTCATTGGGATGGATATTGGTTTGGAAAGTACAAAAATCTTGGAGATACATTTCCACATTACTGGAGTTCCTTAAGTGGTGTTGCTTTTCGGGAATATGAAAAAATAACCGGTGAGAGATCATATGGTGTAAAGGCGGAAAATTCATTGCGAGGTGTACTAAGTATGATAAATAGTGACGGAAGTGCAAGCTGCGCATATGTATATCCTTTTATGGTTAATAAGGTAAGATGCCAGTATGCGGATCCATGGGCAAATGATCAGGACTGGGCGTTGTACTACTACTTGAAAGCGGGAAAAAATTATGAATGAGTTAGAAAATAAAGGTGGCTTTACCTTGCCTGGCGAGGCTGGTTATGAAAAATTGACCTTAGAACTTGCAAAAAAATGGGGAGCAGACGTAATAAGGGATTCTGATGGGACAGAACTGTCTCCGGAGATAACGGAGGCAGGATATGGTATTTATTCTACTATTTGTATTATCCGCGGTCATAATCCCTGGGCTATGGAAAATTTGGATAAATTGCAGCAGACTTTTCTTGTCACAGAACCGAAAACTGCAGTTGAGCATTATCTAGAACTAGAGCTCTTAAAAGAGTTTTTTCAGGAGCAGTTTAAAATTAATGACAGTGCAGAAGCTTTGGGGTACTGGCAGGTGTATGACCGCACAACTGACAAGGAAGTAAATAAAGAAAACTGGAGTTATGATAAGAAAAAAGGTGTTGTCAGGATTGAAAACTGTGTATTATGGCACAAATATACAGTCAGCTTTCTGGCATATCGAATTTGGGAAGAAATTTCCATGTATAATCATATTACCAATAACTGGGATAAAGAGCATCTTATACCGATAGATCCTGTATACGCTGAAACACAGGTTTATTTAATTAATTGGATGAAAGAATGGTGCGAAGAACATCCTGCAACTACAGTGGTTCGTTTTACCTCTATGTTTTATAATTTTGTCTGGATTTGGGGAAGCGATGCCAGAAAACGAAATTTATTTACAGACTGGGGCTCCTACGATTTTACAGTGAGTCCTCTTGCTTTACACAATTTCGAACAGAAATATGGATATGCACTTACCGCAGAGGATTTTGTGAATCAGGGGAAATATCGGGTAACCCATATGCCGCCAACAAAAGCAAAAAAAGACTGGATGGAATTTATTAATGATTTTGTAATTTCATTTGGAAAAAAACTAATAGATATTGTGCATGAATATGGAAAAAAGGCTTACGTATTTTACGATGACAGCTGGGTTGGAATTGAACCATATAATGACAGATTTTATGAATTTGGTTTTGATGGGATTATTAAATGCGTATTTTCCGGGTATGAAGCACGTCTTTGTGCAGGTGTAGATACAGAAGTTCATGAACTCAGGCTTCATCCTTATCTTTTTCCGGTGGGGCTTGGAGGAGCACCTACATTTACAGAGGGAGGAAATCCTACAAGGGATGCAATGCAGTATTGGAGAAATGTAAGGCGTGCATTGTTGCGTGAACCGATTCAAAGAATTGGATTAGGCGGATATTTACATCTTACGGAGAATTATCCGGATTTTTGCGATTACATTGAAAAAGTTGCAGATGAATTTCGCATGTTGAAGTCTTTTCATGAAAAAGGAAAGCCTTGGACCTTGAAAACCAAAGTAGCGGTTTTACATTGTTGGGGCAAATTGCGTTCATGGACTTTGTCTGGACATTTTCATGAAACATATATGCATAATTTGATTCATATAAATGAGGCGCTTTCAGGTTTGCCTGTGGATGTTGATTTTATTGATTTTGAGACAGCCAGAAGCGGAGATTTATCCAGATACAAAGTCATTATTAATGCAGGAAAAGCGGGTGACGCATGGAGTGGCGGTGATAACTGGAAAGACGTGAAAGTTGTTGAGGCAATTACAAAGTGGGTATATGAAGGGGGCTGTTTTATTGGAATTGGCGAGCCATCAGCAACCAGTGGATATGATACGTTTTTCAGATTGGCACAGGTACTGGGCGTAGATGAAGATAATGGGGCAAGGGTATGTCATGGAAAATGGGAGTATGAAGTAAAAGCACCACAAAATCATATATTAGATATACTGGAATGGCCAGTAATGGAACATATATACCTGACAGATAAAAAAACAGAGGTATTGGCAGAGGCTGCAGGTGGGTATCCGGGTATTACCAGACACCAGTTTGGAAAAGGAAGTGGAATTTATATGACGGGATTTGCTTTTTCAGAGGAAAGTACCAGATTATTGTTGCAATTGATATTAGAGGCTGGACGGGAAGAACAGGCAGAATGCATTACAGATAATCTGCATGTGGAATGTGCCTATTATCCAGACGCACAAAAATTAGTTGTTATTAATAATTCAGGAGAGAAACAAACAACAAAGATTGTATGTGAAGGAGCCGTTTGGAGCATGCAGCTTGAAGGATATGAAACGAGGCTACAGAATATATGTGGGATGGGAAACAAAAGGCAGTAACATTTAGCTATGATGATGGAGTTTGCCAGGACAGGAGACTGGTAGACATGTTCAACTATTATCATGTAAAAGCAACATTCAATATAAACAGTGGAATGCAGACATATGCCAGCCATTATGACTTTGGTAATGTAAGAGTGCATCATATGAATGCAGAAGGATTAAAAGAATTGTATAAGGGTCATGAAATCGCGGTTCATACATTGACTCATCAAGATTTAACAAAGCTTGATAAAGACACTGTATATAATGAAGTTTTCCTGGATAAACAAAATCTGGAACGGATGTTTGACTGCCAGATTACCGGTATGGCGTATCCTTATGGAACATATAATGATGAAGTGGTTCAGATATTGAAAAAATGTAAAATTCAATATGCACGGTCAGTTGTGTTTTCCGGAGCATTTAAATTACAAAAGAATTTATTGATATTTAAACCAACTTGTCATCATGCTGACGAAAATATATGGGAACTTCTGGAGAAATTTTTAAAAGAAAAAAGTGAAGAAAAGCAGTTATTTTACATATGGGGACACAGCTATGAGTTTGATGTAAATAATAACTGGAAACGGATGGAAGAAATTTTAGACAGATTAATTGGACATAATAATATCTTTTATGGAACAAACAGGGAAGTGCTTCTTCCCTGTTAATAGAAAACAAAAATCAGACTAGCATTTTATCCAGACATTCTACAATCAGTCTGACATTCTTCAGCGCACCTAAAGTGTCGCCTTTTTGCTCCAGGGAGTGGTTGCAGCCCTCGAAAATCCCGCCGGTTTTATCGGGGAAGTTTCTGGCTGCGGCGCGGATCTTGGACTCCGGCATATAGGGATCAGCGGTTCCGGCGAAGAAGAGCCCGTTGATATCGGAGAGATAACGGAGGGTAGAAGGAATTGGAGTCATAAGAAATTGATGGACTTTTCCTTTCAGCTGCAGTGCTGTTTCCAGCTGGCAGGCGATGGTGGTGCCGATGCTTTTGGAGATAAAAATAATATCATCATATTCAGAGAAAGGAACGTTTTCCAATTGGGGGAGCGTTCTTTTTATTGCCAGTTTTATGATAGGTTCCAGTTCCGCTGGGGTGCGGCCGTGGAAGGTGTGGATGTCCTGGCCGTAGTCAAGGCGGATGATTTCATAACCACGTTCAGCAGCCATGGAAGCAGTATAATAGAGAAGGGGCTTGGTGCAGGTATAACCGACACCTGGGAAAATGACGGCAAGTTTTTTCATGTGGGTACCTCGCTTGAATCGTAAATTGAGTTATATTGAGGGATAAAATGTAATCTGAAAGTGGTTATTGCGTCCACTTAGTTCTTGTATTTATTAAAGTATGATCCGATCAGCGTCTGTTTGAATTCATATAAGATATGAGCGTCAAAAGACCCGTTGATATAGCATTATTATATACTTCTTTCACAAAAATTGTAAAGAAATGACGGTAAGAAATATGGTGAATTATCTGTGAAGATATGCTAAAATCGTTATTGTTCAATGAAATAAGAAACAGCTTGAAATTATTAGTGATTCAAAAGCGAAATAACGAGGAGTGACATTATGAAATTATTAATTGTACGCCATGGTGACCCGGATTATGATATAGATTCCCTTACAGAAAAAGGCTGGAAAGAGGTGGAGTATCTTTCACAGAAGCTTTCCAAATTAGATGTAAAAGCTTTCTATGTATCCCCCCTTGGAAGAGCGAAGGATACTGCGGCTCCGACCTTGAAAAAGATGGGAAGAACAGCCACAGAGTGTGAATGGCTGAAGGAATTTCCCTGTCAGATCTGGCGCCCGGATGTGAAAGATAAGAAGATTATTGCATGGGACTGGCTTCCACAGGACTGGATGGCAGACGAGCGCTTTTTCCAGTATGACCACTGGTTTGAGAATGAGGCTATGCAGGAAGGGCATGTGAAAGAAGAGTATGACCGTGTGATCGAGGAGTTCGACAAGCTTCTCGTGAAGCATGGATATGAGAGGAAAGGTCACTATTATAAAGTAAATGAAGAGAATAATGACACGATTATTTTCTTCTGTCATTTTGGATTGGAGTGTGTACTTCTCAGCCATCTACTGAATATCTCTCCGATGGTACTTTGGCATGGCTGCGTGGCTGCCCCATCCTCTGTGACAACTTTGACCACAGAAGAACGCCGTCAGGGAATTGCTGCTTTCCGTATGAGCTCCTTCGGCGATATTTCCCACCTTTATGCCAACAATGAGCCGCCGGCATTTGCAGCAAGATTTTGCGAAGCGTATGGAAATAAGGATCAGAGACACGACTGACATTGTGCATTGAGAAGTGTGTTGTTGTGAAGGGCGTGAACAGTAATCTTCATAGTATTAACGGATGGTAAGAGTTATGTTCTGACTTTCAGAAGATAATGAAACGTTATGATCTGAAAACAGGACACAATGGGAAGAACAGGGATGGAATTGTGATGCCAGTTACGAATTAGTTATTTTCATTTTAGAAATTTTAGAAAAAAATTATAATTTGGACAAATACCTTTCACAATTATGAGGTATGATATATACATCTTAAGAGAAAGAACTCTTAAGAAAAACTCTTTCCTTTCCCTAAAAAATGTATAAATAAACCACCGTCTGTTGGCAAGAACGCTGACTGGGCGGTGGTTTTACGTTGTGGGAAAAATTAGTATTATTACTGAATGCGGCGAAGAGTTAGAGCGTGATATCGTTGCTTGACAATGTTATTATAGACAATGGAGGTACTTATGCAGTCATCAAATCAGCTGCAGGACATGCTTCATTCCATCAATCGGAAGAGCTATCCTGCCTATAAATCCCTGAAAGGGGCATATCAGTTTAACAAATATGTTTTGTCAATTGATCATGTACAGGGCGATCCATTTGCGTCACCGTCCCATATCAGTGTGAAAATTTTTCACAGAGAAGCTGGATTTCCAGCGGAATACTATAAAGATAAACTGACCAGAATTACTTTGGCAGACTATCTTACCAGACAGTTTGAACAGCAGGTGAACCGCTATACTTTTCGGGCAAAAGGCTCTGGAAAAAGTGGACTTATTTCCGTGACCAGATGCGGTCAGGAGGTGCTGGAGCGAACGGCCTGTGAGATTACAGATCAGGGAATTATCGCCCGGTTTTTTGTAGGATTTCCGGCAAATGGACGTACTATAAATGCGGGAGAACTGGAGAAAATATTCTTTGAATTTCTGCCGGTTTGTGTGGAAAAAGCATTTGTATACAGAAATTTAAGTGGAAAAGATTTGGAAAATACTATTTTCCTGGCAGAAGATCAGGCGTATATCAGGGAAGAATTAAAGAAGCGTTCCCTGGTTGCTTTTGTAAATGACGGCGCGATTCTGCCAAGAGAGAGTGGTATTTCATCTAAGCCGATGAAAGGGAGCGTGACATTTTCTTCGCCGGAAAGTCTTCGGGTGACTATGGCGCTTCCCCATAAGGGAAAAATAACCGGAATGGGAATTACTAAGGGAATCACGTTGATCGTTGGTGGTGGTTATCACGGCAAATCTACCCTTCTGAACGCATTGGAACTGGGTGTGTATAACCACATTCAGGGAGATGGAAGAGAATATGTGATCACGGATTCCACAGCCCAGAAGCTGCGCTCTGAGGATGGCAGATTTGTGAAAGATGTGGATATTTCCCTGTTTATAAATGATCTTCCCAATAAAAAAGATACCACCTGTTTTTCTACGGAAGATGCCAGCGGAAGTACTTCCCAGGCAGCAGGAATCGTGGAGGGAATAGAGGCTGGAAGCAAGGTATTTCTGTTGGATGAAGATACATCTGCTACTAATTTTATGGTGCGCGACGCCTTTATGCAGCATGTGATCAGCCGGGAAAAAGAGCCGATCACCCCATTCCTGGAACGCGCCCGGGATCTGTATGAAAAGGAGGGGATTTCCACAATTCTGGTTGCCGGAAGCTCCGGGGCTTTTTTCCATATTGCAGATACCGTGATCCAGATGGACAATTATATACCGGTAGATATCACAGAAAAAGTCCGGGAACTTTGCAGGGATTATCCTTTAAATGAGAATACGGCAGCTGGATTTAAAGCACCACAAAGCCATCGCATCATGTCAAAAAATACGCCGTTGAACAGTTCCAAGAAGGCTTATTACGGTCATTCTAAGGCACAGGGTAAGCCGGAAAGGCTGAAAGTAAAGGTACATGGCAGAGATGGTTTTTCCATTGGAAAACAGGAAGTGGATCTGCGATATGTGGAACAGCTGATCGACAGTGAGCAGACAGGAGCTTTAGGAGCGTTGCTGAAATATGCAGTGGAAAAACTGATTGATGGGAAAAGAACACTGCCGGAAATTGTGGAGCTGCTTTGCAGTAAATTGGAAAAAGAAGGGCTGTCTTTTCTGTCAGAAGGATATACTTCCTGCGGCTATGCAGTGCCAAGACGACAGGAAGTATATGCTTGTTTTAACCGATACAGGAGACCTTGAACCGGATTTGGCCATATCAAAAAAGGCAGTGCAAAGTGTTGGACTGCGCGGCAAAAGATTTGTGCAAGAAAACCTATTTGCCGGTAGCTTTTTACCTGGTTATACGCTATAATGAATTTTGGATGAGGAAAACACAGGGATTATTTTACCTGTGTAAAATGAAAACAGGAGAAAGGTGGATATAGATTATGGAACGTCCAAACGCATGGCTCACATATTCAGATGCTGATATGCAGGATCTGGAAACTGTGGCAAAGAAATATCGTCATTTCTTAAATGTAGGAAAGACAGAACGTGAATGTATCACTCAGATTGTGAAAGAGGCTGAGGAAGCAGGCTATGTTTCCCTTGAAGAAAAGGTGAAAAATGGCGAAGATCTGAAAGCAGGAGATAAAGTTTACCAGGTTGGAATGCAGAAGATCATTGCCCTGTATCACATTGGAGAGGATGATCTGGCCGAGGGTATGAATATCCTTTGTGCACATATCGATTCCCCAAGACTGGATATTAAACAGAATCCGTTATATGAGGATACCGATCTGGCTTATCTTGACACCCATTACTATGGCGGTGTTAAGAAATATCAGTGGGTTGCCCTTCCGATGGCAATGCACGGTGTGATTGCGAAGAAAGACGGCACAGTTGTAAACGTAACCATCGGAGAGGACGAGGACGATCCGGTTGTTTACATCACAGACCTTTTGATCCATCTTGCAGGACAGCAGATGGCGAAGAAGGCTTCTGAGGCTGTTGAGGGTGAGAAACTTGACATCCTGATCGGAAGCCAGCCGCTGAAGGACCTTCCGGATGATAAGAAGAAAGAGGCTGTTAAGGAGAACGTGCTTCGTATTCTGAATGAGAAATACGGTGTAGAAGAGGAAGATTTCCTCTCTGCAGAGCTTGAGATCGTTCCAGCTGGCAAGGCTCGTGACTGTGGTCTTGACCGCAGCATGATCGCGGGTTATGGACAGGATGACAGAGTTTGCGCATATACTTCCCTTCTGGCTCTTCTTGAGATGGAAGCACCGAAGCGTACAAGCTGCTGTCTCCTTGTAGATAAGGAAGAGATCGGAAGCGTGGGAGCAACTGGTATGCAGTCCCATTTCTTTGAGAACAGTGTAGCAGAGGTCCTGGATGCAATGGGACAGTATTCAGATCTCAGACTGAGAAAGGCGCTGAAGAATTCCAGCATGCTTTCCTCTGACGTAAGTGCCGGCTATGATCCTGCATTTGCAGAAGCTTTTGAGAAAAAGAACTCTGCTTATCTTGGAAGAGGTATCGTTCTCAACAAGTTTACAGGTGCCCGTGGAAAATCCGGCTCCAATGATGCCAATGCAGAGTATGTGGCAAGAGTCCGCAGGATTTTTGACGACCATAAGGTTTGCTTCCAGACAGCTGAGCTTGGTAAGGTTGACGTAGGCGGCGGCGGAACCATCGCTTTTATCGCAGCTCTTTATGGTATGGAAGTAATTGACAGCGGTGTTTCTGTTCTCAGTATGCATGCACCGTGGGAGGTTACCAGCAAGGCGGATGTTTACGAGGCAAAGAAGGCTTATAAGGCGTTTCTTCTGGATGCGTAAGCAGGTGCTTTGACGCTCTAGAGCCTTTTTCAAACATGCTCTAGGAAAATAGTTTCTTGAACTACGGATAATTTGAAATTAGCGGACAGACGTTTTAGGTCTGTCCGTGATTTTTATTAAAAAGATGGCAGAAGCTGTTTGAAAACTTACAGAGAGCCTTTGGGGCTCTGTTTCAGGCTTTTTTATTTTGGGAGAGCGAGGGCTGGGTTTGTAATATTTTGAAAATTTTATAAAGTGAGGAGTATTGGATTATGTTAAAAAAACAGGCACCGGGAGAGACAATCCTGAAGGTTGGCGGTATGCTTCTTCTGTTTCTTGGCGTTCTGCTGGCATTTGGAAGTGGAAACACGATTTCTCTGGTTATGAAGGGCAGTAGTGACAGCGCAGTTGTAGAATATCTGAACCAGAACGGTATGACATACAGCCAGCTGGTTGCAAGCAATGTGATGGTTCTGGTGGCAGGAGTAATCTATCTGGCAGCTGGCGTGGTTGGTGTGAAACAGGCTGGTAAGGTGGAGAATGCAGGCCTTTGTGTGGGAATGGGAGGCCTTCTTATTGCAGAGGTTGTGGCAGAAGTGATCGTTACTATGATCTTCGGAGATTTCAATCCGGCTTCCGTGATCCGAATGCTGATGTTCCCGGCTATTTATATGATTGGCGCAGTGCTGAACTGGCAGGCGAAGAAAGCCAGGAGATAGGGAGGCACCGTCATGCTGGAAGAAGTTAGAGAGCTCTGATAGAGTCTTTAAAATAATACCAATCGTGCAAAAAATACCTACAAAAAAATATTTTAAAAAAATTTCAAAAAGGTGTTGACAAAACCACAGGTATCGTGTAGAATATCCATTGTTGTGAGGGACAAATACTTCACAAGTAATAAATGTGTGTTTAGCTCAGCTGGATAGAGCGTTTGGCTACGGACCAAAAGGCCGGGGGTTCGAATCCTCTAACACACGTAATTGAGAAGCGGAATCATTGAGAAATCGATGGTTCTGTTTTTTTTGCACACAAAATCAGACCGCGGGTAATAAGAAATATAAATCCAATATTGAAATAATACTATAATTATGGTACGGTAATTCAAACAAAAGCGTGAAGCTTGTTCGGAAAAATTATTGAGTGAATTAAAGTTCGCGGAAGGAGAGAGGAAAAATGTTCACAGTACTTAATTCAGAAAGCCTATGGATTGGCACAGACTTGAAAAGATTTAATGAGATCCGGGATATTCTGGATAGTCAGAATATCAAGTATAAGTACAAAGTAAAAGATCAGCTGGGAGAATGGACAGGCAGCGGAACTATTCGGGGACGTGTGGGAAGTGCAGGAAATCCAGCGGAGCAAGCCAAGCAGTACGAAATACTTGTAGACAGGAAAAATCTGGAGCAAGCACGTTTTGCGATTCAAAAATGATACGGTATTTTTTATAAGACACCAGATTTTCCTGAACGAATCTGGTGTCTTTTTAGGCGTTAAAACATGTTATTTATATTCATAGAATATATCAGATCAAAATGAAAACACCGACATAGCCTGAATCTGATACTTATTGTGGCGGGATTCTTGTCAGAAACAAGATAAAGCTCCAGATCAAATCTTTCGCTCAGCCTTCCGCGCTTTTTTTGCAGAATACATTTTCTCATCTGCCAGATTGATATAATCATTCAAGGTCAGCCCCGGATCATCGGCAATTACCCATCCGATGCTTGCTTCAATGGGGAATCCCACACGGCTGTTGGCAGAAAACACTTCCAGAGAATCCTGAAGGGTATGAGCCAGCTCCTGTATTTTCTGTTTATTATAATCAGGAATCACGCATACGAATTCATCTCCTCCATAGCGTATGGAAACGGACTCTGCCGGACAGTGCTGCCGCAGGACGGAAGCAATGCTACTGATAGCAAGATTTCCCATATCATGCCCAAAGGTGTCATTGATATATTTCAGGTGATCTGCATCCACAAACATGATTCCAACTGGTCTCTTTTCCTGCATACACTGATGGAAAAGAGGCATGGCAAGCTTCTCGTAAGCCATCCGGTTGTAGAGTCCGGTGAGAGAATCGTGGATGTAAAGCTGAGAAAGCTGTTTATTCATTTTACGCAGGGTAAGTCTTGCATACAGAGCTTCCATGGAAGTCTGGAGTGCATTTAAGGTTTCGAACAGGAACTGATGCTCCAGAAGATAATCACAATTGGTGATGATCAGAAAGCCAATCTCCCGTTCACGAAAATGCAGAGGACAGAACTGGTAAATATTTTGTCCTCTGGTTGCTTCTGCCTGTGGAAGTAAAAGAATTTCTTTCAGATTAAGGTGAAGCCGGTTCGTACCATCCAGGGGAGGGTAAACCAGTGCCATCTCCTTAGGGTATCCTTCTGTCTGATAAGTATCCTCCGGAAGCTCAGGCAGTGTATCCATATTTTCGCTCATAAAGATATCCGGGTTCAAAAACAGATAAATATTTCCGCAACCATGCTTTGTCAGCCAGTTCTGCATACGTCCTGCAAGCTCTGTGTATCCTGCACAGTCCAGGAGAACACGGTTCAGATCCATCATCCAGTTTTGCATATCGCTCTGACGTGCTTCTGCAACGATGCGCTTGATTACATACTCTCCACGGTCAGGTGGATTCTGGGAAACGCAACCGCAGCTTTCCTGAAAAACGTAGGTGAAAGGTGCGTATATATAAGTTTCCTCTGCATTTCCATTCCAGATTTTTTCCAGCATTAAAAGGGCATTTTCCATGATATCGGCTTTGGAGAAGCCTACCGTGGTAATTCTGGGCTCATAATAGGAAGCTTTGTCTTCGTTGTCAAAACCGGTTACCAGAAAATCCCCGGGAATAGAATATCCGGCTTCCTTGGCGGCCAGACAGACGCCTACAGCTGTATTGTCGTTGACACAGACAAAGGCATCTGGAAGCAGGTTTTTCTCTTTAAATGTGGAAAATGCCTGGATTCCGGTTTCAATTTCATAATTATGATGGATCACGCGCTGCTCCTCGAAAGGAATCCCATGGCGAAGAAGGGCATCCCTGTAAGCTTTGAAACGGAGCTGATTTTCCCTGTTAAATTCTGGCCCGCCGATGAAATTTAAGGTACGGCATCCATGCTCTGTGATCAGGTGCTCAACAATCCGGCTAATGGCTTCGTAGTTGTCAATTCCGGAATGGTACAGTCCTGGAATCTGCTCAAGAAGAGAAATTGCTGGGATGCTGCTGAGCTTCGCGCGTTCAATTATCTCTGCAATCAGGTCTGGCTGGGACACGGTGGCAAGATCCAGAAGGATGCCGTCAAATTCTGAAAAATCCGGAAGCCGTGCAATGTTATATTCTCCTGCATTATGCTTCTCATCCATACTGAAATTCCCAAAGCTCTGAAAAATATATAAATCCATATCTGACTGGTGGGCAGCCATGTAATTTCGATATCCCTGAATCCAGGTATAGGTTACATAACGTTCCCAGCCATCTGTAATAAGTGCTATTTTTTTCATGCAAAAATCTCCCGAATAACAGATTTCACAATGTTGTGAAAAACTATAAACATTGTGAATATTATATCGAATTTTTTATGGAAATGCCACATTTTCTGTGAAAAAATATGTAAAAAATTAAGAAGAAAAATTTGGTAAAGGTGATTTTTAACAAAATAATTTTCGAAAAAGCGAAAATGCAGATGTTGAGAATTATTCTCAATTCCCCTCCTTTTCATAACCGGATAAAAGAGGTATGATAAATATAAGTTAGCATAAACTAACAAAAAACAGAATGATGAATGCTTGTAATTGTTTTTTATGAAAAATGTTCATGAACGATAATGGTTTACAGGGAGGAAAAGAGATGTTTCTTGAAATTAAAGATTTGAAGAAAGGCTTTGGTTCCGGAGACAGCAGGACAGAGGTTCTTCGGGGAATTGATTTTTCTGTGGAAAAAGGGGAATTCTGCGTGCTTCTTGGACCGTCTGGTTCTGGAAAATCCACACTTTTGAATATTATCGGTGGAATTGATGAGCCAGATGAGGGCTATATTTCCATAGATGGGGAAAAAACAGGAGATATGAAGGAGAAAGCGCTGACTCTTTACCGCCGGAAGCATCTGGGATATGTTTTTCAGATGTATAATCTGATCCCAAATTTAAATGTAAAGGAAAATATTGAGGTGGGCGCATATCTCAGCGATAAGGCACTGGATATTGACGAGCTGCTTCATACACTGGGGCTTTATGAGCACAGACATAAGCTGCCTAACCAGCTTTCCGGCGGTCAGCAGCAGAGAACGGCCATTGGTCGTGCTATTGTAAAAAATCCGGACATTCTTCTCTGCGACGAGCCTACAGGTGCACTGGATTACAACACATCCAAGGAAATTCTGCGTCTGATCGAGCAGGTCAACCAGAAGTACGGAAATACCATCATCATGGTTACCCACAACGATGCCATTAAGAATATGGCAGACCGCATAGTGAAGCTTCGTGACGGTCAGATCCGCAAAAACTATCTCAATGAGTCAAAAGTCGCAGCCGACGATCTGGACTGGTAAGGCGGTGCGCTATGAAGAATCCATTGTGGAAACGTCTTCCAAGAGAATTGAAAAGTGATTTCGGAAAATATATTGTGATCTT
Organism: Ruminococcus sp. Marseille-P328; assembly: GCF_964249465.1. Lineage (NCBI taxonomy): Bacteria > Bacillati > Bacillota > Clostridia > Eubacteriales > Oscillospiraceae > Ruminococcus > Ruminococcus sp. Marseille-P328. The sequence goes on along the minus strand of NZ_CAXUBQ010000023.1, from coordinate 45,111 downwards.
TCTGTTTATGACACTGACCATAGGCTTTGTCTCGGGCTTTCTTGTGGCTGATGACAGTATGCTGGCTGCTTATGACGAAGGTTTCGAAAAATATAACATTGAGCATGGCAACTTTACCCTTTCTTCGAAAGCCAGCGAAAGCGATTTAAAGAAAATTGAAAAAAATGGAAAAGTACGAATCTGCGAAAATTTTTATCGGGATGAGGCCACAGATGCGGATCTGGACGGAAACGAAGAGGGAACCATGCGTATCTATCAGGAGCGTACTGATATGAATCTTGTGTGCCTGATGTCAGGGGGAATGCCAGCTGCAAAGAACGAGATTGCCATTGACCGGATGTATGCAGATAATAACAAGCTGAAGGTTGGTGACAAGCTGAAAATCGCAGGAGAAGAACTGACAGTTACCGGACTGGTGGCATTACCTGACTACAGTTGTTTATTTTCCGATAATAGCGATATGATGTTTGATGCTGTAAAATTTGGCGTGGGTATTATGACCGAGAAAGGTGCGGATGCTTTTGGAACAACCCATCTGGAGTACCGCTATTCCTGGCAGTATGAGACTGCACCAAAGGATGATATTGAAGCGAAAAACATGTCAGAGGATTTTCTGGAGGTTCTGGTCAAATATGGAAATGTGACAGGTTTTATCCCGGCCTATTCCAATCAGGCCATCACTTTTACCGGTGAAGATATGGGCGGTGATAAGGCTATGATGGAGGTGCTGCTGTATATTCTGATCGTCATCATTGCTTTTGTGTTTGCAGTTACAACAAATAATACCATTACAAAAGAAGCTTCTGTGATCGGGACTCTGCGTGCTTCCGGATATTCCAGAAGAGAACTTCTGGTCCACTATATTTCCATGCCGGTGATCGTAACTGTGGTTGCTTCTGTTCTTGGAAACGTGCTGGGCTACACCTCCTTTAAAAATCTTTGTGCAGGTATGTATTATGGCAGTTACAGCCTGCCGACCTATGAAACACGCTGGAATGCAGATGCATTTATATTGACCACAGTGGTTCCGGTAGTGATCATGCTGGGAATCAATTTGATTCTGATTTCAGGGAAACTGCGTCTTTCTCCTTTGAAATTCCTGCGTCATGATCTGTCTGCTTCCAAACGGAAAAAAGCTGTGCGTCTTCCGGACTTTAAGTTTTTCAACCGCTTCCGGCTTCGTATTATCCTGCAGAATAAGTCCAGTTATCTGACTTTGTTTATTGGAATCTTTTTTGCAAATGTACTGCTGCTTTTTGGAATGATGATGAAGCCGCTTCTGGATCATTATCAGGAAGAAATTTTGAAGAACATGATCGCGCCGTACCAGTATGTGCTGAATGTACCGGAGGAGCCAGATGAAGATGAGAAATATACGGTTATGGGAATGCTGCAGAAATTTCTTACTCCATCTTTGAAAACAAATGAGAAGTCAGCAGAAAAATTCTGCCTGAATTCCATGAAAAATGTATTGCCAGATCAGGAAGGAGAGACCATAACGGTCTATGGAATCGCGGACGACAGTGCGTATGTAAGCGCGGAACTTCCAACTGATGGAGTTCTGATTTCTGACGGTTATGCAGAAAAGTATAAGATAAAGACCGGAGATACCATTGTTCTGAAGGAAGCTTACGGAAGTGAGACTTATGAGTTTACAGTGCAGGGAATCTACGATTATCCGGCATCTTTGACGGTATTTATGCCGATTTCCTCCTACAGGAAAACCTTTGGGGAAAAGGAGGATTATTTTAACGGTTATTTTTCCAGGGAAAAGATCACAGATCTGGATGAGGATCTGATCGCAACAACGATTACGGAGGACGATCTGACAAAGGTCAGCCGTCAGCTGGATGTGTCTATGGGAGAAATGTTCCAGCTGATCAATATATTTGCAGTTGTGCTGTTTGCCCTCCTGATCTATCTGCTTACCAAGCTGATCATTGAGAAAAATGCCAATGCCATTTCTATGGTAAAGATTCTGGGGTATGAGAACCGGGAGATCAACAGCCTGTATCTTACATCCACTACGTGGGTGGTGATCTTGTCCATTTTACTTAGCCTGCTGCTGTCTACCTGGACGATATATGGAATTTACGGATATCTGATGTCATCCTTCTCAGGCTGGCTGACCTTATATCTGAAACCAGCGGTTTATCCGGAGATGTTTGCGATGGGAATGGGAGCGTATGTGCTGGTAGCCTTGTTGCAATTTAGAAGGATCAAGAAGATTCCAATGGATGTGGCGCTGAAGAATGTGGAGTAAGAGAATTATAAGAAAATAGAATATTGGAGGATATTGGGGCAGACTTCTATTTCTTCGGGAGTTTGCCCTGATTTATGCTGAGCATTTTATTTTCGGCAATACGTTTTGAGGGTTCGGGTTAATAGTAGCAGCCAGGTTGGAACGGTGTTTTGTTTATTGAGAGATTTATTCATATTTTCATGTTGTGATTTGACGAAGTTTCGTATATACTTTCCCTTGTAGCCCAAAGTGGATATTTTGTATCCGAGCGGGACTTGCTGCGTATAATAATGAGAGCAGGTGCCCACACATTTTTTCAGAAGAGGAGATACGAACATGGATTACGCAAAAGAATCCTTAAAGATGCACTATGAGTTAAAAGGTAAAATTGAAGTTGTTTCAAGAGCAAAGGTTGATTCCAAGGATGCTTTAAGCCTTGCTTACACCCCTGGTGTTGCACAGCCTTGCCTTGAGATTCAGAAAGATATTAATAAAAGTTATGAACTCACCAGACGTTGGAATACCGTTGCTGTTGTAACAGATGGTACCGCAGTTCTTGGTCTTGGAGATATCGGTCCAGAGGCTGGTATGCCGGTTATGGAGGGCAAATGCGTTCTGTTCAAAGAGTTTGGTGATGTAGATGCTATTCCACTTTGTGTTCGAAGCAAGGACGTAGATGAGATCGTGCAGACCGTTCGCCTTCTGGCTGGAAGCTTCGGCGGTGTAAACCTGGAGGATATTTCCGCACCGAGATGCTTTGAGATTGAGAAGAAGCTGAAAGAGTGCTGTGATATTCCGATTTTCCATGACGACCAGCATGGTACTGCAGTTATTACGCTTGCAGGTGTGATCAATGCGCTGAAGGTTGTTGGCAAAAAAATCGAAGACATTAAGATCGTTACTTCCGGAGCGGGAGCAGCTGGAATTGCGATTATTAAACTTCTTATTTCCATGGGCCTTAAGAATGTTATTATGACAGATCGTAAAGGTGCAATTTATGAAGGCCGTGAGGGGCTGAACCCAATTAAGGAAGAGATGGCGAAGATCACAAACGCCAATCAGGAGAAAGGCTCCTTGAGTGAAGTGATCAAAGGTGCTGACGTATTTATCGGTGTTTCCGCACCTGGAACCCTTACTCCGGATATGGTTCGCACTATGGCGAAAAATCCGATCATCTTTGCCTGCGCAAACCCGACTCCTGAGATTTTCCCCGATGAAGCGAAGGCAGCAGGAGCAGCGGTAGTATCCACAGGTCGTTCCGACTACCCGAATCAGGTGAACAATGTTCTCTGCTTCCCGGGAATCTTCCGCGGTGCCCTTGATGTCCGTGCATCTGACATCAACGACGAAATGAAGATTGCCGCAGCTTACGCCATCGCAGGTCTGGTAAGCGACGAAGAACTCTGCGCTGATTATATTCTGCCAGCAGCATTTGATTCAAGAGTGAAAGATGCGGTTGCGAAGGCTACTGCTGAAGCTGCCATTAAGAGCGGAGTGGCTAGGATCTAAAATTCTTTATATATCCGTTTGTTTTCTTCTGCGGAGAATAACTTTAAACGATGCCCGATGCGAATCGCCTTTGAATCTGTTCCATGCCCGATCAAAGGTGATTTCGCAATGGGTGTCTTTTTTTCTGCGAATTCAAGGACTAGCTGCGCTATATCTGGTTGACAGTTATCCTCCTCCATTTTCGTAAACGTCCCCAATAAAATCCCATTCACCTTCTTAAATACCCCCATCTGGTTCAACTGGCTTAAATAAGTCACCATCTGCGGCAGTTTTCCTCCAAAGGACTCCAGAAGCAGGATTTTCTCCCGCATATCCGGCCAGTAAGGCGTGCCAGCCAGCTTCAAAAGGCACCGTATATTTCCTCCTACTACAATTCCCTCCATATGAGTCCCCCTCACAAATTCATAAGGAAAATCATAAAGAGAAGTGGCCCCCGCCAAGGTAGTACTAAGAAAGTCCGTTATCTGGGACTGGCTGTGATCGTAGGTGAGATTTCGTATCTGGTACAGGACAGATGATTTCCCTGTTCGGGCATAAATGGCATTTATAATTGTTGTCAGATCACTATATCCCCAAAAATGCTTTTTTTCGTAAGCAATGGTCTGAAAATCCAGATAGGATAAAATCTCGTTGGCCATATCCCCGCCAGATACGTCAAAAATATCCGTGACAGAATCATCCTCATAAAATTTCATAAGAGCCCCGGCACGTTCCCTGGCAGTTCCAGCCTGTCCGTTTTCATCTCCATAAAGATAAGGGCTAAGATCTACTTCTAGTCCGGATTTTTCCAGAATCTGCACCAACATTTTTATTGTTTCGGCCTGTTCTGGCCTAAGTCCGTTGGAACAACAGACAATCCCGATTTTGCTTCCCTGTTTCATAAAAAGTAATCCTTTCTTTTCAATAAAGTGCATGTGATTTTTTTATACATGTAACTTTTTCACAGATTTTACTATCTAAAACAATATATGAAGAATAAAAATACGCTCATTCAACACTTTTTATCTTCTTTTACATTATAAACAATAATTCCTCATAAATCCACCATTCATCCTGGAGCGTGTTTGAAAAAGCATTCCCGCAGTTGATGTTCACTGGTAACGTTTCGCAATCTGTACGCCCCACTTTGCGGTATATTTTGTAGAGATTTTTTTTTAACACACTCTGGAATCCCGAAACATTTTCAAAAAGCACTGGTCAAAATTTACGAAATTGCAGTGAAAAAATGAGAAAAAAGTGCAAATAAATTATTGACAGCTTATATAAATTAGAATATACTAATCAACGTAAGCGAAACATAATAATAAATAGGTGTTTCTAAAGCACAAAAAAGGAAGGATGATATGATGCCGTTATCAATGGTAAACGAAGGAGAGCCGCAGGTGATTAAAAAAGTCGGCGGTAAAGAAGAAACCCGTAAATTCCTTGAAAATCTTGGGTTTGTACAGGGAGCTACAGTAACCGTTGTAAGTGAGATCAGCGGTAATATGATCGTGAATGTGAAAGATTCCAGAGTTGCCATTGGCAAGGATATGGCGAATCGGATCATGGTCTGAAATCCAGAAAAAAGGAGCAAGTATTATGAAAACATTACGGCAAGTTGGCGTAGGTCAGACTGTCACAGTGAAGAGACTGCACGGTGAAGGACCAGTAAAGAGACGTATCATGGATATGGGAATCACCAAAGGGGTACAGATCTATGTACGTAAAGTTGCACCGCTTGGAGATCCTATTGAGGTAACCGTGAGAGATTATGAACTGTCTCTGAGAAAAGTCGATGCAGAAATGATAGAGGTAGAATAAGTACTGTACAGGATATAGTACTTTGCTGTGTGTACATAAGGGAAAAGTTACTGGTCACATATTTTTGAAAAACATTTTACAAATGTTGTCATATGAACAGTGGTAAAATCAGCACAGCATGAAATTGCATGTTCTGGAATAGAATGGGCAATTTTTTTTACCTTGCGGGTTAGCGAAACCTAATATAAGGTTGAAAGGCTAACAAACGAAAGCTGATTAAAACAATAGGCAGCACAGGGCAACTAAAATCAGCAGAAGCTGTATATAATAAGCCCGGAAAAAAAGAAAATCTGGAAAGAAAGAGGAGGCATGAAAATGTCGATTAAGATTGCACTTGCAGGTAATCCTAACTGCGGCAAGACCACATTATTCAATGCACTGACCGGCTCTAACCAGTTCGTTGGTAACTGGCCTGGTGTAACAGTAGAGAAAAAAGAAGGTAAACTGAAAGGTCATAAGGATGTAACCATCATGGACCTTCCTGGTATTTATTCCCTTTCCCCATACACACTTGAGGAAGTGGTTGCCAGAAATTACCTGATCAATGAAATGCCAGATGCGATCATCAACATCGTAGATGGTACAAACCTTGAGCGTAACCTGTATCTGTCCACACAGATCATGGAGCTTGGAATCCCGGTAGTTATGGCTATCAACATGATGGATCTGGTTCAGAAATCCGGAAACAAGATCCACATTGACAAATTAAGCAAAAAGCTTGGCTGCGAAGTAGTTGAGATTTCCGCTCTGAAAGGAACCGGAATCATGAAAGCTGCTGAGAAAGCAATCAGCGCAGCACAGAGCAAAAAGAAAACAATTCCGGTTCACGAATTTGCACAGGATGTTGAGGATGCGATCAAATCTGTTGAGAATAAGCTGACAGGAACTGTTGCAGAGGCTCAGAAACGTTTCTTTGCAATCAAGCTTATCGAGAAAGATGACAAGATCGTAGAGCAGATGAAGAGTGTTCCGGATGTGTCTTACGAAGTAAAGGCTCTGGAAGATAAATTCGATGATGATACAGAGAGTATTATCACAAACGAGCGTTATGTATACATCTCTTCCATTATTGGACAGTGCTATACAAAATCCTCTACAGGAAAGAAACTTACAACCTCCGATAAGATCGACAGAATCGTAACCAACAGATGGCTGGCGCTTCCGATCTTCGCAGTTGTAATGTGGGTTGTTTATTATGTGTCTGTAACCACTGTTGGAACTATTGTAACAGATTGGACAAATGATGTACTCTTCGGTGAGATTATTCCTCCGGCAGTTGAGTCTGCTCTGGAAGCTGTAAATTGCGCTGCATGGCTGCAGGGACTGATTCTTGACGGTATTGTTGCCGGTGTTGGCGCTGTACTTGGTTTCGTACCGCAGATGCTGGTTCTGTTCCTGTTCCTTGCATTCCTTGAGTCCTGCGGTTACATGGCTCGTGTTGCATTCATCATGGACAGAATCTTCCGTAAATTCGGTCTTTCCGGAAAATCCTTTATTCCAATGCTGATCGGTTCCGGATGTGGTGTTCCTGGAGTTATGGCTTCCCGTACAATCGAGAACGACCGTGACCGTAAAATGACAATCATGACTACAACATTTGTTCCTTGTGGTGCGAAGCTCCCGATCATTGCAATGATCGCAGGTGCATTCTTTAACAACAGCGGATGGGTTGCTACAAGCTCTTACTTTGTTGGCATCGCAGCAATCATCTGCTCCGGTATTATCCTTAAGAAAACAAAAATGTTCGCTGGCGAGCCGGCACCATTCGTTATGGAGCTTCCGGCATATCACTGGCCAACCGTTGGCAATATTCTGAGAAGCATGTGGGAGAGAGGCTGGTCCTTCATCAAGAAAGCCGGTACCATCATTCTTCTTTCCACCATCGTTCTCTGGTTCCTTATGGGATTCGGCTGGGAAGGCGGTTCCTTTGGAATGGTAGAAGAGCTGAACAACAGTATTCTTGCCAAGATCGGTTCTGCAATCGCCTGGATTTTTGCTCCTCTTGGATGGACAAAAGCAGGAGAAGGCTGGAAGATGGCAGTTGCTGCCGTAACAGGTCTTATTGCAAAAGAGAACGTTGTTGCTACATTTGGTATGCTCTTCGGATTTGCTGAGGTTGCAGAGGATGGAGCTGAGATCTGGGGAAATCTTGCACAGGTAATGACTCCTATTGCAGCATACGGATTCTTGGTATTCAACCTTCTTTGTGCTCCTTGTTTCGCAGCTATGGGTGCTATTAAGAGAGAGATGAACAATGCAAAATGGTTCTGGTTTGCAATCGGCTATCAGTGCGGTCTTGCTTATGTAGTTTCCCTTTGCATTTATCAGATTGGTACACTGCTTACAGGCGGCGGATTTGGAATCGGAACAGTTGTTGCATTCGTTCTGGTTGCAGCATTCCTGTACCTGCTGTTCAGACCATATAAAGAGAGCAACAGCTTAAAAGTTAATACAAAGAGTATTGCTTAAGCAAAGTTGTTAAAAATAATTCAGCCTGCATCCCTTAAAAGATACAGGCTGGAATTTTTATATAAGGGGAAATCACCATATCTTTTCACTTTGGAAAAAGATGCTCTGCAGCAGTGAAGGCGTGAACCGTTATGGTTTCTCCTTATATAGAAATTCCAGCCCTGATATAAAATCATACAGAAATCAAAAAGGATGGCGATGAAAATGATGAAAAACGCAGTTGAAGAAAAAGCATATGAAAATCAGGAAACATATCAGCGCACACAAATGCAGAAAGATATGATTCTTGAACGATTACGCGAACAGGGCTGCAGAATCACCAGACAGCGCCAGCTGATCCTGGATATTATTCTGGAGGAGGAGTGTTCCTGCTGTAAGGAAATCTATTACAAGGTACAGGAGAAAGACCGAAATATTGGACCGGCCACAATTTACCGCATGGTAAATATGTTGGAAAAAATCGGTGCCATCAGCCGCAAGAACATGTACCGGATTTCCGGCTGTGCAGCATGCTGCCAGGAAAATGGATGCACGGTAAGACTTAGCGATGCTACTGTCTGTAAGCTGCCTTCTGAAGTCTGGAAACAGGTTGTAAGAGAAGGGTTGAAAAATATGGGGTATATCGGAGATCAGGATATTGAAAGTATTGAGATGACTATGTCAAAGTGCAGGGCTTGAAAATTGGCATGATAGTATGAAGGCATATAAAAATAGCAGTTATCCAAGGGAGAGAGTTAGAGCCTGTTTGAAAAAAGCATTCCCGTAATCTGCACGCCCCTCTTTGCGGTATATTTCACTCAAATTGTGACGTACATCTTGCAGAAAGTTTTTTCAAACACGCCCTAAAACAGGGAGATAATGAGAATATTTCTCGATAAGCAAAATAGCACTGGGAATTTCAGAAAACCTGATATATAATACCAAAATATTGAAAAATAATTAACAACAATAGCGTTTCACTATAAGGAGGAATTTAATCATGGCAAGTTTTAAATGGGACAAGACAGGACTTTTTGCAGCAGGTGTTTTATTCGGAACAGCAGGTATCAAGCTTCTTTCCAGCAAAGATGCGAAAAAAGTTTACACAGAGTGCACAGCAGCTGTTTTAAGAGCAAAGGACTGTGTAATGAAGACGGTTACAACTGTTCAGGAAAATGCAGGTGATATCTATGCAGATGCACAGCAGATCAACGAGGACAGAAAAGCAGCTGAGGAGCCGTTTGAGGATGAGGCAGCTGAAGGCGAGACAGAGTTTAAAGAGACTGATGAAGCTGAAGAGGCTGAGACAGAGGAAGCTGCTGAGTAATCTGGCAGTGTAATACCTTGCAAACATATTGGGGACTGCCGTTTTTGCGACAGTCCTCTTAATCGTTGCTGTTCCTTTGAAAAACTCTGCGAAATATTTTGGTGAACAAACCTTACTAAAATTTCGAAGAGTGTGGCGCGAAGCGATTACGGTAAACGTAATGAACAGTAACTCTTGCTTTGAAGAAAAAGTAGGTGAACAAGTTGAAATTTACAATTAAACATGAGAAAAAAGGACGTATCAGAGTCCATCTTTTTCAAAAATATATGAATTTTACCCAGGCAGATACCCTTCAGTATTACTTGGAAAATCTGGATGGAGTAAAGAAGGCCCAGGTCTTTAATCGTACCAGTGATGCTCTTATCTATTACACTGGAGAACGGAATGAACTGTTAAAGGCAATTCAGGCATTTGGTTACAGCCGTGTCAGCGTACCCGCTCAGGTGCTGGAGAATTCCGGAAGAGAATTAAATGAGACTTATAAGGAGAAGCTGGTAAATAAAGTTATTTTCCATTACGGACGCAAACTGCTTTTGCCATATCCATTGTCTGCAATCTATACCACTGCAATGTCTGTGAAATACATCTGGCTGGGAGTCAAGACACTCTGGAAGCGTAAGATCGAGGTTCCGGTTCTGGATGCAACTGCAATCGGTGTTTCTATTTTCCGCGGCGACTTCTCCACAGCCGGTTCTGTTATGTTCCTGCTTGGAATCGGAGAACTGCTTGAGGAGTGGACCCACAAGAAATCTGTGGATGATCTGGCACGTACCATGTCTCTGAACACTGGTAAGGTATGGCTTCGCAGTGAAGGTACGGAAGTGCTGGTGGATGCAGACAAGATCCAGGCCGGAGATATGGTTGTAGTACATATGGGAAATGTGGTCCCATTTGACGGTTTGATCGCAGAGGGCGAGGCTATGGTAAACCAGGCTTCCCTGACTGGTGAATCTGTTCCTGTAAGAAAAGTGGAAGGAAATTCCGTATACGCAGGTACGGTTGTGGAAGAGGGCGAGGCTGTCATTACTGTAAAAGCAGTTGGTGGTTCCAGCCGTTATGAGAAAATCGCAGCCATGATCGAGGATACTGAGAAACTGAAATCCGGTCTTGAGAGCAAGGCCGAGCACCTGGCGGACAGACTGGTCCCATACACACTTGGCGGTACTGCACTTACTTATCTGCTTACCAGAAATGTAACCAAGGCTGTTTCCGTATTGATGGTTGATTTCTCCTGTGCCCTGAAGCTGGCAATGCCGGTTTCTGTACTTTCCGCTATCCGGGAGGCAGGAGAATACAAAATCACTGTGAAAGGCGGTAAATTTCTGGAGGCAGTTGCGGATGCCGATACGATCGTATTTGACAAGACTGGTACGCTTACCAAGGCAGAACCTACAGTAGCTGAGGTTGTTCCGTTTAATGGACAGAACGAAAATGAACTGCTAAGAATTGCAGCCTGCCTGGAAGAACATTTTCCCCATTCCATGGCGAAAGCTGTTGTAGACGCAGCGAAGAAGAGAAAACTGGATCATGAGGAAATGCATTCCAAAGTAGAATACATTGTGGCTCATGGTATTTCTACAACCATTGAGGGGAAAAAAGCAATCATCGGAAGCTCCCATTTTGTATTCGAGGATGAGAAATGTACCATTCCGGAAGGCATGGAAGAGAAGTTTAAAAATCTTCCAAATGAGTATTCCCATCTGTATCTTGCAATTGAAGGCAGTCTTGCAGCTGTTATCTGCATTGAGGATCCTCTCCGTGAGGAAGCTCCTGCAGTTGTAAAAGCGCTGAAAAAAGCCGGATTCAGCAAGGTGGTTATGATGACCGGAGACAGTGAACGTACAGCCAGGGCTGTTGCTGCCAAGGTCGGCGTTGACGAATATTATTCTGAGGTTCTTCCGGAAGATAAAGCAAGCTTTGTGGAAAAAGAGAAAGCAAAAGGACGCAAGGTTGTCATGCTGGGTGATGGAATTAACGATTCCCCGGCACTTTCTGCAGCTGACGCAGGTATTGCAGTAAGCGAAGGCGCTGAGATTGCAAGAGAGATTGCAGACATCACTATCGGTGCGGATAATCTGGAAGGTATCGTAGTTCTGAAGCATATCAGTGACGCGCTGATGAAGCGTATCCACAATAATTACAGAACGATCGTAGGATTTAACACTGGTCTGATCCTGCTGGGCGTTGCCGGAATCCTGCAGCCGACTACCTCAGCATTGCTTCACAATACTTCAACATTGCTGATCGGTATGAACAGTATGAAGAATCTGGTGGGCACTGAGGAAATCTGAACGGATGTGTCGCGCATTGCGGACATTGTAAAAAAATCGGGTTCTGATTGCGGGAATGATTTTTCAAACACGCTCTGCGGTAATAGTGGAACTTCAGAATATAATCAGAGAGTTAATGAGACTGTTTTTCATTAGCTCTCTTTTTTTGCTTAGTACTTGACAGAAATAAAGGATTAGTGTAAACTAACACCATAAAAGTTAGCATAAGCTAACCGAAGCGTAGAACTATAAAAATATATAATCAGCACATTTTACATAAAATAAAATGTAAAGGACTGCAGCAACTAAAACATATTTCAGAAGTGCAGGCGTTACTGGGAAGGTTGTAAACAGTAAACGGAAAGCTTCTAATTTTTTTAACAAAGGGTTAGAATGGACTAACGAAAATAAGGAGAAAACATTGCATGGAAGCAGGGAGGTTTCTTCATTTTCAGAAGCTTCAGGAAACCCGGAAAGGACAATTTACATGAGTATTGTAATCATCGGCGGAAATGAGAGAATGGTATGTCAGTATACCGATATCTGCAAAGACTATGGATATAAGGCGAAGGTTTTTCCAAAAGAGAACGGCGCCATCCGTAAAAAAATCGGATGCCCGGATCTGATGGTGCTTTTTACCAATACAGTGTCCCATAAAATGGTCATCAGTGCATCCCAGGAAGCAAAGAAAAACAACATTCCGGTAGCGCGCATCCATACCAGCAGCGCAAGCGCTTTAAAGTGTGCGCTGGATGAGCATGCGGTGATGGCATAAAAAAGATAAGGAGTTTATCATGATTGAGAAATGTCTCATTGAGCACTGTGCTCCCACCCTTGCTTCATTAAAAGCAGCCAATCTTTTCAATGCCTGTTGTGAAGAGGGAGAAAATATAGACCTTCAGATTTCCAGGTGGAATCAGCTGATGAATCCAAAGGGCGTGAAGCTGCTGGCACTTCGCAGTCGTGGTAACCGTTCTCTGGTTTATGTATACCGGGAAAAACAGCTGGCACAGAATCTGAATCGTCCTGGAGTTGCCCGGTTTCTGGAAAAATATGGATATGAAAATACAGAACCGGAACAGTGCCTGGCGTTACTGAAGAAGCGCTTTGAGGCATCAGAAGATTTTCCACATGAGATTGGGATTTTTCTTGATTATCCACTTGGGGACGTAATTGGTTTTATCCAGAATGGCGGACAGAATTATAAATGTTCCGGCTGCTGGAAAGTATATTGTAATGAATGTGAAGCATTGAAAATGTTTCAGAAGTACCATAAATGCCGGGAGGTTTATCGGAATCTATGGGCAAAAGGCAGGAGTGTTCTGCAGCTGACAGTGGCTGCCTGACATACAATGAAAGTCCCCTATGGGTGATAGTTAAAAAGCGATAAGGGTCGCGGAAAAGCTGATTTTCGTTATTAAAGTGCCGGATGTGGAGGAAACAAACATAAATGATCTCGCAGGCTGGCAATAAAATTATAAAAGAAAGAGGTTAAATGAAGTTATGAGTAAAGTAGCAGTTGTATATTGGAGCGGAACTGGTAATACAGAGGAAATGGCAAATAAAGTAGCGGAAGGTGCAAAAGCTGCAGGAGCTGAGGTAGAAGTGATCAGTGCAGATGATTTTGATGGAACAGATATCAGCAGTTTTGACGGTGTAGCTTTCGGATGCCCTGCAATGGGAGATGAGGAGCTTGAGGATTCCGTATTCCAGCCGGTATTCGAAGCATGTGAGCCAAAGCTTGCAGGCAAAAAAGTAGCGCTCTTCGGTTCCTACGGATGGGGAGACGGCGACTGGATGCGCAGCTGGGAAGAGAAATGCCAGAACGATGGTGTTACACTTGCAGCTGACAGCGTAATCTGCAACGAAGAGCCAGATGATGAGGCTCAGGCAGCCTGCATTGAGCTTGGAAAAGCTATCTGCTGATTGGAACTGTTTTTGAAAAAAACAGAATATAGATTATTATAACAATAATAACATTTACAGCCGCTATTAGTGCAAATAACGTACTAATGACGGCTGTTTTGATGAAACTTAAATAAATTGACCGAAATCCCGTCTGGGAGTATAATTGTGTCAGAAAAGTGAAACAGTAAAAATCCCCATAAAAGCCAAAGTTCACCCCTCTGTTCAAGGCCTTCCAGATAAGGTAAAATGAAGATTGCAAAGTGGGAGATCATCACAAAACGGATTTGTTGCCTATTTGTGACATCACTATATATGAGAGTCAGCTGTAGAGCGGGACTTTCACAGGATATTACAGTATAAAAGGAGAAAACAGAAATGGCAGTTACAGAGAATAAATATCAGCTTGGAACAGCTGAAAACCAGAAATTTCTGCAGGATGTTAGAGATGGCTTATTAAGCTTCGGACATCAGTTTCCGTCACCAGGAGGAAGCTCCTATTATCTTGGAGATGACGGCACTCCCTGGAAAGACCGTAACCGTGAAACCTGGATCACAAGCCGTATGACACATGTGTACAGCATTGGTTCCATGCTTGGACATGAAGGCAGCGAGGCATTGGCTGATGCAGCGTTGAAGGGGCTTAGAGGCGAGCTTCACGATGATCAAAATGGTGGTTGGTATGCAGGTCTTACAAAGGACAATGAAATTGTTCCAACCAAGCAGTGCTATGCCCATGCATTTGTAATTCTGGCAGCTTCTTCCGGCGTGTTGGCCTGCAGAGAAGGGGCAGCAGAGCTTTTGAAAGATGCCTTGGCACTTTATGATCTGAGATTCTGGAACGAGGAAGAAGGACTTTCCTGTGATACCTGGAACACAGAATTTACAGAGCTGGATTCCTATCGAGGCTTGAATGCAAATATGCATACCGTTGAGGCGTTTCTTGCCGCAGCTGATGTGACCGGGGATGAGAAATATCGTGTACGTGCAGGCAGGATCATCGACCATGTTCTGGTATGGGCAAAGGACAATAACTGGCGTATACCGGAGCATTTTTCCAGTGACTGGGTACCGGATCTGGAATGCAACAAAGACCGCCCGGACGACCAGTTTAAGCCATACGGCGCAACTCCGGGACACGGAATTGAGTGGGCAAGACTGATCACACAGTGGGCGCTTTCTACATATAAAGAGGACAAGGCTGGCGCAGCACCTTATATTGAAGCTGCAGAGAATCTGTATAACCGCGCAGTTGCTGACGCATGGAATGCAGACGGTGCACCGGGAATCTGTTACACAACAGACTGGAACGGCAAACCTATAGTCCATGACAGAATGCACTGGACTCTTGCAGAAGCAATCAACACCTCTTCCGTTCTGTTCCATGTAACAGATAATGAGAAATACGCAGCAGATTATGCAGTGTTTATGAAATATCTGGATGAGAAAGTTCTGGATCACGTAAACGGTTCCTGGTTCCACCAGCTGGACAGAGAGAACAATCTTCTGGAGACCGTATGGCCTGGAAAGTCTGATATTTATCATGCACTGCAGGCTACATTGATTCCATATTATGCTCCCGGTCTGTCCATTGCAGTGGCAGTGAAGAAGCAGGCAAGATAAAACAAAAATATTTTGTAACTGAGAAGGTTCTGACCAGGTACAGTGATAAAATTAATGGGGAGGCTTTGCCTCCCCATTTTGGACTTATTAGGTAAGTCAGTGAAGTCTGGAACGTAAGCGGACATTTCAAACACTCACGGTAAACTTCATTCATCCCACCCATCATACAACCGGATGTTCACCTGGATATTTCTGACCACATCCTCATCTTCTAATTCCATATCATCTGGATCTGTGATCGGAGGCAGCTCTGGAACTTCTTCGGAGAGCTCTACAGAAATCCAGTCGAATGCAGCAGCGTTAGCGCTTTCGATAGCTTCGTCTAAAGTGTCTCCTTCTCCGAAGCAGCCTTCCAGGTCTGGGAAAGTTCCCTTATAACGACCATCTTCGGTTTTCTTAAAAACAGCAGGATATATAAATTTCATGATAAACCTCCCGAAAATAAAAATAACATATTGAAAATTAATTTCAATTATAAGCGTTTGAGCTGGTAAATACAAGATAAGAAAAAACTTGTATTTAAGAAAATACGAAACGAGAAAAGACGTGGCAGCGGAGCCAAAAAGAATCTAAGAAACAGGATTGTCAAATATAGGGGAAAATGATATTCTTACAGCAAGAGACTTTAGAGCGTGTTTGAAAAATCATTCCCGCAATCTGCACGCCCCACTTTGCGGTATATTTCACCCGAATTCGGTTGCCGTAGCCCGCTACGGCGCCCTCATCCGAGCGAAATCTCCCACAAATTGTGACGCACATCTTGCAGAAAGCCTTTTTCAAACACGCTCTAGCCGGTTCGGAACTGAAAGAAAATGGCGCGGCTTTATAGAAATATACCTGCCGGAGGTGAAATCTTGGAATTTCAGCATGAATTGATCATACCAAACGAAGGTCTTCCTTTCAAAATCTTTTTATTTGAAGGCGGACACGGCAATTACGAAAGAGAAAAACACTGGCATACCTCAATTGAGATTTTTGCAGTGCTAAAAGGCAGACTGACCTTTTTTCTCAATGAAGAAGAGTACCCCCTGGAGGCTGGAGGGCTGATCATCATCAATTCCAATGAGATCCACTCCATTCACGCCCCCAGGAAAAATGAGACTGTGGTTTTGCAGATTCCACTAAAGCAGTTCGAAAAATATTTTACTGCCCAGCGGTTTATCCGATTTACAAGTGCAGCCCGTGTAGCAAAGGATCAGAAGTCCAAGGCTCCGGATAACCGGAAGCTGGCATTTTTTATTGAGGAGCTTTATAAGGTGTACCGTGCCCGTGAAGAAGGATGGGAGTACCGGACTATGGCACTGTACTACAATATTTTGTACCTGATGGTAAGGGATTATCGTGAGACCGAGGCTGCACAGGAGGAAATTCAGGACAGCCGACGACTGGATGCTTTGTCAAAAATTACCACTTATATGCGTGAGCATTATACAGAAGAACTGAAACTTTCTGAGATGGCAAATTTATTTGGCTATTCAGACGCTTATTTGTCGCGAATGTTCAAAAAGTATGCAAAAATCAATTTTAAGACTTATTTACAGGAAATTCGCATGTCTTATGCATGTCGGGAACTGATGAATACAGAGAAAACAGTGAGCCAGATTGCCCTGGACAACGGTTTTGCCAGCAGCAGAGCCTTTTCCAGAGAGTTTCAGAAGAAATATAACAGACTTCCAAGCGAAGTAAGACAAAAATTTAATACAACTCCAAAAGAATAAAATGTCAAAAAAGTGCTATAGATAAGACAAGAAAACCGTCGTAAAGCATATCAGAATATGGTATGCTTTTTTCATGCAGAAAGAACCAGGGCAGACTGAGATCAGCAGCTGGTTCGGGAATCTTGAGTATGAGCATGTTGGACTGCTGTGAGAGTGGCAGATAGCAGCCATGTCCGCATTCTGATATGCGCAAAAGGAGGTTAATCGTGAAGATTCAGAAAGTAACAGATCCGGCATTCCGTAAATATGGACAGGTGCTGGAGGGATACGACTTTACAGGTCTTATCAAGGAGATGAAACACACTCCGGTTCCAGAGGACGTAATCTATGTTCCATCTGTTGAGGAGCTGGAGGCACTGGATATTATGAAGGACCTGCAGAATAAGGGATACGGCGGGCTGCCGGTCCAGATCGGATACTGCAACGGCCATAACAAGAAGCTGAATGCAGTGGAGTATCATCGTAATTCCGAGATCAATGTAGCGGTTACAGATATTGTCCTTCTTATCGGACATCAGCAGGACATTGAGCCGGATCATACCTATGATACATCTAAGATCGAGGCATTCCTTGTACCGGCAGGAACCGGAATCGAGGTATACGCTACCACACTTCACTACGCACCATGTCATGTGAATGAGGGCGGTTTCCAGTGTGTTGTTGTACTTCCGAAAGGAACTAACACAGACCTTACTTTCCAGACTGAGAAGACGGGAGAGGACAGCTTGATGACAGCCAAGAACAAATGGCTGATCGCACATGAGGATGCGAAGATCGCTGGCGCATTTAATGGTCTGAAGGGTGAGAATATCACAATTGACTGATAAAATAATTCATAGTTGCTCATTTTTTTCAGAAGATAAACCGACACGTTGTTGGTGGGTAACTACTAAAGTCTGTTTGAAAAATGAATATTGAGACCTGAGGAGCTTACATAGCTACCACAATTGAAAGTTTCTTAAAAAATTAAAATATGGAGGAATACCTATTATGAACAATATACCAGTAGTAAAACTTGGATTAATCGCAGTAAGCCGTGACTGTTTCCCGATTCAGCTTTCTGAGAAGAGACGCGCAGCTATCATGGACGCTTACAAGGGTGAGCTTTATGAATGTCCAGTAACTGTTGAGAATGAGAAAGACATGGAGAAGGCTCTCGAGGATGTAAACAAAGCTGAGTGTAATGCACTTGTTGTTTTCCTTGGAAACTTCGGACCAGAGACTCCAGAGACCCTGATTGCTGAGAGATTTGACGGACCATGCATGTATGTAGCTGCTGCTGAGGGCGATGGCGATATGATCAATGGTCGTGGTGATGCTTACTGCGGTATGCTGAACTGCTCCTACAACTTAAAGATGCGTCATCTTGAAGCTTATATTCCGGAATATCCGGTTGGAACTGCAACTGACATTGCTACCATGATCGCTGACTTCGTACCAGTTGCACGTGCCGTTATCGGTGTTCGTAACCTGAAGATCATTACCTTTGGACCACGTCCACAGGACTTCTTCGCATGTAACGCACCAATCAAAGGACTCTATGAGCTGGGTGTTGAGATCGAAGAGAACTCTGAGCTTGACCTTCTGGTTGCTTACAAAGAGCATGAGAACGATCCTCGTATCCCAGAGGTTTGCGCAGATATGGCAAAGGAAATGGGCGAGGGCAGATACTATGCTGACCTTAGTGAGAGAATGGCACAGTTCGAGCTTACTCTTCTTGATTGGGCTGAGGCTCACAAGGGCGCCAGAAAATACGTTGCATTTGCTGATAAATGCTGGCCTGCATTCCCGTCACAGTTTGGATTTGAGCCATGCTATGTAAACAGCCGTCTTGCTGCAAGAGGAATCCCGGTATCCTGCGAGGTTGATATCTACGGAGCTCTTAGCGAGTATATCGGACTTTGCATTTCCAATGACGCTGTTACACTGCTTGACATCAACAACTCCGTTCCTCAGTACATCTATGATGAGGATATCAAGGGCAAATATGATTATAAGCTTACCGATACATTCATGGGCTTCCATTGCGGAAATACTCCGGCCTGCAAGATGTGCGATTCCAGAGCTGTTAAATATCAGCTGATCCAGCACAGACTTCTTGAGCCGGAAGGATCTGAGCCAGATTTCACAAGAGGAACTCTGGAGGGAGATATCGCTGCTTCTGATATTACATTCTATCGTCTGCAGTGCAACTCTGAGGGAGAGCTTGTTTCTTATGTTGCAGAAGGTGAAGTTCTTGACGTACCTACAAGATCCTTTGGTGGTATTGGTATCTTCGCAATCAAAGAGATGGGAAGATTCTACCGTCACGTACTGATCGAGGGCAACTACCCGCATCACGGTGCAGTTATGTTCGGACATTATGGAAAGGCATTCTACGAAGTAGTGAAATTCCTTGGACTTGATGTTAAGAAGATCGGTTACAACCAGCCAGCTGGTGTAAGATATC
Organism: Ruminococcus sp. Marseille-P328; assembly: GCF_964249465.1. Lineage (NCBI taxonomy): Bacteria > Bacillati > Bacillota > Clostridia > Eubacteriales > Oscillospiraceae > Ruminococcus > Ruminococcus sp. Marseille-P328. Next base: position 25,817 of record NZ_CAXUBQ010000023.1, on the reverse strand, counting down.
CTACAGAGAATCCATGGGGCTAATGCTTAAATAAACAGTAAGTAATTGCTGTGTACAAAGTTGAGAGCAATGTAGAATGATTGCTTCTTGCTTAAAAAGCAGGAAGGGACGATTTGAATAGAATTATAGGCGTATATAGAAACGGCCGTACCACTTTATGCGGTACGGCTGTTTTTAGAATAGGCGGGCAGAGCATTCTAAGAGGGTTCTGGCCGGAAAGCCTAGAAGGAACGCCTAAGGCATGAACTTAAGGAGGATAAAAATGTATTTTATCGGTGTTGATCTTGGTACTTCCGCAGTAAAACTTCTTCTTATGGAAGAATCCGGAAAAATCTGTAATATCGTATCAAAAGAATATCCATTATTTTTCCCGCATCCGGGCTGGTCTGAGCAAAATCCGGAAGACTGGTATACCCAGAGTATGGCTGGTATGAAAGAACTGACAGAGGGCATTGACCGCTCCCAGGTTGCCGGAATCAGCTTCGGCGGACAGATGCATGGACTGGTAACTTTAGATGATCAGGATCAGGTAATTCGTCCTGCAATTTTGTGGAATGACGGACGTACTTCTGAAGAGACAGATTATCTGAATAATGTGATCGGAAAGGACAAGCTTTCCCAGTATACTGCAAATATCGCATTTGCAGGCTTTACTGCTCCGAAGATCCTGTGGATGAAGAAAAATGAGCCAGAGAAATTTGCAAAAGTTGTGAAGATCATGCTTCCAAAGGATTACCTGGCTTATCGTTTAAGCGGCTCCTTCTGCACAGATGTATCTGACGCTTCAGGTATGCTTCTTCTGGATGTAAAGAATCGCTGCTGGTCTAAAGAAATGATGGAAATCTGCGGTGTGAAAGAGGAGCAGCTTCCGAAGGTTTATGAGAGCTGGGAGGTTGTTGGAACACTGAAGCCAGAGGTTGCTAAAGAGCTTGGCTTCTCTGAGAATGTAAAGGTTATCGCTGGTGCTGGAGACAATGCGGCAGCAGCTGTTGGTACTGGAACAGTTGGTGATGGACAGTGCAATATTTCCCTTGGTACTTCTGGAACTGTATTTATTTCCAGCAAGAATTTTGGTGTAGATGAGCACAATGCCCTTCATTCTTTCTGCCATGCAGATGGAAGCTATCATCTGATGGGATGTATGCTCAGCGCTGCTTCCTGTAATAAATGGTGGGCCGAGGAGATTCTTGGAACGAAGGACTTCGCAGCAGAGCAGGCGCCTATCCAGAAGCTTGGTGAGAATCACGTATTCTTCCTGCCATACCTGATGGGCGAGCGTTCCCCACACAACGATCCAGATGCAAGAGGCGTATTCTTCGGCATGTCCATGGACACCTCAAGAGCAGATATGACTCAGGCTGTATTGGAGGGAGTTGCTTTCGCACTTCGTGATTCTCTGGAGGTTGCAAAGAGTCTTGGAATTAAAATTGAGCGTACCAAGATCTGTGGCGGTGGTGCAAAGAGCCCGCTGTGGAAGCAGATTATTGCAAATGTTATGAATATTAAGGTTGACGTTCTGGAAGTGGAAGAGGGACCATCCCTTGGAGGTGCTATGCTGGCAGCAGTAGGATGCGGTGTTTATCCGGACGTTGAGACTGCTGGCAAGAAGCTTGCAAAAGTAGTGGATACTGTAGAGCCTACTCCAGAACTGGCTGCGAAATATGAGGAGAGATACCAGAAGTTCAAAGAACTGTATCCGGCTATGAAGCCGCTGTTTAAGAATCTGTAAGAGATGTAGCAAGCATATTCGGCTGTAAGAGCGAAGTCTACAGTTGTAATGTTTAAGAATCTGCAAGAGATATAGCAAGGCGGACATAATTTGGTTTAAAACGGATTAATAGAATGGTGATTGTGTTGAATGTGAAATAATTAACACAATCACCATTTTTGTATAGTCATGATTCTATAAAACAAATTTCTCCAGAACTTCTGCAACACCATCCTCATTGTTAGTGCGTGCAGTGATATAATCCGCAGACTCTTTCACGCCATCTGGTGCATTTGCCATGGCAACGCCAAGGGCAGCATAGCGGATCATGGAGAGGTCATTGAAACCGTCGCCGATAGCGATAGTTTCAGCGGGGGTGAAATCGTAGAGCTTACCAATGCAATCAATAGCTGCAGCCTTTGACACCTTACTGCTGAAGAACTCCAGATAGAAGGGCTTGGAGGTGCAGAAGGTTACGTTATGAAAATGAGCTGTTTTCCGTAGCTCTTTTTCTATTTGCTGAATTTGGGAAACATCGTCATACCAGAGAATTTTCGTAATCCCCTGCGCCAAAAGCTTGTCGATAGATGGCATGAGAAGGGGCGTTACCTTGGTAGCCTGGCTGTATTCCTGAATCCGGTCATTCAGCTTGTTCCCATATAATTTATTGTCCGACCAGATGCACATGGTAGTATCATAGTTCAGTCCTGCTTCCAGAATCAGACGCGCATCGTCAGCTTTCAGCTCCTGTCTATACAGAACGCGTCCGTCAGCAGAATCCAGGATCATAGCCCCATTATAAGTGATCACAGGTCCCTGAATGCCCAGCTGTTTCTGATAGCGCTCCACTCCCTGAATGGGGCGCCCGGTGCATATGGAGAAAATCAGTCCCTGCGCGGCTGCCTGCCGGATTATTTCGATGGTGTATGGTGTAATTTCGTTTTTGTCATTTAATAAAGTACCGTCCATGTCGGCGGCTGCAAATTTATAGATCATAGTGCCTCCTGGAATGTATGGTAAATTAGTTTTGTGAGCTGAAATGCCCCTCGCAGGCAGAGTATCCTGCTGGTTGTTTTTTCTTATTATAAAACAAAGATAATGCAGGAATCAATCACTTTGAATGGTTACATGTGAAGATTCACATGGATTTCGGGAAAAGATGCCTTGATTTCGGCATTTAAGAGAATTGTTTTTTTGTTTGCAAAATGGTAAAATAATTGGGTGCTGTAAAAGCGGAAACAGGCAGGCTGAGATTGTGAAACAGTCATGCCTTTGGGACTTTTACAAAAATGAAAAATAGAAAAGTGATGAGGTGTAAAGCTATGCAGGAAATGAAGCCAGTTAAAGAAGGCAAAGTACGCGAGATTTACGACAACGGAGACAGCCTGATCATGGTTGCGACAGACCGTATCAGCTGTTTTGATGTGATCCTGAACAACGAAGTGACGAAGAAAGGCACTGTTCTTACACAGATGTCCAAGTTCTGGTTCGATATGACCCAGGATATCCTGCCGAACCACATGATTTCTGTTGATGTAAAAGATATGCCGGAGTTTTTCCAGCAGGATAAGTTTGACGGAAACAGCATGATGTGCCGCAAGCTGGATATGATCCCGGTTGAGTGCATCGTTCGTGGATATATCACTGGAAGCGGCTGGGCAAGCTACCAGGAGAATGGTACAGTTTGCGGAATTACTCTTCCGGAAGGTCTGAAAGAGTCTGACAAGCTGCCTGAGCCTATTTACACACCTTCTACCAAGGCTGAGATTGGCGACCACGATGAGAATATTTCTTTTGAGCAGAGCGTTACCCATCTTGAGAAATACTATCCGGGACATGGTCAGGAGTATGCAGAGAAGATTCGTGATTACACCATCGCATTATATAAAAAATGTGCTGAGTATGCTTTAAGCAAAGGTATTATTATTGCAGATACCAAATTTGAGTTTGGACTTGATGAAAATGGTAATATTGTTATTGGTGATGAGATGCTTACACCGGACAGCTCCAGATTCTGGCCGGCAGATGGATATGAGCCAGGTCATGGCCAGCCATCCTTTGACAAACAGTTTGCCCGTGACTGGCTGAAAGCAAACCCGGACAACGACTGGACTCTTCCACAGGAAATCGTGGACAAGACAATCGACAAATATCTCCAGGCATATGAGATGCTTACAGGGGAGAAGCTGAAATAAGTAATATACATAATACTGCCAGGGCGTCTGTCCCTGGCAGGCTGATAAAATCCTTTATTTTATTTTCAAAGGATACACTTTGCTTGTATGTAAAAAGCGCCCGGGAGTTTGGGTCTCCCGGGCGTTGATTTTTGTGAGCAACGTGCCAAATCCATGTTTACACGGAAACCTGGCTGACATGTAAAAATCAGAACAGTCCTGTGATCTTACCTGTTTCGTCTACATCGATTTTCTCAGCAGCCGGAACCTTTGGAAGACCTGGCATGGTCATGATCTCTCCTGTGAGGGCTACGATGAAGCCTGCACCTGCAGAAATCTTCAGGTTACGAACAGTTACTTCAAAGCCTGTCGGAGCACCAAGCTTGGTCTGGTCATCTGTTAAGCTGTACTGTGTTTTTGCCACACAGATCGGGCAGTTTCCGAATCCAAGCTCTTCCAGCTGTTTTGCCTGCTTCTGAGCATTAGCTGTAAGAACAACTCTCTTACCGCCATAGATCTTCTGAACGATCTGATTCAGCTTATCTTCGATAGAGCCTTCAAGCTCATAGGAATATGTGAAGTCGTTTGGCTCTTCAACAAGACGGATTACTTCCTCAGCTAATTTAATACCGCCTTCGCCGCCTTTTGCCCATACTTCAGAAAGTGCAACATTAACGCCAAGCTCTTTACATTTTGCTTCTACCAGGTCAAGCTCTGCCTTGGTATCTGTCGGGAATGCATTGATTGCAACAACACATGGAAGCTTGTAAACATTTTTGATGTTGCTTACGTGTTTCAGAAGGTTTGGAAGACCTTTCTCAAGAGCCTCAAGGTTCTCATTGTTAAGATCAGCCTTCGGAACGCCGCCATTGTATTTCAGTGCACGGACAGTAGCAACGATAACAACTGCATTTGGTTTCAGACCAGCCATACGGCATTTGATATCAAGGAATTTCTCGGCACCAAGGTCAGCACCGAATCCAGCCTCTGTGATGGTGTAATCAGCAAGCTTCAGAGACATCTTGGTAGCGGTTACGGAGTTACATCCGTGAGCGATGTTTGCGAATGGTCCGCCGTGAACGATTGCAGGTACATGCTCCAGTGTCTGAACAAGGTTTGGTTTCAGAGCATCTTTCAGAAGTGCTGTCATAGCACCCTCTGCATGAAGATCACCAGCTGTTACCGGTTTCTGCTCTGACGGTTTGCCATATGTATAACCGATGATGATTCTGGAAAGTCTTTCTTTCAGGTCTTTGATATCACTTGCAAGACAGAGAACAGCCATGATCTCGGAAGCTACCGTGATGTCATAGCCGTCTTCACGAGGCATACCGTTTGTTCTTCCGCCAAGTCCGTCTACTACATTACGAAGCTGACGGTCGTTCATATCTACACATCTTCTCCATGTGATCTTACGTGGGTCGATGTTAAGAGCATTGCCCTGGAAAATATGGTTATCGATCATTGCTGCAAGAAGGTTGTTTGCTGCGCCGATTGCGTGGAAGTCACCTGTGAAGTGAAGGTTGATATCTTCCATTGGAACTACCTGGGCATATCCGCCGCCTGCTGCACCGCCTTTTACACCGAATACCGGTCCAAGGGATGGCTCACGAAGAGCTACCATAACGTTCTTGCCAAGCTTCTGCATAGCGTCTGCCAGACCAACTGTAGTAGTGGTTTTTCCTTCTCCGGCAGGAGTCGGGTTGATAGCGGTAACCAGAATCAGTTTGCCATCATTCTTATCTGTTTCTTTCAGAAGATTGTAATCGATTTTTGCTTTGTATTTACCATACTGCTCAAGATATTTGTCCTCAATACCTGCTTTAGCTGCAATCTCAGTGATTGGTTTCATTTCACATTCCTGTGCGATTTCGATGTCACTTTTAAACCCCATAATAAAAGCTCCTTTCGTTGTGTAAGATTAAATGGTTTTTATATAACCGTTTCTTAAAAAGACAACGGTATTTCCCTCATGTCAGAGGTACCTCCCGGTAAAAAAAGGGCAGTATCTGATGATTCAAATACTGCCCAGACGGTCGGCTGGAAATTACTGCCTATGCTGTCTGCAAAATATGATGCAGCTTCTGTAAACAGTAATCCTCATGATCTGCTCCTGAAGTCCCTGTGGTTAACTCCACGATCCGTCAGTATTCAGAAGCTTTTCAATTGATGTGCTCATTGTATCATTAAAAAAACATTTTGTCAATAAATTAACAGACAGCATTATTGTCAAAAAAGACGATGCATATTTGTGAAAAATAACAAATACTTTGAACGTGGATAAAATCTACCCGAATTGAAAAATACAATCTCCGCTTCAGACTTCATAAAAATTTTATGACTTGGATAGTTGCGTATGAGGGCAAGTATTGTTAGAATAGAAAATGCACAGAGCCTGTTTGAAACAGGATAATGATTCGTGGTTTTATATAAGAAAGGTTGAATAATTGAATGAATAGAACAGAATTTCTGGATACATTGAGAAGTCAGCTGTCCGGACAGATGCATGAGGGTAAGGTGGCGGCGCATGTGCGTTACTATGAAGATTATATTCAGTCACAGGTACGTAGTGGATGCGATGAGCAGCAGGTTCTTGATGAACTTGGAGATCCAAGGCTGATCGCCAGGACTTTGCTGGATACAGATGTGGATAACGGTCAGCTGGATTATGAGGAGTACAGCACCTATTCGGATGACGCACAGAATACCCAGAGCTCCAGCCGGAATCATGTACATGTATGGCGGTTTGATACCTGGTACAGCAAACTTCTGGGCGTGGTGCTCCTGCTGATAGTCGTCTTTTTGCTGTTTCATATTCTGGTGGCAGTGATTCCGTTTTTTGCGGTACTGGCGTTGATTTTGTTTATTGTGTCACTGATAAAAAATCGGAATTAACATGATACTATGAACGTCACGAACGGCAGATGCGGGAGTGTCGCAGGCGCACAGCAGCTGATTTTCATATATAGAGATGTCGCCGATAGACGACATGTCCGTTTTGTAACAAAAAAATGTCGGACATGCTTTAGAGAATCATATGTTACTGTTCACTCCGTTCACAGTAACGCGCTTCGCGATGCACAGAAATCATGCATTCGCATGATTTCGCGCCGCAATTCTCGGGTTTTCTGTGAACTTTGTTCACAAAAAACGCCTCGCGGAACGTGACCAGTGAACAGTAACAATCATATTCAGCAAGGTTTCTTCTGAGCAGGAACGAGTTACAGTTTTGTTGAGATCGTGATATAAAGTATGGGCATTATAGAATATATTCAGGGAAGGATTTAAATGAGCAGTATAACAATAGAAGAATTAAAAAAGTTACCAGCGGAGTCCTATCAGATCATTGATGTCCGCGACGAGATTGAGATTTCCCATGGCGCTGTTAAGGGGGCTTTGGCCTGTAAGCCAGAGGAAATCATGGAGAATCCGGAAGTGGATAAGACCAGAAAACTGGTTATTTGCTGCAGCCGCGGAATCAATAGTAAAGAAATCGCTAAGAAGCTCGAGGAAGAGGGGCTGGATGCAGTAAGCCTTGAGAAAGGGTACATTGCCTGGCTTATGGATGCCATGAAGAGTTCACAGGACGAAGATTTTGCGAAAAATGTGGAGATCAGTCTTCGCAAGAAATTTAAGAAAAAAATCTGGTCCAGGTTTACCAAGGCAATCAATACTTACGAGCTTGTGAAGCCGGGAGATAGGATTGCAGTCTGTATTTCCGGCGGCAAGGACTCTATGCTGATGGCAAAGTGCTTCCAGGAACTGAAGCTTCATAATAAATTTGATTTCGAGGTGAAATTTCTGGTTATGGATCCGGGCTACAGTCCGGCCAACCGTCAGGTAATCGAGGAAAACGCTAGAAGGTTAAATATTCCTATTCGTATTTTTGAGTCTGATATTTTTGAGTCTGTATTTAATGTGGAGAAATCTCCTTGTTATCTTTGCGCAAGAATGCGCCGCGGGCATCTCTATGCTTTTGCAAAAGAAATGGGTTGCAACAAGATTGCACTTGGTCACCACTATGATGATGTGATTGAGACCATTCTTATGGGCATGCTTTACGGTGCCCAGGTACAGACTATGATGCCCAAGCTTCACAGCACCAACTTTGAGGGAATGGAACTGATCCGTCCATTGTATCTGGTGCGGGAGGATGATATTAAGGCATGGCGTGACTACAATGATCTCCATTTTATTCAGTGTGCATGTAAATTTACAGATACCTGCACTACCTGCAATAACGAAAATCGCTCCAAACGTGTAGAAATCAAGGAACTGATCCGTGACCTGAAAAAGGTGAATCCGTTTGTAGAGGGCAACATTTTCAAGAGCGTAGAGAATGTAAATATTGATACAGTTGTGGGATATAAACAATATGGTGTGAGACATTCTTTCCTGGAAAATTATGATGGGGAGCCCGGTTCTGCCTCTGAGAATGCAGCTGATGCAGCAGAGTAACAGAGAGAAAATGTGGATTTTAGACCTGCACACTCGGATCTACATCCTACGCGATTGGTATAGTTATTTACGAAACGATGTATTAGTAAAAATATTGAGCCAAGGTCAATGCTGCATGTGACCTTGGCTCGTTTTTTTGTCGGGGATGAAAAGAGAAGCGCTATAGATATATTGGAGTATTTATTTTCCGATTTTTCCGAGAAGCCATACACAAAGAATGATGATCAGAATGGCAGTAAAGATTCCTGCCATACCTTTTGCCATGATTTCAAGTGCAATAATGATATTGGATGTATTCATAGATAAGACCCTCCTCATTATAAAAATTTTTTTATAAAAATTTTGTGACCAGGTTGATAACCATGCCTCCTGCGATTACAGAAGCAATCTGTCCGGACACGTTGGCACCGGCGGCTTGCATGAGAATTACATTTGTGGGATCTTCTTCCATGGCCATTTTCTGAACTACACGGGAGGACATTGGAAATGCAGAAATTCCGGCGCCTCCGATCATAGGATTGATCTTCTTTTTCAGGAAAAGATTCATAAATTTTGCCAGAAGAACGCCGCCGATGGTGTCCATGACAAAAGCAAAAAGTCCAATCACCAGAATCAGTAAGGTCTCTTTTGTTACAAACTGTTCTGCACGCATGCTGAAGGAAATGGTGATTCCAAGAAGCAGGGTGATCAGATTTGCTAGAATATTCTGGGCTGTGTCGGACAGGGTGCCCAGGACGCCGCATTCCCGGATCAGGTTGCCGAACATGAGAAATCCAACCAGCGCAACGGATTGAGGTGCTACCAGCCCCACGATTACAGTAACTATAATGGGAAAAGCAATCTTCATGGTTTTGGAAACGGATTTCGGATTATATTCCATGTGAATGCAGCGTTCCTTCTTTGTAGTGACAAGCCGGATGGCAAAGGGCTGTACAATTGGGACAAGTGCCATGTAGGAATAGGCGGCAACTGCAATGGCGCCGATATATTTGGAATTCAGGACCTGGGATACCAGAATGGAAGTAGGTCCGTCGGCAGCACCGATGATTCCGATAGAAGCAGCGTCTTTTAGGTCAAATCCAAGGATGGTGGACAGTAAAATTGCAGCAAAAATTCCAAGCTGTGCACCTGCGCCAAACAGGAACAAAGAGGGATTGGAAAGCAGGGGACCGAAGTCGATCATAGCGCCAATTCCGATGAAAAGTAAAATCGGCATGACTTCTGAGGCTTCAATTCCCACATGGAACAGCCATTCAATGACTCCGTTTGCCTGGATCCCGCCAGCCAGAGTCTGGTTTAAAACTCCGGAAAAAGGCAGGTTCACAAGTATGGCACCAAAGCCCATTGGCAGAAGCAGGGCTGGTTCAAATCCCTTTTTGATAGCCAGCCAGATCAGGGTGATTCCGACGGCAAACATCACAATTTGCTGCCAGGTTAATGCAAGGATTCCGTCTGTTAAAAATTCCATTTCTTTTTCCTCCTTTTGGGTGTTTGAATGTAAGTGCTTAAATAGATAAAAATACTTGCATAATGTTAATATTGTTATAAAAATGAAAGCCTTGTAGGGAAGGCATTTTATAACCTGTTTTTGGGGTATAAAAAAGACTTTTATTACAATACTGCATATCTGAAGATATGCGACTATTGTAATAAAAGTCTTGCCATTTCAATTTTCTGCGGGCGACAGATTCATGGAACTGTCTACCGTTCTGACGCATGAAAATCCATATACAAAAATGCACTAAACCAGAAACAGTGCATTTGATATGCCAGCTACTCCCTTTTATTGAAGCGTGACTGCAAATGTATTTTGTTGTGGTAATTATAATTCGGCAAAGGTGGGAATGTCAACCCTGAATTATATAAAAGAAAGAATTTATTGGCCATTTGGTTACGGAACTGTTATCCGGAAACATTTTTCTTGTAAAAAATTCAGGGCAGGTATATGATTAAAAAACGAAATCAAAGTAAAATATACCTGTATGGTACAAGTGAAAAATATGAAACAAAGGAGTTACATCATGTTGTATTTTGAAAATGATTATTGCGAAGGTGCTCATGAGGCAATCTTAAAAAGATTAATGGAAACCAATATGGAAAAGGTTCCGGGATATGGACAGGATCCTTTCTGCGACCAGGCGAAGGAAAAAATAAAAGAGGCATGTGGCTGTCCGGATGGGGAGGTCTATTTCCTGGTAGGGGGTACCCAGACAAATGCAGTGGTGATCGCGTCCGTGTTGAACCGGTATGAAGGAGTGCTTTCCGCAGTTACCGGTCATGTAAATGCGCACGAAGCCGGAGCAATTGAATTTACCGGACATAAAGTTCTTCCACTTCCCCAGGACAATGGTAAAATTTCTGCCGCAGATCTGAAAGATTATCTCCAGACCTACTATGCAGACGGAAGCTATGATCACATGGTTTTTCCAGGCATGGTTTATATTTCACATCCGACAGAATACGGAACTCTTTACACAAAGCAGGAACTGGCAGATATTTCCAGTGTATGCAGGGAATATGAGATCCCGTTATTTCTGGACGGAGCCAGACTGGGCTATGGACTGGTGGCAGAGACAGATGTGACTTTGAAAGATATTGCAAATTATACAGACGTATTTTATATCGGAGGAACCAAGGTTGGTGCCCTGTGCGGTGAAGCAGTCGTTTTTCCGAAGAAAGCACCGAAACATTTCTTTACTATGATCAAACAGCAGGGATCGCTTCTTGCGAAAGGCAGACTGCTTGGAATTCAGTTTGATACTCTTTTCACAGGAAATTTGTACCTGGAAATCAGTAAAAATGCTATTGAAACCGCTGCAAAACTGAAAGCTGCATTAAAAGAGAAGGGCTATGAATTTTTCATTAATTCCCCAACCAATCAGATTTTTGTTATCCTGGAAAATAAGAAAATGGAGGAATTGGGCGAAAAAGTGAAGTTCAGCTTTTGGGAAAAATATGACGAGAATCATACTGTGATCCGCTTTGCAACAAGCTGGGCGACGAAGATGGAAGATATTGCTGCACTGATTGATATTCTGTAGGGTGGCAATTGTCCCCGAAAAAATGCCTGGCACAAACAGCTGCGCATATTTTACAAAAAGCTTTTGGGAGAGATATTGACGCCCTTCTGGAAGCATATTATAATAAAAACAGGCTCTAAATAGTTTGAAATTTGGAGAAATAGCACAATATGCAGTAGAAAAGCTGTGTATTATATAACAACAACGGGAGGATTTTATACATGGGAGCAGCAGAAGCAAAGCAGGCAATCCTGGATAACAGGACAGCACTTGGAATCGAGTTCGGTTCCACAAGAATCAAGGCAGTTCTGGTAGATGGAAATAATGCACCAATCGCATCCGGCGGACACGAGTGGGAGAACCGCTATGAGAATGGTGTATGGACATACAGTCTGGAAGATATCTGGTCCGGTTTGCAGGACTGTTATCAGCAGATGGCAAAGGATGTAGAGGAGAAATATGGTGTGGAGCTGACAAGCGTTGGTGCTATTGGAATCAGTGCCATGATGCACGGCTACATGCCATTTGACAAAGAAGGAAATCTTCTGGTTCCGTTCAGAACCTGGAGAAATAATATTACGGGAGAGGCAAGCAGAAAACTGTCCGAACTTTTTCAGTATAATATTCCTCAGAGATGGAGTATCGCACATCTGTATCAGGCAATTTTAAAAGGCGAGCCTCACGTAAAAGATATTGATTATATTGCCACTCTGGAGGCATATGTACATTGGAAACTGACTGGAAAAAGAGTTCTTGGAATTGGCGATGTTGCAGGAATGTTCCCAGTGGACAGCACTACCAGGGATTACAATGAAAAAATGGTTCAGCAGTTTGAGGAGCAGGTTGCTTCTTATGGGTTCCCATGGAAGCTTCGCGGCATTCTGCCGAAATGTCTTGTTGCGGGACAGGATGCTGGCTGCCTGACAGAAGAGGGAGCAAAGCTTCTTGATGTAACAGGCAGGCTGAAAGCCGGAATTCCTATGTGTCCGCCGGAAGGTGATGCTGGCACTGGAATGGTAGCTACCAACAGCGTTGCAAAGCGTACCGGAAATGTTTCCGCAGGTACTTCTGTATTTGCCTCTATTGTTTTGGAGAAGGAGTTATCTGCACCATATTCTGAAATTGATATGGTTGCGACTCCATCCGGACATCCGGTTGCAATGGCACACTCTAATAACTGTACTTCTGATCTGAATGCATGGGTAAATATTTTCCGTGAGTTTGCAGAAGCAATGGGTATGGAAGCTGATATGAACAAGCTTTTCGGAACCTTATACAACAAGGCTCTGGAGGGAGATGTGGACTGCGGCGGACTTTTGTCCTACTGCTATTTCTCCGGTGAGCATATGACTGGATTTACAGAAGGAAGACCACTGTTTGTACGTTCTCCAGAGAGCAAATTCAATCTTGCCAACTTTATGAGAACCAATCTTTATACCTGCCTTGGCGCTATGAGAGTTGGTCTTGACATCCTGTTTAAGAAAGAGGGGGTAAAGGTTGACCGTCTTCTTGGTCATGGCGGACTGTTTAAGACAAAAGGTGTTGGACAGCAGATCCTTGCAGATGCTGTAAATGCCCCGGTTTCTGTTATGGAGACTGCCGGTGAAGGCGGTGCATGGGGAATTGCAGTGCTCGCTTCCTATCTTGTAAACAAAGAGGAGAATGAAACCCTGGAAGACTTCCTGGATACCAAGGTATTTGCAGGAAATCAGGGAAGCACCCTGAATCCGGATCCGGAGGGTGTAGAAGGCTTTAATATGTTCATGGAAAGATATATGAAAGGCCTGCCGATCGAGCGCGCAGCTGTGGACTCCAAAATCTGGTAAGTGGCTTGAAATGAGGCGGAGATGCCTCAGATCATTCCTGCAATCTGCACGCGAAAAAAGTTCTGTGTAGTTATAAAACGAAATAAGTGAGAACGGATGGATTTTTCTCTCAGTTAAAAACGGAGACCTTTCTCATACCAGAATGTGAATTTTTTCAGGATACTGGTATGGGGAGGGTCTTTTATGTTATAATACTGAGCATTGACAGACAAACATGCTCTGGAGCCTGTTTGAAAAATAAAGGAGATACACATGGTTTTCAGCTCGATGCTCTTTCTATGGATCTTTCTGCCCTTAGTACTGGCAGCATATTATATAAGTCCCGGAAAAATCCGAAATGGAATCCTGGTATTTTTCAGTCTGCTTTTTTATGCATGGGGAGAGCCACTTTATGTTTTCCTTATGCTGTTTTCCGTGGCAGTGAATTTTACTGGCGGAATTCTGATTGAAAAATATCAGACCAGGAAAAAAAAGATTCTTGTGGCAACTTTGATTATTAATCTGGGGTTGCTGGGATATTTCAAGTATTTTGGCACTCTGACAGAAGCCATAACCGGACTTTTTTCAGCAGATGGAACAGGAACCACTCTTTTTCAGGTGGCGCTTCCAATTGGAATTTCTTTTTATACTTTCCAGGCGTTGTCCTATGTGATCGATGTGTACAGGGGAGAGGTGCCGGCACAGCACAATTTCTGGCATATGCTTTTGTATATTTCCTTTTTCCCACAGCTGATCGCAGGACCTATTGTAAAATATCGCGACATTGCAGCTCAGATTACAGGAAGAAAAGAGACTATCCGAAAATTTGCAGCCGGGATAATGCGTTTTTGCTGGGGACTTGGGAAAAAGGTTCTTCTTGCCAATTCCTTTGCCCGTGTGGTGGATGAAATTTTTAAATATGGTCCATATGCGGTATCCAGGAAGGCTCTGTGGCTGGGCGCAATTCTTTACATGATGCAGATTTATTACGATTTTTCAGGATATTCCGATATGGCCATTGGTCTTGGAAAAATGTTCGGATTTGAATTCCAGGAGAATTTCAATTATCCCTATACAGCTGGTTCCGTGCAGGAATTCTGGCACAGATGGCATATTTCCCTGTCTTCCTGGTTTCGTGATTATGTCTATATTCCTTTGGGAGGAAATCGTAAAGGCGCGGCATGCACCTATCGAAACCTGCTTATCGTATTTTTCCTTACCGGAATGTGGCATGGGGCTGGAATGGCGTTTATCCTCTGGGGGCTTTATCATGGCCTTTTTCTTATACTGGAACGTGTGTGGCTTGGGAAAAAACTGGAAAAACTGCCTGGAATCGTGGGCTGGGGCTACACAGTGACCGCGGTGTTTTTTGGATGGATTCTGTTTCGTGCAGAAAATATTTCCCTGTTTTTCACTTATGTGAGAAATATGTTTGTGGCGCATGGAGGAACCATTCTTCTTTCTGCATATCTTGACAGCAAAATGATCTTTCTGATCGTTATGGGCGTTTTATTTGCAGGAGTTTTGCAGAAGATATATGAGAAGGTCCGGGTACATTCCGCTGGAAAAATCCCTGCCAATGGAATGGTGACAGTTCCGAGAATGATCGCCTGTATGGTGATTTTCTGGCTGAGTGTGGCGGCACTTGTAAATAACAGCTATAACCCGTTTATTTATTTCAGATTTTAACAGGAAGCATATGAGAAAACAGAAAATTCTGATCGTATTATTTGCAGGAAGTCTGGTTTTGCCAGGAGTGGTGTGGGCTGGATTTTCCGGCAGATTTGATACGGAAAACAATGAAAACAGAAAACTGGCTGAATTTCCGGAGGTGAATCTGGAATCTCTGGGAGACTTCCCGGAGCAGTTTGAGGCGTATTATAAGGATCATGTGCCCTTCAAAAATGACCTGGTGAAGTTCTGCAACTTTATTGATACGGAATTTTTCCGCAATACAAAGATCGGGGATGTGGTGATCGGAGAAGATAACTGGCTGTTTTACCTGCCGGAAAGGGAGGGAGAAAATGCCATGGCAGATTACCAGAAAACCAATGTGTATACACTGGAACAAAGTGCGGAAATTGCATCCGGAATTGCAAAAGTACGGGACTGGTTCCTGGACAGGGGCGTGGAACAGTTCCATTACTACGTGGCTCCCAACAAAGAGACACTTTATTCGAAGTATATGCCGGAGAAGCCCAGGGTGATAGGAATCGGGGATTCCAGAATGGATACTTTTGCAAAATATATGAAAGAAAATTCCGACGTGGAATTTGATTTTCTGGCAGATTATCTGAGGGAGTTTACTGAAAAATACCAGCTGTTCCGAAAATATGATACTCATATGAACAATTTAGGCGGCTATATTACCAACGAGAAAATTGTACAGGATATGACAGGTGAAAGTCTGCCAATCGAAGATATTCAGGTTCTGATCGGAACTAAACCTTGCAGGGGGGATCTGTCCAGGATGATCGGGCGGTATAAAGAGCTGAATGATGACAGGGAATATGGGTTGAAGTATTTTCACGATGGTATCCGTTACAAGGTGAAAAAAGAGGAGAGCGAAGGCGGCGAGGAGATCCTGAAAGTGTTTAAATCCAATTCGGATAATGAGAAAACTTTAATGGTAATCGGGGATTCTTTTCGCCTCCGCCTTGAAAAATACATGCCCTATCGCTATCAGAAAACCATATTTGTGAGAATTGATGACTTTGACCAGGAGCTTTTGGATAAATATGAACCGGATGACGTGATTGTGATTACTGTTGAGCGTGACCAGAGGTATATGGAAAAACTGGATAGTTATATTATACAGGACAGTGGAGAGTAAATGGTACAATATGATATATCAGAGCCTGTCCGGATTTATAGGATTTGTTTGTGGGAAAAATTTTTGTTTTGTTGGTCACAGATGGAACAGTAACCACTTTTTTGTCACGGGAATCGTCAGAATATTTATGGGTTATTGACAATAAGTTCGGCAAATGCTATTCTGATATTAACTTGTTTTGTCAGATATGTCTGTTATGGAATTTTGTATAGTCCGTGACGGATCGTTGACAGAAACTGGCTGCTTAACTGGTAATGAGAGCAGTTGGGAATTACCAGCAAACAGCAACGAGAAGATTGCAGAATCCGTAAGGATTTATACCAAAGGAGGATCTTATGAAGAGAAAGAAAATTACCGCAATTTTGTTAGCATCCCTTATGGGAATCAGTGCAGTACCGGCTACCACATGGGCAGCAGATTCTTACAGGGAAACTGAGAAAGCAGCCTTTGCCAAAATGATCGAGGAATTTGGTGCTGATTACGCAAAGAGCCTTTCTGAAATGGATACAGAAGAAGTTAAGGGAAATGCGGAAATAAAGGTAAGTCTGGAAGATGGTGGAAAAGCAATTCTGGGAATGCTTTCTCCTGTGGATATCTCCTGGCTGGCGGATGCTTCCATCAGTGGAAATGTAAGCATGTCTGATAAGTCCATGACTGAGTTTATGGATGTGAATGTAAATGGAACCAAGATCTGTACAATAGAATATTATTTTGATACAGAGAATTCTGAAATTTATATGAGAATTCCGGAGCTGAGTGATGGCTATATTAAAATGAATATGGAGCAGATGACTCAGGAAGCAGTGGAAGAGGCAGATCAGGAACTGGATTCTTCCTTTACCACGAGTCTTGATCTGGCAGATAGCATGAACAGCTATTTTTCCACTCTGGAGAACCTTCCGGAAGCAGACTTAGTGACATCTATTCTTACAAGATACACAGATATTATTTTTGATAATGTTGCAGATGCTGAGAATCCTGGAGCACAGGAAGCTGTTGCAGGAGATGTAAGTCAGGAGCTTAGCGTTCTGGAAGGACATGTTACACAGGCAGAGGCACTTCCAATGTTCCAGCAGATTCTGGATACAGCCAAGTCTGATGAAGAACTGAAGGGGCTTATTGAGACCTGGACAGAAGCCATGAATGATCCAGATTATACTTATGAGACTTTCCTGGAAGCAATCGAGGATATGGAGAAAGATCTGGATACAGAAGCTGATGAGACTGACGAGTCCGGATTTATTTTAAGGGCATGGGTTGACAGTGACGGAGAGGTTGTTGGACGCCAGTTCCTTCTGAATGATGATGAGCAGGAGGAAGAGCTTTTCGGATATCTGTGTACAGCGGATGGAGATAAGAGAGGATTTTCCATGCAGCTGGGTTCCGGAGATGACAAGGTTGCAATTGAAGGAAGCGGTGAGCTGAAAGGTGACCTGTTAAGCGGAACTTACACGATTTCTTCCGGTGAAGCGGATGCAGCTGTGATTGATGTTACAGATTATGATACCAAGGCAGTACAGGACGGAATCTGGAAGGGAACTTACACAATTTCCGGTGCGCCTGTGGAAGATGAAGATGGAAATTCCTATGATCCATTTGGTGGAATGCAGTTGATCTTTACAGCCGATGGTGCAGATGAGGACAGCATTGACTGGAATCTTGCTATTGCAGCAGGTGGTGCAACTCTTGGTTCAGTTTCTCTGACAGGCGGCAATGGCGGTGAGGCACTTGCAGCAGTTGATGTTGCTTCCCTGACAGATGTTTATGATTTCAGTAATGATGATGAAATTGAAGCTTATACAGCTTCCATGAATATGGATGCAATCACAGAGAATCTGACCAGCGCAGGCATGCCTGAGGGATGGCTGGACGATGTGATCGCTGCTACAGGCGACAGCGATATTGAGAGTACGGAGACAGATGGTGTTGCTGAGTCCGAAGAGCAAACAGATATGGCTGGAGATACACTGGATGACAGTGAGACACCGGCAGCTTAATCAGTAATTTATGCGAGCAGGCAGCCGCATAATAATTACCTGCAGCAAGACAAATACAGCGGGGCAGACGAAGTAATTTGTCTGCCTCGTATTTTTTTATAATTAGAAAGTAAAGGACCGTTTAGTGAGTTAGGTGCATCACGGAGCGTGTAACTGTGAAGGTACTGAACTGTTATGATTTTCTTATTGAAATGAGGGGGGAAGGAATTGAAAAAAAGAAGCTTTGGGATTATCTGTTTTCTGTTTTTGATATTTACCATGTGTTCCTCTTCGGTGTGGGCGGCTTCTTATGTGAAGGCATCCAATACGACTGTGAGTATCACTTCGAAAAAGCATGGTTGGGTGAAGCGGGGGAAAGACTATTATTTTTATAATTCCAAGGGAAAACTGCTTTGGGGAAAAATTACCTACAAAGGTCAGCGTTATTACAGCACAAAGAATGGAAAACGCTATACAGGCTGGCTGAAATCAGGCGGGAAACGGTATTATTACAACCGGAAGAATGGCATTATGTTCCGCAACCGATGGGCTACAGGAACGAAATACTCTTATTATTTCAATAAGTCAGGTGTGGCAATTGCCAACCGCTGGCTGAGCTACGGAGGAAAGCGATATTATTTCCTTCCTAATTCCAGAATGGCAACAGGATGGCAGAAAATTGGTGAATATCGTTATTATTTTGATAAGAAAACAGGTGCTTTGTATACAAATGTGTGGGTGGGAAAATATTATGTAAATGATAGCGGGAGAAGAACCGGACAGACCAGACCGGATGTGAAGGTGAATGATAACCGCTATACATATAAAAGCAGCTCTCTTAATATTGATCTGCGCAGAAAATCCACACATAATGTTCCTTACTGGGTAGCGCTGATAAAAATCAAAAATTCCGGACAGCTGAAATCCGCTTTATCTTATGGAACCTATGGTGGTGCCAGACAGACTACCTCCGGTGCGGTTTCTGGTAATGGGGGTATTATCGGAGTGAATGGAAGTGCGTTTAGTTACCAGACAGGGCGGCCGTCACCTCTTGGAATGTGTATCAAGAATGGTGTGATTTATGGAAATTATGAGACCAGTTACAGCGTAATGGCTGTAAAATATGATGGCACTATTTATACACCAGAGCAGGGATTAAAAGGCGAAGCTCTTCTGGAAGAGGGCGTGAAAGATACCTATAATTTTGGTCCGATTCTGATCAAAGATGGACAGGCCCAGCCTGCCTGGTCAGAAACAGCCAAATATTATCCGAGAACTGCTGTGGGAATGGTGAAACCTGGCATTTATGTGCTTCTTGTCACCGACACTGGCAGTTACGCCGGTCTGAATCACTGGGATCTTGTTAATATCTTCAATAGCTATGGTTGTCAGTACGCCTACAACCTGGATGGCGGCGGCTCCGCCACATTGTATTACAATGGTCAGGTCATGAATAAGCTGATTAATAATTATGAGAGACCATGTGGGGATTTTCTGTATTTTACAAATTGATGTGTTGACAATGAAAAGCATTTAAGGAGCATGTTGTATGAACGGTGAATGAGGAGCCTAAATGAAAAAGCTATGCAGAATTTTGATACCAGGTGCTTTTGATGGTGCCATATGTTTCTTGTTATTCACTTACCAGGTGCAGGCGGTAGAGAGTCCATCTGCTCAGTCTCCCTTAGTCTGGGCAGACCCAGGATGCTGATGTTTTTATCGATATCCCGAACCTGCGTCAGTATGGTGGCTACACCTGCGGAACCACTTGTGTGCAGATGGTGATGAACTGGCTGGATCCATACCAGGCTGATCTGAACCTTGCCACCTATGTAGAAGAACTTGGTGCAAACGAAGAAATCGGAACTACGGCGGACAGCATTGTCAGCTTTTTTGAGGAGAATAACATAACCGTCACAGCGAAAGAAAATCGAACCACAGAGAAGCTGGTTTCAGTGTGGACAAAGGCCCCCAGTTTTGCTCAGCGGACGAGGGGGTAAGGGAAAATGGCAACTTTGTTTTGTAAATCTGTGCATAGGAATCGCAGGATTCCATGCACTTTTTGAGGTATAAATATGATATATACATACAAATATAAATCGCCGTTAGGGCGTATTTTACTGGCGGCAGATGAAGTGGGAATTACTGGTCTATGGTTTGAAGGACAGAAATATTTTGCGAATACACTTCCCGACAAGCATATTCCACAGGAAACAGAGATTCTCACAGAAGCAAAAAAATGGCTGGATGTGTATTTCTCCGGTGAAGAACCGAAATTTACTCCGCCACTTCATCCGGACGGCTCGACATTCAGACAAGCAGTGTGGAAGATTTTATTGCAGATTCCCTATGGACAGACGATCACATACGGAGAAATTGCCCGCAAAATGGCAGAGCTGAAAAATGTATCCCGCATGTCTGCCCAGGCAGTTGGAGGTGCGGTTGGACACAATGAAATTTCTATTATCATTCCCTGCCATCGTGTGATAGGCACAAATGGAAGTCTGACAGGGTATGCCGGAGGAATTGATAGAAAGCTTTCGCTGCTTGAACTGGAACACGCGGATATGAGTTATTTATTTGTTCCAAAGAAAGGGACAGCATTGTAGGAGGCAGTGATAAAACTGTCCTCATTTTGGGTTATTTTGGAGAGCCAAGATTGGACGGAAAATAGAATCTTGGGTATATTTTGGGTACGGAAACAGAATGAAAAGGCAAATTCTCATCATATTTTATGGCGCTTATTATGAAAAAATGGTACACTATAAAAAAGCATTGAAAAGGAGATGTTGTATATGCCAGAGATATCATTATTTTATGGGATTCGGGTAACGATGTATTATAATGACCATATGCCCCCGCATTTCCATGCAGAGTATAATGGACATAAAGCATTAGTTGATATCAACAATATACAGGTAATAAAGGGATAATTACCAAATAAGCAATTACGATTGATACTGGCGTGGTGTACAATTCACCAGGACGAATTGATGCAGAACTGGGAGCTGTCAAAGGACATGAAGCCGTTGAACAGAATTAATCCGCTTATATAATATGTGGAGGTGAACG
This sequence comes from Ruminococcus sp. Marseille-P328, assembly GCF_964249465.1. NCBI lineage: Bacteria > Bacillati > Bacillota > Clostridia > Eubacteriales > Oscillospiraceae > Ruminococcus > Ruminococcus sp. Marseille-P328. The sequence goes on along the minus strand of NZ_CAXUBQ010000023.1, from coordinate 4,771 downwards.
TTTATGAATGAGTATTTTCCTACAGTTGTACAGGTGATTCCTTTGGATAATTTTCATGTACAGGTTTTTTTTGATGATGGAAAAATAGTTGATTATGATGCTACAAACGATTTAAAGGCTGAGATTATGGCACCAATGAGGGATATTGAGAACTTCAAAAATGCTTGTACGGTAATGAATGGAACGCTTGCCTGGGATATTTCTGGCAAATGGGACGAAGCTGATTGCGTAGACATTGATCCATTTACGTTATATGAACTCGAGGAAATCAATGGTATGATAGCGTGAAATGCTGTCAGTCAGAAAAATTATTCAAAGGCGATTACGTGACACTGAGAGAAGGGACGCGAGAAATGAGTAAGGAATCAAATTTCTTAATTTACTGCATGGAACGATACCGCCATTTTAAAGGACTTTCTGGAGCTGATGTGGCAAAAACTTTTGAAAAATACGGTATTTATGGGTATATTACAAAGTATTTTGATTCGTTGCATATAATGGGAGATCGTTGCATTGTACAGGACATTGACGATTATATCAGCAGTAATACAGGCAATAGTTTGGGAAGGGTATAATTTAGCTGATATTTCAAAAGATAATAAAGGATTGTAATTTGATATAGAAGATTGATTAGGGACTGGAAATTTGAATTCTGGTCTCTTTTTTTATATCTTCAAATCTGTAGCAAGGTGTAAATATTTAGATATACTCATAGAAGGGAGAATTGGAACCAGAGCAGGTTCGGAACATTATGGACAGCATGATAAGAAAATTGTATGGCATGGAACTGGAAGAACAGCATTTAACTCATTGACGTGAGAGCGAGCCCAGGCCTCAGCATCATCAACGCCATAAGTTTCTTTGATAAAAGTTTCAGTACCAAGTTTTTCTACAATCTCAGAAGTATTTTTACCATTTTTCTGAACGGATTTAATAACATAAAAAGATTTAGCATTCTTTGATGGACTAATCATTAACCTCATAAAAATAGACCTCCTAACCTTTAATACTATTATAACACAATACGGCAATACGGCATAGAAAGGAATGAAAATTTGCAAAAAAAATAAGGCCATTACTGGTCTGAGAGGGTTTTGGGGTGTCAAACTTCCGTGAATCATGTGCCATAAAGTAACACAAAAAACAACAGACAGCCGCCACAATTCCGTAATGATTGATGCTTGACAGTCTCCTGAAGGAATGCTATAATAATGCGCGTAAAATTTGAGTGGACTTTTCCGGATGCGGTCATCTTTTTGCCACACAGCTATCTTGTGATAGCCGTGTGGCTTTTTTTGCTGTCTGCATCCTGGAAAATCTGGCAGAACGGAGGATGGTACTTGTATGGAAAATGATTTTTTGTCTCTTATCAAAACGCGCCGCAGCGTAAGGGCCTATCAAGCAGAACCTGTACCCGCTGAGGCTCTGGACGCTGTACTGGAAGCGGGGACTTACGTGCCTACCGGCGGCGGACGTCAATCCCCCACCATTATTGCAATTACAGACCCCAATATAGACAGGATATCGTAAAGTTAAACGCAGAAGTGATGGGGAGCAGCACAGCCCCCTACTATGGTGCGCCTGTCGTGGTTTGGGTTTTGGCAGATGGCGGTGCAAGCACCTTTGTGGAGGATGGAAGCTGCGTCCTTGAAAATATGATGCTGGCCGCCCTTGGCCTTGTAACCGTATGGATGCATCGGGAACGCGAGATTTTTGACAGCGAAAAAGGAAAGGCTCTCTTGCGGGAGTGGAAGCTGCCGGAAACCTTGCGCGGTGTCGGGGCGGTTGCATTGGGGTATCCAGCCCGGGAAGCCAGTCAACCCGCAGCACGCAAACAAAACTATATCGTTCGGATTTAATGATCCTGCTGTCCGGCGCAATTTTTTGCGCCGGACACTTTGTGGAGAGGAGGGAAAGTATGCAGACCAATAATAAAATGGCGGTCGCTCCTGTTGGAAAGCTCATCTGGCAAATGTCGATACCGCCGCTGATTTCCATGTTCCTGCAATATTCCTATAACCTGATAGACAGCGCGTTTGTGGCGCGGTTGAGTGAGAATGCATTGACCGCTGTTTCTCTGTCATTCCCGATTACAACATTGATGAATGCAGCGTCTATCTGGATCGGTGTCGGCGTGAATGTGCTGATAGCAGGGTATCTTGGACAGAAAAAGCAGGATGAGGCAAATGCAACTGTCACACATGGATTGTTACTGGCTTTTGGAATAGGTGCTTTGCTCAACCTTATGTCATTACTGATTATGAAACCCTATTTTCGGGCATTCACCAATAATGAAGAAATTTATCAGCTGAGCATCGCCTATATGAGTGTGTGCTCCTTCATGCAAATTCCCAATATGGTGCATATCGCCATCCAGAAGATGATACAGGCCACCGGGAACATGGTCGCTCCCATGTGGTTCCAGATCGCGGGCGTGGTCGTTAACTTCGTGTTCGACCCCATTCTGATTTTTGGGATTGGTATTTTCCCGGCTATGGGAATCCGCGGCGCTGCGGTAGCTACCGTTGCAGGCTATCTGCTGTCCATGATTTTGGCATTTGCTTTACTGCTGGGCAAAAAGCAGAAAGTGCAGGTAAAAATCAAAGGCTTTCATTTGAAAAAGCAGATGATCTACCGTATTTTTGCCTTTGGCCTGCCATCTTTTATCATGAACGCCCTCAGTTCGTTTGTGGTGACCTTTGTCAATCTGTTTTTGGTGGCGTATTCCGATACGGCGATCGCTTTCTTCGGCGCATATTTTAAGGTGCAGCAGCTGATTGTTATGACGGTAAACGGCTTGATTCAAGGCTGTTTGCCTGTCATGCGGTTTAACTACGGCGCAGGCAACAGCGAACGGCTGCATTCAGCTTTCCGATATGGAACTGTTTTGGTCACCGGCATGATGATACTGGGGACGTTGGCTGTCCTCCTCTTTCCGGCGCAGATTCTGGGATTGTTTATGGCGTCGGAAGCCATGCGCTCCTTTGGAATCTCCGCCATGCGGATCATGGCGGCAAGCTATCTGTTTTGCGGCCTTTCTACGATGATTTCCACCTATTTTCAGACCACAGAAAAAGTAGGGTCCAGCATGGCAATCCAATTATGCAGGCAAATGCTTTTCCTTGTGCCTGCCCTGTGGTGTCTGGACAAATTGTTCCAGCTGAATGGAATCTGGCTTGCATTTCCGGTTGCGGAAACCGCCACTTTGCTCGTTGCACTTGTGATGATGGCATGGCATCGACGCAAAAATATCTCATAACGTGTTTTGCGAAGGAGGAATTATGAACGACACTTTCATGAAAGAGAAACCGATATTGCCGCTGATTTTATCCATGTCCCTGCCGATGGTGTTATCCATGCTGGTCAACTCCCTCTACAACATTGTGGACAGCTTTTTTGTCGCGCAGATCAGCGAGGAAGCGATGACGGCGTTATCACTGGTTTACCCGGTTCAAAATTTTATCAATGCGGCTGGAATTGGGTTTGGTGTTGGGATCAACGCAGTGATTGCCTTCTATCTGGGCGCGGGAGATCACGAAAAAGCAGATCAGGCTGCCACACAGGGACTTGTGCTTGCCGTGATTCATGGCGTTGTTATGACAGTCTGCTGTATCGCAATTATGCCGGTTTTTCTGCGGATGTTCACTGCATCCGAAGCGGTCATTGAACTTGGCGTCCACTATTCTGCCGTTGCGTTCGGCTTTACACTCATTGTTACCGTCAGCATGATGTTTGAGAAACTGTTCCAGGCAGTAGGAAACATGAAAACGACCATGATCAGCCTGATGTGCGGGTGCATCACAAACATTGTCTTGGACCCCGTTCTGATTTTTGGCTATGGCCCATTCCCGGAAATGGGGATTGAAGGCGCAGCGCTGGCCACCGGCATCGGGCAGGTCCTGACGCTTGCGATTTATCTGGTCATCTACTTTGTGCGGCCCATTCGTGTGCATATCCGCAGGCAGTACATTCTGCCCGGCAAAAAGATGGTCATAAAGCTGTATTCCATCGGCATTCCCGCAACCCTGAATCTTGCACTTCCGTCACTTTTGATTTCGGCGCTCAATGCGATTTTGGCCGCCTATTCAGAGGTGTATATCCTGGTTTTGGGAATCTATTACAAATTGCAGACCTTCATCTATCTGCCGGCGAATGGCATTGTGCAGGGGATGCGCCCTTTGATCGGCTATAACTACGGCGCGGGCGAGAGTAAAAGGGTCAGTCAGATTTATCAGATCGTCCTGTGCATGAACGGTATCATTATGGTGCTTGGGACCGCGATATGCCTGCTGATTCCCGGCCAGTTGATGGGGCTGTTTACCCACACAGAAGCGACGATCCAGGCCGGGGAAACCGCCCTGCGCATCATCGGGGCCGGATTTATCGTCTCGGCGGTTTCTGTTACCTCTTCCGGCGCATTGGAGGGACTGAGGAAAGGCACGTCCTCCTTGCTGATTTCCCTTTGCCGGTATGTGGTGATCATCCTACCGGCTGCGTTTTGGCTCAGCAGGCTTTTCGGTGCCGTCGGCGTCTGGCATGCATTTTGGGTCACGGAAGTGATCGCCGCGGTCATTTCCCTTATCATTTACCGCAAGTCGATTGCAAAACCTGTGACGACGGCCCGAAAGGAATGAATGCCGTCCTGTTCGACTGCGCCGGATAAATTTCTGCTTCTCTAAGGTGAACGGCATATCTGGTGCTAGAATATAAATAGTACAAGTCAAAATGAGAATCCCTAATTACAAATTTTATGGTACTATGTAGTTACCGC
>NZ_CAXUBQ010000022.1:0-80576 GCF_964249465.1 Ruminococcus sp. Marseille-P328 | reverse complement strand
GTTGCGCCGGCGAGTGAGTAATACACATTGTCCAAATGCGTCCGCATTAAAGAACTTTTAATCAACTAAATAGCAATGATGTCTAGTGATCAGCAGACTGAAATGCGGAAATTTCCTGTAAAAATCGTTGGCCGTATTTCTTAAGTTTGTTTTGTCCTACACCGGATACATTGAGCATTTCATCCTCATTCTGAGGAAGTTTACTGCACATATCGATAAGGGTTCTGTCGGTGAAGACGATGTAGGGAGGGACAGATTCTTCCTTGGCAATCTGGAGACGGAGCTGACGTAAGGCTTCAAAAAGGGCAGAATTGTGGCTGGAGTTTGTGGCGGTGGAATCAGTGGATGAGTTTTCGGTGGAAGCGGAAAAACTGTCCTTTTTGAATGGAGTTTTGTGTTTCTTTGTGGTTGATATTTTCTCTTTTTCTTTGAATTTCTTTATTATGATCTTTGTATTTTTATTTTGTAAATCTGCAATATTTCCTGCTTTTAAAACACTGTATTCTCCTTCTGTCTGGGTGATATAACCCATACGGATCATCTGGCTAATAAGGAGCCGTAGGTCGGCTTCGGTGCGGTTTTCTAACTGACCATAGCAGTTGTAGGAGGTGGCGCCAATGTCCTTCAGACGGGCTTTTTTGGAGCCCAGGAGGGTGCCGATTACAAGAGCCTGGCCATAGCGGCCGCGCATTTCGGTGATGCAGCCGACTACCCATTTGGCATCCAGGGTCATATCCAGTTCTTCAAATTCCTGGTGGCAGTTGCCGCAATTATCACAAGGCTGATGTGTGGTTTCTCCGAAGTATTCCAGGATGTAATTGCGCAGGCAGGAGGTGGTCATACAGTAGCCTTCCATAAGTTGGAGACGGCGGGAATCCTGATGTTTTACCTGTTCAATTTCCTGAAAATCCATACCTTCGAAGTCTTTGCTTCCAAGAAGGAGTTTGCTGATCATCACATCCTGAGTGGAAAAGAGAAGGATACATTTTGCAGGTTCACCATCACGTCCTGCGCGGCCAGCTTCCTGGTAATAGTTTTCCATGCTCTGAGGCATGTTGTAGTGGATGACGAAACGCACATTGGATTTGTCGATTCCCATGCCAAAAGCATTGGTGGCAATCACAACCTGAGCGCGGTCATAGATGAAATCATCCTGACTTTTTTTGCGGATATCGTTGCTCATTCCAGCGTGGTAACGGGTTACAGAGACGCCTTGTTTCAATAATTTCTCATACAAAGTATCCACGTTTTTTCTGGTGGCACAGTAGATGATTCCGCTTTCGTTTGGGTGGGTTTCTATGTAATTTTGGATAAAGATGTCCTTCTGCTTTCCAGTGAGATGTTCCACTTGATAATAGAGATTTTCTCTGTCAAAACCAGTGACAACAACGTTGGGATTCTTCAGTTTCAGGATCCTTGCAATGTCATTTTTTACCACTTCTGTTGCGGTGGCAGTGAAGGCACTGATGATCGGATTGCCAGGCAGCTGTTCCACAAAATCTATGATTTTTAAGTAACTTGGACGGAAATCCTGTCCCCATTGGGAGATACAGTGGGCCTCGTCTACAGTTACCATGGAGATAGGAGTATGTAGCGCGAAACTTAGAAATGAAGCTGTTTCCAGTCGTTCTGGTGCTACGTAAATAATCTTATAGACACCTCGCGCAGCGAAAGAAAGAGCCTTATTAATCTGTCCCTCAGTCAGTGAGGAATTAATATAAGCCGCGTGAATTCCTGCTTCATTCAGAGATTTCACCTGATCCTGCATAAGTGAGATCAGCGGTGAAACCACCAATGTAATTCCTGGCAAAAGCAGCGCTGGAACTTGATAACAAAGGGATTTTCCGGCCCCTGTCGGCATAATTGCCAGAGCATCTCTTCCACTTAAAATGGTATCTATAATTTCTCCTTGTCCTTCCCGGAAGGAATCATATCCGAAGTAAGTTTTTAAAATTTGTAAGGGAGATACTGGTGGAGTACCAGAATTTATTTCTTGTATATTCGAATTGTTTGTTGTCAATTTATTGACCTCCTGCGATGAAAATAGGTGACTGTTTAGTAGTTGCAAAGTTGCACACTTCGAGGGTGCTTTTAGTTTTTATCATATTTAATGTTGCGTGCATTGAGGGGCTTTTATTTTTTTATCATTTTTAATGCTGCCTGCGCCGTCTTGCCTGTAAGTTCTGTAATACTGGAAAGCACTGGCACATCTCCATATTTTCGGTTTTCATAAAACGCATAATAACATCCATATAGAATGTAAGTGAGCATAATATTAATGTCCTTGTCTTCCCGATATTGAGGGTAAGCTCTAAACACCAGCTCCTTTAAAGCAACTTCAATTTTCTGCACCAGGCATTTACTCCTGCTTCCCGAAAACAAAATCCCGATCAGCGAATCCTTTGCCAGAAACCCCATGAACAGTTCCCTGGAAAAAAAAGCAGTATCCTCCAGCACTCTCTCCGGATGAGTGAGATTCTCCATAATTGATACCACAACTTCCGTTTCCAATGTATCCGAGAGATGATAAATATCCTGATAATGTGCATAAAATGTAGATTTATTGATCTGCGCTTTCTCACACAATTCCTTAATCGTAATCCTCTCAAGTTCCTTATGAGAACGCAGCTCTATAAAAGCATTTATAATACTCTGTCTGGTTTTTTCAATTCTAATATCCATATAGCGTTATCCTTTATTTTAATTTGCTATTTAGTTGATTAAAAGTTCTTCAATGCGGACGCATTTGGACAATGTGTATTACTCACTCGCCGGCGCAACGCTCCAGCGAACTAATCGCTAACTGCGACTAATGCGTTCGGGAGAGCCCTCACGCATAAGTCTACGTAAGCGCTGGATTTCGCTTACGCTAAGAACGCGCCTGAAATGGCTCGCTGAAGTAATACACATTGCCCAAATGCTGTGTGTCGGCTGGAACTGAGGTTATTTAGGAACTTTTAACGAGGGGAGGGGGAGTGATTGTTTTCCCGAAACTTTCTTGCCAATGATAGATTAGGTAAAACCAATAAAGCTGCGAAGTATCAACCATCTAAATGGGGTATCGAAGACACATAAAATAATATGTCAAGTTCTTTGTTTGCAAAACAGCCCTAAGAATGTGCAAATACTTCATAGAAATTATAAAAGCCGCTAATTTTCGGCAAGATTCCCATAAACTTTCGTTTCCGATACAGTATAGGGAAACCAATCACTCACCCACCCCACCTGTTGAAAGTTACTATGTACAAATAAGTCCAGCCAGTACACAGCATTCGGGCAATGGTGATTGCTCCAGCGAGCCATTTCAGGCGCGGTTTTAGCGTAGGCGAAATCCACTGCTTAGGTCGACTTAATCGTGAAGGCTCTCCTGAACGATTTAGTCGCAGTTAGCAGTTAGTTCGCTGGAGCGTTGCGCCGGCGAGTGAGCAATCACCATTGTCCGAGTGCGTCCGCCTTGAACAACTTTCAACACACTAAATAGGTTATAAAGAAATCCGACACATTTCAAAAAACGTTGGAAATCCAACTAATGTCGTTTTTCGTCGGTAGCAATTTTTCATTTACACAATTATACTTATTATACAGAGAAAAACAACTACTGTCTAATATCTTTTTATAATGAATGGGAGAGCAAAAACATGGATTTTTACAACTTTTATACAGGAAAAGAATTTGAAGCATATCAGTACCTTGGTGCTCACGTATGGGATGGCGGAACCACCTTCCGTACATTTGCCCCGGCAGCGCAGCGAGTATCTGTAATTGGTGAGTTCAACGGCTGGACAGAGACTCCTATGAACCGCGTTCATGATGGCAATTTCTGGGAATGTACCATAAATGATGTAGGCTCTGACCTGATGTATAAATACAGAATTTACCGTCAGGACGGCTCCTTCGTGGACCACGCAGACCCCTATGCTTTTTATAGCGAGATGCGTCCAGGCACTGCTTCAAAGACCTATGCTCTTGGCGGTTATGAATTTGGCGACAGCAAATGGCTGAAAAACCGCAAAGCAAGCTACGACAAACCAGTAAACATTTATGAAATGCATTTTGGCTCCTGGAAAAAACGAGGCGAAGGACAGGAAGACTGGTACACCTATGAGGAACTGGCACCGATCCTTATCACCTATTTGAAGGAACACGGCTATAATTATGTGGAGATCATGCCTCTCTGTGAGTACCCATGCGACGAATCCTGGGGATATCAGGATACAGGATATTTCAGTCCAACCTCCCGCTATGGTAAGCCGGAAGAACTGAAAGCATTTGTAGACCAGTGCCACCAGGCTGGAATTGGGGTCATTCTGGACTTTGTTCCAGTGCATTTTGCAGTGAATGATTATGCGTTGGCAGAATATGACGGAACAGCCCTTTATGAATATCCAAACATGGCAGTTGGCCGCAACGAATGGGGAAGCTGCAATTTTATGCATTCCAGAGGAGAAGTTTGCAGTTTTCTGCAGTCCTCTGCCTATTACTGGATGAATGAATTCCATTTCGATGGCCTTCGCATGGACGCAGTAGGAAATCTGATTTACTGGCAGGGGGACGCAAGCCGTGGAGAAAACCTGGCAGCTCTGAAATTTATCCGTACCATGAATCAGGGCTTAAAGGAAAGAATCCCTGACTGCCTCCTTTTTGCCGAGGATTCCACTCCCTATCAGGGTGTGACAAAGCCGGTATGGGAGGGCGGACTTGGATTTGATTACAAATGGGATCTTGGATGGATGCATGATACTCTGTCTTATTTTCAGGCAGATGCAAAAGAAAGACAGGAAAAATATCACAAGCTGACATTCTCTATGATGTATTTTTACAATGAGCGCTATATCCTGCCGCTGTCCCATGATGAGGTTGTCCACGGAAAGGCAACCATCGCCCAGAAGATGAACGGTGGTTATGACGGGAAATTTCCACAGGCAAGAGCTTTCTATATGTATATGTATGCGCACCCGGGTGCAAAGCTGAATTTCATGGGAAATGAGCTGGCACAGCTGAAAGAATGGTGCGAAAAGGATGAGTTGGACTGGATTTTGCTGAAATTCCCTGTTCATGAAGCATTTCATAAATTCATGGCAGATCTGAACCAATGCTATCTGAAGAACAGTGCTTTTTCCCAGAGAGATTTCAGCCAGGATGGTTTCTCATGGGTGGATTGCCATCAGGAGCAGAAGTGCATGTATCTGTTTGAAAGAATCAGTGGGGATCAGAAAATTTTGGCTGTGTTCAATTTCTCCGACGAAATCCAGGAATACACTTTGGAAAAAGATTATGACGGATATGAGCTTCTCCTTGCAAGTGATATGGTGAAATATGGCGGTAAAAAGCGCTACACGAAAAAAGAAAAGGTAATTACAGGCGGAAAAGCAGTATTTAAAATGGGACCATTTTCTGCCAGATATTATCTGGTGAAATAAGGAAAAGTATATAAATAAAAAAGACCTGTATCCGGATAAAATTCTACAATGATGGAACCTTGTCATTGGTTTTATCTGGAGTACAGGTCTTTATGATTGCTGCGTACAGCAGTCAATGAGCTTCTGTAATTGTAGGAAAATGCAATGCAAAAACGCAATGCGTATAATTTATTTACCAGGAGAGAGATGCTCCTTGATAGCGGTAAAACTCTCTGGACTGATGACATGCTCGATACGGCATGCATCGGAGGTTGCAGTTTCCGGATCAACACCCAGACTGATCAGCCAGGAGGACAAAAATTCATGTCGCTCATAAATCATATCTGCAATCTTCTGTCCGGATTCGGTAAGATAAATATATCCTTCTGGAGTGACAGTGATATGGTTCTTTTCACGAAGGTTCTTCATAGCAACACTGACACTTGATTTCTTAAATCCAAGCTCATCAGCAATATCAACGGAACGCACAACAGGTTTCTTTTTGCTGAGAATAAGAATGGTTTCCAGATAGTTCTCAGCGGATTCATTAGATTTCACGATAGATCACCTCAATTTTTTGCGTGTGTAGCAGTACACGTATATTACCTATAGAATACCATAGTTTACCGATTAGGGCAATTATTTTTTGCAGAAGAAAAAGCGTAGTTCAGATCTGTTTATTGTTTATGAAGAGAACAGATATGATTTTTACAATATATAGCAAATATCAAAATTTGAGAAAATAAGAATGAAATTATGGAAGAAATAAATGCTATATCTAAAATACAACAAATAAAAATCTTAAAATTTGAGATGAAATGGTTGCATTATATAAAGAGAGAAGTATAATATTAGGTACATAGAATAAAATATTAAAAGGTAAAAAGAGAGCCAAGGAGTTGAGAGCCATGACGAAGTTTATAAGCAACGTGAATAAATATTTATCAGAAATGAAGATTAAGCAATCTTATCTAAGCATGGTTACAGGTATAGATAAGAATAAAATGTCGCGTTTATTGACTGGTTCACAAGAAGAAAGCGGTACAGATATGGAGAAGATTGCACGTGGACTTGGGAAAAGTATTGGATTTTTTTTGAAAGAATCTATGAGCATTTCACAGGTCGGAAGTTCTTCAATGAATAAAATTGCATTTTATGCTGGAGAACCTTCCAAGAAACAAGAGCAGATCGCCAAGCAGTTAGTGGAATTAATGGAAAATATTGATGAAGTAATCAGTGCAAACAGTCGTTTTGAAAATATAGCGAGGAGTTAAGTGATGAATATAGAGCGTTTACGAAAAATCATTGCATATAGTGATAAAAATCATGACGAAATCTACTCTATGATAAAAAGATTCTGTTCATTTGCCGGGATTGAATATGATAGTGATCTTCTTAATGTTCTGCAAATTGTGCGGTCCTCTTTTCAGAAAAAAGGATTTCTGGTTTTGGAAATACCTTTTGCCGATGATGAAATAGGCGCTTTGTGTTATAAAGGTGATGGATTAGGGTATGTTGTAATTAACACTTCTTTACCTAAGGTGAATACGAATTTTGCTATATCACATGAAATTTATCATGTTTTCTGGGGCGAAAATGAATTTGTTTCAAAGGTAGAATTTTCAGACGATCATTATTATGAACATGAGGAAGAATATGCTGCAAATCTTTTTGCTGGGATGTTGTTAATGCCAGAGATAAGTTTTAGAAGAATGTATTTGAAATTTAAAGAAGAATCTGACAGTAATGAAGTAGATACAATTATCCGATTAATGGCATATTATGAAGTTCCATTTATGGCAGTTTTGATTAGATGCCTTGAATTGAGATTGATAGCTGGAAATGCAGTTACAGAAGGATTACTTAATCATGATCGTACCCAGATTAAACAAAAATTAGCTGATCTTTGGTTGGACGAGGCCATAATGGAACCATCAAAAAAAGATGATTATCTGCACGTAGAAGCTATAGTTAAGAAGTTTGGAAAAAAATATGTCGAGGATGGATATATAAATGAGCGTACATTAGATAAAGTTCTTCATAATATGCGTGAACTATACCAGAAAATAAGGAGGGAGTAAGATATGCCAACTACATATACGGAAACTCCCGATAATTTTAATGAGATAGGTACTTTTGTTGAAAAAGAGATTAATGGCATAAAGAAAATTTTCTATCTGGCTCAAAGAGTTATTTTTTATGATGCATGCTCGTTTCAAAAGCATTCTCATTTGCCGGATAAAGAGATAAAAGTATTGATGAATTATTATAAAATACATGGAACAGTGGTATTTATCACGAAATGTATTTTGATGGAGCTTGCATCAGACAGGCATAGTTTAGCAGAAGAATATATTGCATTCATAAAAAAAATGGCTGAGGCAGAAATTAAGGTTGTGATATTTAATGAAGAATATACATATGACATTCTTTCAGAATGCTTTTCTACAAATGAAAGAATAAATGAGTATTTATCCTGGGCTGTGAGAATGGTAAAATCTCCGGTTAGTACAATAACAGAAACGTTGAAAAATGACGAGAAACTTACAGCAGAAGTGCTTGAAGGGAAAAATTTAAGACAGTCTGATATATATCGTAGATTTTTTGCCACAGTGAGAGAAAACAAAGAACATGCGGATAATTTAGGGGAAGAACTTATTGCGATATGCGTACATATACTGTCACATCTTCCTGGAATCGTAGATGGGAAAATATGTGTACTGACAGATGATAAAGGTGCAGCATCAAAAATTGATTCCGCAGTAAAAAGAACAAACGTACAGAACAGAGGGGCAAAGATTATATTGTTTAGTACTCCTAAAGTGGTTCAGCATATGTTTCAGGAGCAAATAGAAATATCTGAAAATGAGATGGTAAATATTATATCTCAAGGAACCTCTGGAAATATAGTTGTTATGGGAACAACGGCGTATGATTTTGATATTAATGTGAGCATATCCATGCCAAGTGAAGCGTTAGTAGGGAAAATAATGGAGCCAAATGGGATTAATATTATTTTTTGAGAAAAGCTCTGGGAAATGTAATTGGTAGGCTGTGGATCCAGAATAGGATAATGCCCGTTTGAAAAAAAGGCATAAACAGTCATATTTTCCAATGACAAATCATTTTCCGGGTAGTATATTAAAACTAATGATCGTTTTCAGGGAGGTTTTTATTATGTACATTGCTTCAAAGGAACGTTACACCACAATGGAATACAACCGTTGCGGTGACAGCGGACTTATGCTGCCGAAGGTGTCGCTTGGACTGTGGCATAATTTTGGAGATACGTCTAAATTTGAGAATATGAGACAGCTGTGTTTTACTGCGTTTGACAACGGAATCACACAGTTCGATCTGGCCAATAATTATGGACCGGAGCCGGGGAGTGCAGAGATTAATTTCGGCAGGATTCTGAAAGAAGATCTGGGAAAATACAGGGACGAGCTGATCATTACTACCAAGGCAGGATATGAAATGTGGGATGGTCCTTATGGGAACTGGGGCAGCCGCAAGTATCTTCTGGCAAGTCTTGACCAGAGCCTGAAGCGTATGGGACTGGAATATGTAGATATTCTTTACCATCATAGAATGGACCCGGAGACCCCTCTGGAAGAGACCATGGGAGCGCTGGCCAGTGCAGTGCAGAGCGGAAAAGCCCTGTATGTGGGACTTTCCAATTACGATGGAAAAACACTTTCACAGGCAGCGTCGATTTTGTAGGAAATGCATTGTCCTTTTGTAATTAATCAGAATCGTTATTCTATTTTTGACAGAACTGTGGAGAAAAATGGACTAAAAAAGACCACAGGAATTCTGAAAAAAGGTCTGATCACTTTCAGTCCTCTTGCACAGGGGCAGCTTACAGACCGCTATCTTAATGGCATTCCGGAGGACAGCAGAATTCGTACCGATGGCAGATTCTTGAAGGAAAGCAATCTGACTCCAGAGCGTTTGCTACAGATCCGGGAGCTGAATGATATGGCTGCAGGGCGTGGCGAGAAGCTTTCGGAGATGGCTCTTGGCTGGCTGCTTGCACAGCAGGAGGTGACCAGTGTACTCATTGGAGCATCACGACCACAGCAGATCCTTGATAACATAAAAGCAATCCACTGTGCACCATTTACGGAGGAAGAGCTTGTGAGAATTGATGAAATTGCGGCTGAAAATACAGCCAGTACATCGTTTCGTAAATAACGATACCAATATACAGACAAGTCAATATGGTGGTTACTTAATATTCGATGTATTAGATAACAAGCATGAAATCCCAGATATATCCAGTAGCCTGACAGTTATGAACAGTATTACAAAGAAGCAGATAGGGCTTTTTACGAGACGAAGAAAAACAATTATATTTTGCATAAGGCGAGGGACAGAAAATGATAATTCGAAAGGGAACACAGGCTGACCTTGTATCAGTGGAACAGCTTTACAATGACATTCATACGGCAGAAGAAACAGGTCAGCAGACCATTGGCTGGATCCGTGGTGTGTATCCTACAAGAGCTACGGCACAGGCCGCATTAGATGCCAAGGACTTGTTTGTTCTGGAGGATGCAGGTAAGCTCCTGGGAGCGGCCAGAATCAATAAAGCGCAGGTGGATTCTTATGCAGAAGGCGATTGGGAATTCGCAGCCAGGGATGAGGAGGTTTGCGTCCTTCACACTCTGGTAGTTTCCCCTTCCGCTTCTGGAAAAGGCTATGGAAAGAAGTTTGTAAAGTTCTATGAGGATTACGCTTTAAGCCATGGCTGTCCGGAGCTTCGAATGGATACTAATGCAAGAAATGCCGTTGCAAGAGGGCTGTATAAGAAGCTTGGATATAAGGAAATTGGGATTGTGCCTACAGAATTTAACGGGATACCGGATGTGCAGCTGGTATTGTTGGAGAAGCACTTGTAATAGTTGAAATTCCCTTTTAGGAAAAAAGAAAAGAGAGCAGGCGAGTTTGTAGAGATACAGATTTGTCTGCTTTTTTATATAGAGTTCCATCCCCCCGGGGGGCTTGCGGAAGAAAACTGGTTTTGATAAAATTTTAACATTAGAGTTTAATGCGGAGGAATTACAAGTGGATAAATTACTGGATGAAATAGAGAGTTACTGGAGTACCCGGACGGAGGGGTATTCTGAGGTGAATGAAAAAGAGTTGAATGGGATGCAGAAAAAGGCATGGCTGGAGACTCTGGAACGCGGATTTTGGGGAAAAAGGTCTGGGAAAAATGAGGATTCAGAAAACAATTCTGTGGAAAAAGAAGTTTTCGAAGAAGAATTTTCCGAAAAACAACATACAGACAAATATAAGGACCACCTGAGAATTCTGGATATCGGCACAGGTCCAGGCTTTTTCCCTATGATTCTTGCGGAAGCAGGATATCATGTAACAGCCATAGATTACACTCCGGGAATGCTGGAAAAGGCTGCAGAAAATGCAGCGAAATTTATCGGAGAAAAGAGCCGGAATATTGAATTTAAAAGAATGGATGCCCAGGCTCTGGAATTTGAGGACGAGAGCTTTGATGTGATTATTTCAAGAAATCTTACCTGGAATCTACCCCATCCGGAAATGGCTTATAAAGAGTGGCTTCGGGTGCTGAAAAAAGGTGGAAAGCTTTTGAATTTTGATGCCAACTGGTATGGATATCTCTATGATGATAAGAAGCGTGAGGCTTACGAGAACGACCGTAAAAATGTGGAAAAAGGAAGCCTGGATGACCATTATCTGTGCACAGATATTGACCGAATGGAGAAAATTGCTCTGCAGGTTCCGTTGTCGGAGACCAAGCGTCCGGGATGGGATGTGAAGGTACTGGAAGCGCTTGGAGCAGCGCAGATTCAGGTGAATGAGGACATCTGGCAGCAGGTATGGAGCGAGGAAGAGAAGCTGAATTATGGATCTACACCCATGTTTATGGTGGAGGCTGTAAAATAGAAAAAGATATTATCAGTGATATACAGAAATTTGTACGAATTTAAAGATAAGTAAAGCGGTGTTGGTTGTAAGAATGAAGTATTAGAGTATTTGAAGAATAGGATAAGTTTTTATTGGATCGTAAGGAAAATTATTTGTAAAGATATTATTGGAAAAGGTAGAAAATAATGAGTGAAATAATAAATATAGGCGGCTTAAGTGCCGCACCAGGGCAGCGTATCCATGGTTTTGTTTCCATTGGTAATGGAGAATTTTCTCTTCCTACAACAATTGTCAGAGGCGAAAAACCAGGTAAAACAGCTCTCATTACAGCTGGTATCCACGCTGGCGAATATGTGGGAATACAGAGTGCAGTAGAGCTTGGAAGAGACCTGAAAATTGAGAAAATGACAGGAACAGTGATTATTGTAAAGGTAGTGGCAAAGGAAGAATTTGAAAACCGCCACGGTTCTCTTTGCAGGGCGACAGGTGAGAATCTGAACCGCCTTTTTCCAGGAAAAAAAGAAGGTACTGAATACGAAAAACTGGCTTATGCAGTAGTTGAAGAGCTGCAGAAGGTGGCAGATTTTTATATTGATCTTCACAGTGGTGATGACTATGAGAAGCTGACTCCCTATGTATATTATGCAGGCAAAGCAGCCCCGGAAGTGATGAAAATTTCCCGTCAGATGGCAGAGCAGGTGGATGTTCCTTACATGGTAAAATCTGAGGTATCATCGGGAGGAAGCTATAATTATGCAGCATCCTGCGGCATCCCTTCCGTGCTTCTGGAGCGGGGCGGAATGGGAGCCTGGGAGACTGAGGAAGTGCGTTCTATGAAACGTGATGTACGCAGTATTTTACGGTTCCTTGGTATTTATGACGGACATAGAAGTATGCGGAAATATTATCCGTTAAATGTAACGGATGTGCAGTATCAATCCGCCTCTTATACGGGACTCTGGTATCCCCAGAAGAAGGCAGGAGACCTGTTTACAGAAGGGGAAATCCTTGGATATGTAAAGGATTATGAGGACAATATTCTGGAAACCTGTACCTCCTATGGTGACGGAGTAATCCTGTATCAGACTGGTTCCCTACAGGTGATTAAGGATGGTCCGATGGTAGCTTACGGTCGGATCAGCTACGAGGAAGACGACCGAAAAGAGAAGATTGCAGCTTACTGGACAAAGCGAAGCGACAGTTTCCTGGAGCAGAGAAGAGCAGAATTACATAGTCCATTAGCTGGTAGATGGCTGGAAGAAATTGAGAAATATCTGCCCCAAAAGGCGTTAAGTTCTGAAGAAAAAGCTCAGAAACTTACCGATAAAAAATATTTGAATAACGGAAAAAATACAGAACCTGTAATTGAGAATGAAAGCAAAGAAAGAAAAGAAGCAGTCATAGAAATTAAGGAAAAAGAGACTGATAATGGTAAGCTTAGAATCTTAGACGTGGGCTGCGGAACCGGCTTTTTTACCATCCTTCTTGCAAAACAGGGGCACCATGTAACCGGTACAGATCTTACTCCGGACATGATTGCAAACTCCCGGATTCTTGCCAAAGAAGAGCAGGTAAGCTGTGACTTCCAGGTGATGGATGCAGAGCATTTAAGCTTTCAGGACGAAAGCTTCGATGTAGTCATTTCCAGGAACCTGACCTGGACCTTACCAGAAGCAGCACAGGCCTATAAGGAGTGGACAAGAGTGTTAAAACCAGGTGGACTTCTCCTGAATTTTGACGCCAATTACGGTGCTACAAACTTTGCTGAAACCTCCGATCTCCCGGAAAATCACGCCCACAACCAGCTTGGTAATTCCCTGATGCAGGAGTGTGAAGATATCAAACATCAGCTCCCTATCAGCTCCTACCTCCGCCCTGCCTGGGACGTGGAAGAGCTTGGAAAAACAGGAATGGAGCAGATTTCCATTGATCTGGGGTTGAGCAGACGGGTTTATAAAGAGAAGGATGAATTTTATAATCCAACTCCGATGTTTGCCATTGCAGCAAAGAAAGCATAAAAGCGGAGCGTATGCTTCACGATATGCGAATTGAGTAGGTTATGGGAGTGCAACGGACGAAACAATCCGCAGGTATCATAGTTATACAAGCCTGAAAAATATATGGTGACATAAAAATGTGCCCGGAATTTATTTCCCAGGCACATTTTTTGGAAAAAGGGATATCAAAATAAAAGAAAGTTATCAAATCACATAATCCGAACTTGTCATATGGAGAAATGCCATCGTTTTCTCACTCTTGGGCTGTGAGAAGAACTCTTTGGATGGTCCCTCTTCTACGATAACACCGTCCTCCATGTAGACTACCCAGTTGGCAACTTTTCTGGCAAAATCCATTTCGTGGGTGACTACGACCATGGTGGTTCCTTCGTCGGCAAGCTTTCTCATAACATCCAGAACCTCGCCGGTAAGTCTTGGGTCAAGGGCGGAGGTTGGTTCGTCGAAGAGAACTACTTCCGGATTGTAGGCGATGGCTCTTGCGATAGCTACACGCTGTTGCTGCCCACCGGAAAGCTGGTCCGGATAGAAGCTGGCGCGGTCTGCCATGCCTACTTTTTCCAGCATTTCCATAGCTTTTTTCTTCGCTTCTTCCGGAGAATTCTTACGGGCAATGGTAAGACCCTCCAGTACATTGTCAAGTGCTGTTTTGTTGCGGAAAAGATTGTATCCCTGGAAGACAAAGCCCATTTTCATTCGTAACTGCCGGATCTCTTTCCTGGTAACAGCAGTGATATCTTTGTGGAAATCATCGAAGGTGATTTCTCCTTTATCTGCCTGCTCCAGAAAGCTGATACAGCGGAGAAGGGTTGTCTTTCCAGAACCGCTGTTTCCCAGAACTGCGATCACAGAACCTTTTTCAACTTTGAAATCAACACCTTTTAATACTTCGTTTGTCCCGAATTTTTTATGGATATTTTTTACTTCCAGCATATTTTTTTCTCACATTCTTATATAGAAATTTGGTAATTGATAACAGGGTATTATGAAGAAACTTAAAAGTCTTTCTTCTGTAGCAAATGATATAAAATACGAGTTGTTCACATATGGTGATGCTGCCGAAGGCGACATTGATTATACTTCGATCTTTAAAATATCATTAAAGTAGTTATTGGCAACCATCAGCACACCCATAGCTGTGATAACTACGATTTCTTCTTCTGTGAATTCTTCTTTTAATTCAGTATAGATTTCATCCGGAATGTTTTTCGGATCTTTTGCAAGAGCGCGGCCAAAAGAAATAAGTAATTCTTCCTTCTTTGTAAATTGAAAATTGTCGAAATCAATACCATTATCTTTCAGAAGCTTTCTGAAATAAGTACTGCATACCAGGCAGTCATTTTCTTCGGAAATTGCATATTCAAAGAAGTCACCGGCTCTTTTTCCAATCAGTCTCTGCAGTTCCCGGTCGAGGGAGTAGGAGCTGTCTTCAATGGCTTTAAAGGCTTCTGCATTATGGAGAAGAGTAAGCTTTTCATTAGTGAGCCTGTATCCTTGTGCAAGATGGTCCCTGATTACTTCTTTCTCTTTTTCGCCTGCTGTTTCCGGGTCAATTTTTGAAATATAAGACATGATTATTCTCCTTTCACTGGCGCAGGAGCATTCCATACCAGCTTTTTCTCAAAATAGTTTTGTACCCATGTAAGTACGGTACAGATCATAAGGTAAATAACAGCAGCCTCGCAGTACAGGGCGAAGGGCTCGTAGGTTCTGGCGGCAATCTGCTGTGCGGTGGTGAACAGCTCCACAACTGTGATACTGGAGGCAAGGGAAGTGTCCTTGGTAAGTCCGATCAGTGAGTTAAACAGTGGTGGAAAAGCGATTCGGAATGCCTGGGGCATTACAATCCTGGTCATGGTCTGGCGGTAACTCAGACCCACCATATAAGCAGCTTCTGTCTGTCCTTCTGGTACCGCCTGGATCGCAGATCGGAAAATCTCAGCGTTGTAAGCGCCAAGGTTCAGGGCAAAGGCGATCACAGCGGATGGAAAAGCGTCCAGGATAATTCCTACAGACGGCAGGCCAAAGAAGATGATGAACAGCTGTACAATAAGTGGGGTTCCGCGGAAGACCCATATGTAAAATCTTGCGAACTGCTTCAGTCCTTTTACATTGGCAATCTGTACCAGGGCCAGAAAAAGGGCGATGATGCAGCCAAAAACAAAGGATAATAAGGTAAGGGGGATTGTAACTTTTATTCCGGGTATGAGAATCCTGGTGAAAGAAGATACCAGAATCCCTGCTAAACGTTCACTCATAATTGTTTCCTTTTACTTTCAATTGTTGGATGATTGTCTGTTGTTCTGGACAACAGCTGTGGAAAAGTAATTAGTTTTCATCAGTGCTTTCTGTTGTTGCATCCTCAGAAGCGGTGTCTGTATTTGCTGTATTTTCATCCTGTGGCTGTGTGAAGTCTGTGCCGAAGTAATCCTCAGAAAGCTTGCTTAAAGTTCCGTCTTCTTTCAGTTCGTCAATAGCGTTCTGAACTGCATCATATAAAGCTGTTTCCCCTTTCTTGATCGGGACAGCGTAGGTATCCACAACGTCCGGGATTACGAAAGCAACTTTCAGATTTGCATCCGGGTGCTGCTGAAGGTATTCATTGAATACAACAGAGTTAAAGGTTGTGAAGTCGGCACGTCCGGATTCAATCAGGGAAACCGCTTCGTCAGCTGTGCTGATCTGTACAAGAGATGCACCGGCGTCTTCCAGAATATCAAGGTAAGCGGTTGTAGCAGTGTTTGCTACTTTTTTGCCATCCAGGGAAGCCATATCTACGATATCATCATTGTCCTTGGCTACTACGATCTGCTGTGTGATGTAGAAATATGGTCCTGCGAAATCGTATTTCTCTTCACGCTCAGGTGTGATACTTACTGCATTGATAACTGTATCAAGACGTCCACTGTCGATTCCTGCAAGAAGGGAATCCCAGTCAGATTCTGTGAAATCTGCTTCCACACCAAGCTTGTCTGCAATTGCCTTTGCTACCTCCACGTCAAATCCGGTAAGCTCTCCGTTGTCGTCATGATAGGTGTATGGAGGATAGGTTCCTTCCACACCGACTTTCAGTTTTCCTGATTCCTGAATCTGTGCAAGCTCGTCATCAGCTGCGTAGGTCATGCTGCATGTTGCCAGAACTCCTGTTAATACTGCTGCAATTCCTAAAGTCAAGATGCTTTTTCTCATAATTGTATCCTCCTCTTATTTTGTTTCCTATTTAGTAACTAGGATTAATATGGATTGAATGATAGCATAGAAATCTGGTCTTGTCTAATATGGAATAAAGATAGCTGGCTATAGGAAATTCCTATAACCTGCTTAAATTGAAAGTACACAGCTTGACTTAATAGGAAGATATGGTAAAGTGGAAGAAAGAAATCTGGTGGGAGTGAGGCTTGATAATTCTCTTTGGATCAAGGGCGCGTGGAGATTTCAAAAGGACGAGTGACATTGATCTTGCAGTCAGTGGAGGGGATTTTTGCAGATTTGCGCTGGATGTAGATGAGGAAACATAAAAACAGAACGAAAGCAGATGTAAAAAGACTGAAGTTTTCGCCGGAGAGGGAATAGCTATGTTAGATCTGAAGCAACTGAAATATTTTATAGTGTGTGCTGAAACTGGCTCTATCAGCGAGGCTGCCAAGCTGCTTTATACAACCCAGCCCAGTGTGAGCAAGGCAATCAAAGCGCTGGAGGAGGAAATGGGAATTGTATTGTTTGAGCGTATGCCAAGGGGAATTGCGCTTACGGCGAAAGGCCGGGAGGCATACCGATATGCGTGCAGGATCATAAATGATTCCCGGATACTGGAAGAGATGAGCCATGGGAATATGGCAAAATATCTACGGATTTCATTGAATCCCAGTTCCTGGTTTACGAATCAGTTTGTGGAGTTTTATAAGGAAAATTATGACAAGGATTATCATTTTGAAATCTATACAGCCGGTGTGCGCACGGTCATGGAACGTGTTCGGGATTACCTTTCAGATATTGGCTTTGTATACGTGATGGAACAGCAAAAAAAGGAATTCCAGTATGAGCTGGCGAAAAACAAGCTGGTTTTTACCGTTATGCAGGAAAGTACGGCGACATTTTATCCGGGAAAGTTGAATATATTGGATCAGGAAGCAGCTGACAGAGAGAATGCACAGACCGTAAATATGGAAGCGATGAAGAACTTCCGATTTATCCAGAACTTCCGTGATGAGTTTCTGGAATTGGGAGAGAAAGAAAAACGTAGTGTGTTCAGCTGGGAAAATCTGAATGTTTCCATTATTACAAACAGCGACTACATTATGGAAAAGATGCTGAAAGAGACCGGACTTTGCAATATCAGCGGCAGTTATCTTTCCAATGATAAAAAGGCAGCAAACAAAGGCATTCCGCTGGAATTCAAAAAGAATAAGGTGGTTTTCGGATACATCAGAAGAAAGAATGACGAGACGGATGAGCTGATGGAGGAATTGCTGGGATTTTTAAGGGAAAAATTGAAGCTGGAGAATGGCAGCTGAATATGAGAGGGATAAAAGAAAAACGGAAGCAGAATCGGCTAAAGGAACGTGTGCCGGTCTGCATAAATAGAGAAAAGGTATT
Organism: Ruminococcus sp. Marseille-P328; assembly: GCF_964249465.1. Classification (NCBI taxonomy): domain Bacteria; kingdom Bacillati; phylum Bacillota; class Clostridia; order Eubacteriales; family Oscillospiraceae; genus Ruminococcus; species Ruminococcus sp. Marseille-P328. Next base: position 62,653 of record NZ_CAXUBQ010000022.1, on the reverse strand, counting down.
CCTAAAAATTAAAAATATATTCCAAATAAGAATAGCTTATAACCCCCTGGGCGGGTTGTAGGCTGTTTTTTATTTTGCTAAACTACACCAAGGGATGAAAGAATGAGTAAAAACCTACTTGTACAGTATGGAATGGAGACAATTAAATGAAAAAATATGCAATCAAACGTATCCTTCAGCTGATTCCCATTCTGTTTGCAATTACTTTTCTTTCTTATGGAATGATGCGTATTGCAGGAAGTGATGTTGTAACGCGGAAAATGGAGAATACAGGAGGGGTAGTGTCAGAAGCTGCACTGGATGCGGCAAGAGAAGAGCTGGGGCTGGATAAGCCATTTTTAACCCAGTATTTTGTATGGCTTGGAAAACTGCTGCGTGGAGATATGGGAAACAGCTATGTATCAGGAGTTTCGGTCTTTGATACTTTTATATCAAAACTGCCGGCAACCCTGCTTCTTACGGCTACTTCCATTCTGCTTACTATTATTATTTCGATTCCTTTGGGAATTTTGTCTGCGGTGAAGCAGAATACAATTGCTGATTACTTGATTCGTTTCTGCAGTTTTATAGGAAACAGTCTTCCTAATTTCTTTGTATCACTTTTGCTTATGTATTTTCTTGCAATCCGGGTCAGGATTTTCCCTGTTATTGCCAAGGATGTGAGTCTGAAAAGTGTTGCAATGCCGGCCATAACCCTGGCCATTGCCATGTCTGCGAAATATCTGCGGCAGGTAAGGGCTACTGTGTTAGATGAGCTGAGTAAGGATTATGTAGCAGGCGCCCGTGCCCGTGGGGTGAAGTTTTCTGTTACCTTATGGAAAAGTATTATGAAAGCATCCCTGGTTACGGTCATTACCCTGTTAATGCTGTCAGTGGGAAACCTCCTTGGCGGTACGGCAATTGTGGAGTCCATCTTCATGTGGGACGGTGTTGGAAAAATGGCAGTAGATGCTATTTCCATGCGCGATTATCCCATTATTCAGGCGTATGTTATGTGGATGGCGATCATTTATGTGCTGGTGAATCTGCTCACAGACCTGTCTTACCGGTTCCTTGATCCGAGAATCCGTCTGGGAGGTGCGAAGCAGTGAGTGTAAAAAAAATGGACGAAGTGCCAGAAAAGAAAACGGAAAGTAAAATACTGGTAAAGATGGGTAAGAAAGAACAAGGTAGATGTCAAAAAGAAAGTGTAGTGCTGAAAAATGGGCAAAGCACAGATAATGGAAAGCACGTAACCGTGCGTGTGCAGAGGATTAGAAAGATTCATATAAAACAAAAGCTGATAATTTTCAGCGTTCTGGCTGTCTGTCTTGTAGTCCTGGCAGTTTTTTCAGACCATCTCTGTCCTTATGACCCTTACGCCCAGGATCTTTCCAGCGCCCTTCAGGCACCCAGTCTTCAGCATCCAATGGGGACAGATACTTATGGCAGGGATATGCTGTCCCGGGTGATCAGCGGAGCAAGAGCCAGTATTTTTTCCACTTTTATACTGGTGGCTGTGATTTCCATTTTTGGTACGATTGTGGGATTATGCTGTGGCTATTATGGCGGAATTCTGGATTCTGTTATGATGAGAATTTCTGATGTCTGTCTGGCATTTCCAGGGCTGGTGTTTGCAATGGCGATCGCGGCCATTCTTGGGGGAGGTATCCAAAATGCTATTATTGCGCTGGCAGTGGTCAGCTGGCCAAAGTATTCACGTATAGCCAGAAGTCAGACACTGGCTTTGAAAGAGGAACCTTACATCCATGCGGCGATATTGGCTGGGGACAGCTCTGCTCAGATCCTTGTTAGACATGTTCTTCCCAATATGATCGGACCGGTTCTGGTAACAGCTATGCTGGATATTGGAACCATGATGATGGAGCTTGCAGGACTTTCCTTTCTGGGTCTTGGAGCGCAGATTCCAATGGCTGAGTGGGGAAGCATGATGAGCGGTGGACGAAGTATGATCCAGACATATCCATGGATGGTTCTGTCGCCGGGAATTGCGATTTTTATATCGGTGGTTATTTTTAATCTGCTGGGAGATACCGTCCGGGATTACCTGGATCCGAAGAATAGCCGGATCAAGTGATGCGAGACAGTCAGAGGCTGAAATACGCGGCTTCCAAAACACAATTTTGGACTCTTTTGTGCTGGCAAAGCGGAAATGAAATATGTAAGCTTTGGAAAAAAGCATGTTAAATATAAGAGTATGAATAAACACGAGGAGGAATGTAAATGAAAACAAAGAGGATTCTTGGAATTGCACTGGCTGTCTGTATGACAATGGGATTAACTACAGTGCCCGCAATGGCGGAAGATAAGAAAACATTTGTATTTGGTGATACCACCTTTAATGCGGAGAATGAAGAAGCGGATATCAATCCACAGAACACCTACGCCGGCTGGGCCTGCATCCGCTATGGTGTCGGCGAAACCCTGTTCCGCTATTCTGATACCATGGAAATTGAACCATGGATTGCCAAAGAATATGAAAATGTAGATGAGCTGACCTGGAAAATTACTTTGAACGATGGTGTTGTATTTTCCAATGGGCGTGTCTGTGATGGACAGGCGGTAAAGGAAAGCCTGGAGTCTCTGGTTGAAAATCATGAAAGAGCAGCGGGTGACCTTTGCATTGACAGTATTGAGGCAGATGGAAATGTGGTTATCATTAAGACTACAGAGCCGAAACCGGCACTGATTAACTATTTAAGTGATCCCTATGGCTGCATTATTGATGTACAGGCTGGAATTACGGACAATGGAATTGTAATCGGTACAGGCCCTTATGTGGCTACAGATCTGGTAACGGACGATCATCTTACACTTGTAAAAAATGAAAACTATTGGAACGGTGATGTAAAGGTAGATGAAATCACTGTTCGCACCATTTCCGATGGTGATACACTGGCATTTGCACTTCAGGCAGGTGAAATCAATGCTGCCTATGGTATGGCATATGCAAGCTATCCTTTATTTGAGAATGATGATTTTACGTTCTCCAGTGCTGCAACAAGCCGCGCATTCTATGCATGGATGAATTTTGAAAGTACGGTAACTTCTGATCCGGCAGTCCGCAAGGCAATTGCCATGGGAATTGACAAAGAGAGCTTCGTATCCGTACTTCTGAATGGATACGGATATCCGGCAGTTGGTGCATTCCCGGATACTTTTTCATTTGGCGGACAGAATCTGACTACAGAGAGCAATGATCCGGATGGAGCCAAAAAGGTTCTGGAGGATGCAGGCTGGGTTGATTCAGATGGTGACGGAATTCGTGAAAAGGATGGCGAGAAGCTTGTAATCCGCTGGCTTACCTATCCAAGCCGTCAGGAGCTTCCGCTGCTGGCAGAATCAGCCCAGGCAACTCTGAAAGAGATTGGTATGGATGTTCAGGTTAACTGCACATCTGACAGCAATACCATCCGCAAAGATCCTGCGCAGTGGGACGTATACGCAAGTGCCATGGTAACAGCCCCAACAGGAGATCCGGAGTATTTCTTCACAACCTGTGCTCTGGATAACTCTGTTTCCAATAATGGACATTATCACAGTGATAAGCTGGAAGAGCTTGCAAAAGAGATGGGAAAAGAATTTGATGTGGAAAAACGTTCCGAACTGGGAATTCAGATGCAGCAGACCGTTCTGGACGACAACGCTTATGTGTTCTGTTCTCATCTTAAAATGAGCATGATCATGCAGTCAAATGTAACCGGTCTTGTGTCCCATCCTTGTGATTACTATGAGTTGACAGCAGATCTGGATATTAACTAAGGAAAAATACGCTTTGTGAGTTTGACCTGCCTATGGTGTAAATGAGAGCCAGCTGCCATGTATGGATAATACAGGCAGCTGGCAGAAATATTTTTTGGATATCAAGGAGGAGTTTGCGCGACAATGGAGAATAAAATACTGACCTATGATTCGGTGGAGATATCCTTTGACGGGGAAGCGGTAGTCCATGATGTAAGCTTCTCACTCACACCGGGCGAAATCCTGGGGCTTGTAGGAGAATCCGGAAGTGGTAAAAGTACACTGATCAAAGCTGCTATGGGACTTCTTGGTTCAGGAGGCCTGGTAACCAGAGGCGACATCTGTTATATGGGACAGAATATTCTGGATATTTCAGAGAAGGAAAAAAGAAAAATCCGGGGAGCAGGAATCGGCATGATTTTTCAGGATGCAGGAGCCTCTCTTTGCCCTATCCGTACGATTGGTGACCAGATTTATGAGAGTATGCGCGCCCATAAGAAAGTGAGCAGAAATGAAGCAAAGGATCGTGCCATGGAATTGTTTGAAAAGCTGAATTTTAAAGACAGCCAGCGCGTGTGGGACAGCTATCCCTTTGAATTATCCGGTGGAATGAATCAGAGAGCAGGGATTGCCATTTCCATGCTGATGAATCCACCGATTCTTTTGGCAGACGAACCTACAAGTGCACTGGATGTATCGGTTCAGCGTCAGGTAGTAAGAGAAATGTTAAAGCTCAGGGAATTGTTTGGAACAGCAATTATAATTGTAACCCACGATATTGGTGTAGTTCGGGCAATGGCGGATACCGTTCTGGTTCTGAAGAATGGAAAAATGGTGGAATATGGAGAGGCAAAAAAGGTGTTGAACCATCCACAGGATCCCTATACGAAGAAGCTGCTGGCAGCAGTTCCAAGGCTTAAGAGAAAGGAAAGATCATGAACACACTTTTGGAAGCTGAACACTTAACGAAGGTATTTGCGCAGAGGGGAAAAGAGCCTTTTAAAGCTGTGGATGACGTAAGTTTTTCTTTACAGGCAGGAGAAACACTTGGAATCGTTGGCGAATCCGGCTCCGGAAAAAGTACACTGGCGAAGATGATCACAAGGCTGACGGATATTACAGATGGTACTTTGAAATTCCAGGGAAAAGACATTACGAAATTGAAACAGAGCCAGTTGAGGGACGTATATGGAAATATCCAGATGGTTTTTCAGAATCCGGCAGGTTCCTTTGACCCGAGAAGAACTTTGGGAGACGGAATCGGAGAGAGCCTTCGAAATCGCGGCATGAAGAAGGCCGATATCGCAATAAGGGTGAAAGAACTGCTGGAACAGTGCGGACTTGAAGAAGAACTGGCTAAAAGATATCCACATGAGGTCAGTGGAGGACAGTGCCAGAGAGCTGCAATTGCAAGGGCACTGGCAGTGGAACCGAAGGTGCTGATCTGCGATGAAGCTACCAGCTCACTGGATGTGACCATTCAGAAGCAGATCATGGAGCTTCTGGAAGAGCTGAAGGATACACATGGCTTATCCTTTATATTTATCTGCCATAATCTTGCACTTGTACAGAGCTTCTGCGATAAGGTGCTGGTTCTGTATGACGGAAAAGTGGTGGAGAGCGGGAAGCCGGATGATATTATCAATGAGCCGAAAGAGGCGTATACAAAGAAGCTGGTGGATGCAGTATTTGAGTAAAATAAGCACAGAAGAAAGCCCTGCCGGGCAGGATTGCACTGCGATGAAAGGGGAGTTGCCGTTCGAGGCAACCCGCCGCAGTCGGAGAATCCTGCAAGCAGGATTTTTTTTTCTTGAAATTTCCTTGTAAGATATTCCATAAAAGCAGAAAAATATGCAAAATGGGAATGGGTAAATATCCCCCTGGGGAGCTTGTGATACCTGTTGATTCTGGTACAATAGGTTTCAGCAGCAAGGCAGAAAACGCCTGAAATGCGAATTTTTATACATAGTTACATGTAACACCTCCACTCATTATTACATGTAAATACAGACCTTCTATAGAAAGACAGTTATAGGACAAAAGCTTATAACTGCCTTTCTTATCTGGAGCGTATTTGAAAAAAATTCCGCAGTCTGCACGCCCCACTTTGCGGTATATTTCACCCGGATTCGGGAAAAATCTCCACAAATTGTGATGTGCATCTTGCAGAAAGCCTTTTTCAGACACGCTCTGAGAAGAAATAAGGGATGGAGAAAAAAGAGTCAGTAATCTTCAGAAAATAATATTTCTGCTGATAATAAAAACAAGAGGGAGAACTGCTATGAAAATCAAGAAAGTAATCAGTTTATTATGTACAGCGGCCATGCTGCTGGCTGTACCAGCCGGGAATGTTTATGCGGGTGCGGAGGATCAGTCTGTGGTAGTTACAATGCCAACCACATCAGAACCGGAATCCGGTTTTGATCCGGCTTACGGATGGGGAGCCGGAGAGCATGTTCATGAGCCATTGATCCAGAGCACCCTGGTTCGTACCACCAAGGACCTTGGAATTGAAAATGACCTTGCTACAGAGTATTCCTGCAGTGACGATGGTCTTACCTGGACTGTAAAAATCCGTGATGATGTGAAGTTTACAGATGGGGAGCCATTGACCGCCTCTGATGTTGCTTTTACCTTTAATACCTGTCGCGATGAAAGCTCTGTAAACGATTTTACCATGTTGAAGGAAGCGGTTGCAGTGGACGATACGACGGTAGAGTTTCATATGAATGAGCCATATTCCATTTGGCCATACACCATGGCAATTGTGGGAATCGTACCAGAGCATGCCTATGATGAAAATTATGGACAGAATCCAATTGGTTCCGGACGTTATATTATGAAGCAGTGGGACAAAGGACAGCAGGTTATTTTTGAAGCAAACCCGGATTACTACGGAGAAGAACCAAAGATCAAAAAACTGACGGTGCTGTTTATGGAAGAAGATGCAGCCATGGCAGCGGCAATGTCCGGACAGGTAGATGTAGCTCACACAGCAGCCTCTTACAGTGACCAGGAAATTGACGGGTATGAACTCCTGAGTGTGGCAACTGTGGATAACCGTGGCTTTAATCTTCCTTGTACAGAACCAGAAGAAAAAGACGGTATCACATATGGAAACAGTCTGACTTCCGATGTGAAGGTACGACGTGCAATTAATCTTGCTATTGACCGGGAAGAGATGATCAAAAATGTACTCAATGGTTATGGAACAGTAGCCTATAGTGTTTGCGACAAAATGCCATGGTACAACGAGGAGGCTGTTACAGAGTATGACCTTGATGCAGCGAAGGCTCTGATGGAAGAAGCAGGCTGGATAGAAGGCGATGACGGAATAAGAGAAAAAGATGGGGAAAAAGCAGAGCTTACCATTATGTTTTCAAATGGAGATTCTGTGCGCCAGGCACTTGCAGAAGACTCTGCGAATCAGCTGCGTGAGCTTGGAATTGATGTAACTACTTCTGGTGTTGGCTGGGATACCGCCTACGATCAGGCACAGTCAGAACCGCTTATATGGGGATGGGGAGCACATAGCCCTATGGAGCTTTACAATATTTATCACACCATCAAAGATACCGGAAGTGCGGAATATTCTCCATATGCAAATGAGACAGTTGACAAATACATGGACGAAGCACTTGCAAGCAGCAACCTGGAAGAATCCTACGATCTCTGGAAAAAAGCCCAGTGGGACGGAACCACAGGAATTACACAGGAAGGGGATATTCCGTGGATCTGGCTGTGCAATATTGATCATCTTTATTTTGTACGTGATGGTCTGAAAGTGGCAGATCAGAAATTACATCCTCATGGCCATGGCTGGTCTATTGTAAACAATGTTGACCAGTGGGAGTGGGAATAAAGAAAGCAATAAGGAATGCTTTTTGTACTTGTATCAGGTATGAAGAGTAAGAAAAAACGAAACGGATAAATTAAGATGAAACGCATAGGTATTTATGTAGGAAAGAACCTGCTACGAATCATATTACTGCTTTTTGCAGTAAGCATTCTTACCTTTGCCCTTGTATCAGCTTCCCCCATTGACCCGTTACAGGCCAATGTGGGGCAGGCTGCTCTGGGCAGTATGAGTGAAGAACAAAAAGAAAAGCTGCGCTCCTACTGGGGCGTGGATGAACCGCCAGTGCAGAGATATCTGAACTGGCTGAATGCATTTATAAAGGGAGATGGAGGAATTTCTCTGTTATACCGGCAGCCGGTGACAAAGGTCATTGCAGTGAAGCTGGGAAATTCTCTTTTTCTTATGGGACTGGCGTGGGTGGTTTCCGGACTTGTGGGCTTCCTTCTGGGAGTACTTGCAGGGGTGTTTCAGGGCAGGCTGCCGGATAAGATCATAAAAGGCTATTCGCTGGTGATTGCCAGCACTCCTTCTTTTTGGCTGGCACTTTTGCTGTTGATCATTTTTGGAGTCTGGATGAAAATCCTTCCCATTGGACTTAGTGTTCCTATTGGAGTAGAAGTCAGCGGTGTTACCTTTTTGGACAGAGTGCGTCATGCCATTCTTCCGGCAGTCACTTTAAGCATAACCGGAATTTCGAATATCACATTACATACCAGGGAAAAAATGATTGATATAATGGAAAGCGATTACATCCTTTTTGCAAAGGCGCGGGGAGAGAAAACCGGAAGCATCATTTTTCACCATGGCATTCGTAATGTGCTGCTTCCGGCCATGACCCTGCAGTTTGCATCTGTCAGTGAGATCATAGGAGGTTCCGTTCTTGTGGAGCAGGTATTTTCCTATCCGGGACTGGGACAGGCGGCTGTAGCGGCGGGAACTGGCAGTGATGTACCTCTTCTTATGGGAATTACATTGATAACAGCAGCCATTGTTTTTCTGGGAAATTTCCTGGCAAATGTACTGTATGGAGTTGTTGATCCCAGAATCCGGAAGGGAGGGCTGGGACTATGAACGAAGGCGTAATGAAAAACAGTTGTTCAAAGGGCAGTCCGAGAGTCGTGGAAAAGCAGAGGAAAAGGCTGAACCAGCGGCAGAAAGCAAGGCTTTTGTTGATTCTTTCTGTGGCTTTTCTGGCGGCGACAGCCATACTTGGAGTGGTGCTTCATGATGCCGCTATGGTGACTGATTTTTCCAGAAAAAATATTGCACCCTGTCTGAAATATCCTTTTGGTACAGACTGGCTGGGCAGAAATATGTTTTACCGTACTCTTACTGGTTTATCTATGAGTATTCTTATTGGCGTGCTGGCAGCAGGTGTAAGCGCAGTTATGGCACTGATTCTTGGAATTTGTGCAGCAACTCTTGGAAAAAAGGTGGACTCTGCCATCTCTTTTGCAATTGACACTGTTATGGGAATTCCGCATATTCTGCTGTTGATCCTGATTTCCTATGCTATGGGAAAAGGGTTGAAGGGAGTGATCGCAGGTGTGGCGCTGACACACTGGACATCTCTGGCAAGGCTGATCCGAGGTGAGGTTATGCAGCTTCGGGAAAGTGAATATATTCAGATCGCAGGAAAGCTTGGGCTGGGCAAATGGGAGATTGCGAAAAAACACATAGTTCCCCATGTTCTGCCCCAGTTTATTGTTGGGCTGGTATTGCTTTTCCCGCATGCAATTCTTCATGAGTCCAGTATTACATTTCTGGGCTTCGGGCTTTCCACGGAGCAGCCGGCGATTGGAGTTATTTTATCAGAAAGTATGCGCTATCTGATCATGGGCAAATGGTGGCTGGCTGTATTTCCTGGAATGATGCTGGTTCTTACGGTTGTGCTGTTTGAAAAAGGCGGTACAGCTCTTCGTCAGCTTCTGGATCCGGGAAGTGTTCACAAATAGAGAATAGCAGGAGGGACTGTCCGGTAAGAGACAGCAGCGTATGAAAAAATATGAGTTGTACAAATAAGAAAAAAATACTGGAAATAGAAGAGCTTTCCGTTTCCTTTCTCCAATATAAAGGGAAAACCAGCAGACAGAGCTGGCTTCCCATGATTTCAGGCTTATCTGTTGCAGTGAGGGAAGGGGAACTGGTGGCTGTAGTCGGCTCCAGCGGTTCCGGAAAAAGTCTTCTGGCACATGCGATTTTGGGAATTCTGCCTTATAATGCAAATGTATCCGGAACTATGAAGTTCCAGGGTGAATTGATGGACGAAAAGAAGATCAGTGAACTTCGTGGAAAGGAAATTGCTTTCGTACCTCAGAGCACCTTATATCTGGATCCGCTTATGAAAGTGGGGAAACAGGTCTGTGGAAAAAGAGGGAAAAAAGGGGCAGAAAAGCAATCGGAATTGTTCCGCAGGTATGGTCTGCCTGAGAAAACAGAAACGAAATATCCTTTCGAGTGTTCTGGAGGAATGACCAGAAGAATTTTGCTGTCTACTGCATTAATGGAAAATCCAAAGCTTATTATTGCGGATGAACCTACGCCTGGCATGGACCTGACACTTGCAAAAAAGTCTATGGAGGATTTCAGAAAATTTGCAGATGAAGGAAATGGAGTTCTTTTGATTACTCATGATATTGAGCTGGCACTGGAAGTTGCTGACAGGATCGTTGTTTTTTATGCAGGAAAAACAGTGGAAGAGGCCCCGGTTTCGGATTTTCGTTCAGAAGAGACCTTGCGTCATCCTTATACGAAAGCATTGTGGCGAGCACTTCCACAGAATGGCTTTACCCCTCTTGACGGAACCCAGCCTTATGTGAAAGACATGCCGCAGGGATGTCCTTTTGGACCAAGGTGCAGCTGGTATCGGGAAGAATGCACAGGGGAGATACCTATGGTGGAGGATGGATGCGGAAGTGTCAGGTGTATCCGGTATTGTATGTAAAACGGAAATACCACCTATCGGCGACATTACTATATAGGAAAGTCAGCTGTTGTGTGCCTGTGGCACTCCCACTGCTGCCGACAGCATTCGTAATCCGGGACTTTCATAGTAAAGTCAGATAGGGGATAACTTTAATGCATATTGCCTACTGAATAGTTATAACAGGAGATATAAAATGATTCTGGAAGCACGAGATATTTCATTTTCTTATGAGAGAAAAGGCGCAGAACTTTTTTCAAATATAAAATTTAAAGTGGAAAACAACGAAAGAGTGTGGGTGCCAGGACCAAGTGGCTATGGAAAAACCACATTGTGTAAAATTCTGGCTGGTTATCTGGAACCCAGCAAAGGACAGGTTTTGCTGGATGGAAAGCCTTTGCCGAAGAAAGGGTATTGTCCGGTGCAGATGATCTGGCAGCATCCGGAAAGGGCTGTGAATCCCAGACTGAAAATGGAAAAAATTTTGTCTGATGGAGGGCAGGTTGAAAATCGGATCATAGAGGGGCTGGGGATAGAAGAAGATTGGCTGAACCGGTATCCTCAGGAATTATCCGGTGGGGAATTGCAGCGTTTCTGTATTGCAAGAGCACTGGGAAAAGAGACAAGGTTTCTGATTGCAGACGAGATCAGTACCATGCTGGATCTCATCACGCAGAGCCAGATATGGAATTTCCTGCTGGAAGAAGTAAAAAGGCGGGAAATCGGGTTGATCGTGGTATCTCATAGTGAGGCATTATTGAAGCAGGTTGCAGAGCGAAAACTGCCTTTTACGGCAGAGAAGACAACTGCCTGAAAATTTTGAGTGATTCATTTATTTTATACTTCCATTTTCCAAGAAAAACAAGAGCAGATTTTAACAAAAAAATCCCTTAAAAAAAGTTATGTTTGGTTAATCATAATTGAAACAAGTGACTATAATAAGGGACGTAAAAAGAAAAAAGAAGTACTTAACAAAACCTCTTTGTTGAAGGCTGCTAAGCGTTTCAGAATTTTGGAGGAAAAGATAAATGAATACTTTAAAAGCTGAAAAAAGAAGCATGGATGTCAAAGCAAAGAAATTAAGAAGAGAAGGATTTGTAACAGGTAACCTGTTCGGCAGAGAAATTGAAGGTTCCATTCCCCTTAAGTTTACTAAGAAAGAAATTGAAGTTCTGTTGAAAAACAACAATAAAGGAAGCCAGGTAATGCTGGAACTGGATGGTAAAACCTATGATGCGCTGATCAAGGAAGTTGATTATAATCCACTTGCACATACAGTAGAGGAAGTTGATTTCCAGGCACTGGTAAGCAATGAGATGGTTCATTCCACTGCTGAGATCATTCTGGAAAATGAAGAGAAAGTTATGTCCGGTGTTCTGCAGGATGAGTTGAAAGAGGTTGCATACAAAGCACTTCCGGCAGATCTGGTTGACAAGATCAAGGTTGATGTCGCTGGTATGAAGATTGGTGATACGCTTCGTGTGAAAGACCTTGAAATCGCCAAGAATAAGAATATCCACATCACAACTGATCCGGAAGCAGTTGTCGCAACTGTAACACCAGTTCACAACGTAGTTCCGGAGACTGAGACAGAGGCTGAAGAGACTGCTGAGGAGAAATAAGCTGGCGGCAGTTGCTGAAATTGAATTTTGAATATGTGTGAATGAAATGGGAAGCTGTTCACTGGGAAATTGGTGGGCAGCTTCCTTTTGTCTGGTATTTCTAAAAGCGGTTATTAGAGTGTGTTTGAAAAATCTCCCATAAATTGTGACGCACATCGTGCAGAAAGCCTTTTTTAAACACGCTCTAATAAAAATTTGTTACGAATTTTAAAAACTGCTTCACATGTGGCTTCAGAATCCGGTTCTTACTGTACACAATGTAGAAGGTTCGCATGGCGGATTCGTGATTCAGGGGAAACATGAGAATCTGGTGGGTGTCGGCCAGATCTTTGGCAGAGCAGGCAGAGAGGATGGAGATTCCAAGGCCGCCGGCTACAGACTTGCGGATGGCCTCCAGATCGTTCATGCGGGCTACAATGTGCAGGGAAGAAGCCGGGATATTTCGTTTTTCCAGATAGCGGTCAATTTCCTTTTTGGTTCCAGAACCAGTTTCGCGCATAATAAAGGGTTCTCTTAGAAAATCAGAGAAATCAAGGGTACCGGAATCCATTTTTTGCTGATATTGCAGGTAATGCTGGTTGACCGGGGTGGCAATTACAAGTTTATCTTTGCAAAAAGGGATAAAACAGCAGTCTGGTTCGTCAAAGGTATTTCCCACCAGAGCCAGATCCACGCTGCCATCTAGAACTCTTGCCACAGCGCCGAGACTGTCGGATTGCCAGGAGTGAAAATATACGTCTGGAATCTGGCAGGTGAAGGCACTGAGAATACCTGGCAGAAGGTAGGAGGAAGGAATGGTGGAAACAGCCAGGTCAATGATCTTTTTATTTTGTCCGGTGAACTCTTCTATAATGTTGCTGCGCATGTTCAGCATATTGGAGGCGCAGTCATAGAGCAGAAGACCGCGCTGGGTGATGTTCAGCTTCTTGGTGGTGCGGATCAGCAGCCGCGAGTTCAATTCCTGTTCCAGAGAATTGATGTGGGCACTGATGGTGGGCTGGGTCAGGTTCAGCTGGCGGGCGGCTTCGGAGAAGCTTTTATTTTCGACTACGGCTACGAAGGCCTCTAATTGTTTAAATTCCATAGGATAAAAATACTGGTTCCTTTCTCAAAGACTAATTAAGTGTTACTAATGCTGAATTTATAAGTCTAAAATTTTCTTTAATCCCTGGATGGCAAAATCCAGCTCATTCTTTGTATTTTCCGGTCCAAAGGAGAACCGGATAGTTCCGGCAGGATAAGTACCAAGCGTCTTGTGGGCGTTTGGAGCGCAGTGGAGTCCGACTCTGGTCATAACACCATACTCATTGTCCAGCTGCCACGCCACCTGTGACATATCGATTTCTGGTGTCTGGATCGAAACAACTGCATTTCGGTCAGTGAGATCTTTTTTTCCAATAATACGGATATGTCTGCCAGTATCGTCCAGTGCCTGCAGCTGTTCCAGAAAATAACCAGTGAGAGACAATTCTTTTTCATTTATCGCCTGCAAAGAATGCGTTTTCAAGTACAAAAGTGCTTCATGCAGTCCATAAATTCCAGGCAGATTAGGTGTCCCGGATTCAAAGCGATCCGGCATAAAATCCGGAATTTCTTCCGTATGAGATACACTTCCGGTACCGCCGGAAATCAGTGGTTCCATTTGTTCTGCCAATTCCTGGGAAACCAGGAAACCACCTGTCCCTTGTGGTCCCCGAAGTCCTTTATGTCCGGTAAAAGCTAACGCGTCAATATGCATTTTGTCCATATTGATTGGTACGATCCCAGCCGTCTGTGCAGAATCCACAACAAAATAAAGCTGGTGCCTCTGACAGATTTCCCCAAGGGCATCAAGGGGCATCCTGGTTCCGCATACATTGGAAGCATGTAAAGTGACAATAGCTTTCGTCTCAGGGCGGATCAGTTCTTCTACTTTTTCCAGAATCATAGAGCCGTCCGTTCTGCAAGGAATCCGGTCAAAGGAAATCCCTGAGGAAGCCAGCTGTACTACAGGTCTCATAACTGCATTGTGCTCCATGGCGGATACCAGAATATGGTCTCCTGGTTTTAAGAATCCTTTTAAAATAAAATTGAGACTGGTGGTGACATTCGGTGTAAAAATTACATTTTTGCATTTGGAAAAGTGGAAAAGTTCTGCCAGCAGCTGGCGTGTCTCATAAATAACTTCTTCTGCTAAGTAAGCACTGGAGTAGCAGCCGCGGTTCACGTTAACTCCGTTCATAGTCAGGTAATCCATCATAGCTTGTGCCACACCTGGAGCCTTTGGAAAAGAGGTACTGGCCTGGTCGAGGTAAATTCGGTTCATGATTATATCCTTTCGCTTGGAAAATGGTTATTTAATATATCTATAATACCACGATTTATCGACAATATCTATAAATACTTAAAATAATCCCACATAATCAATTAGAGTTTTCTGACAAAAAATGCTAAAATAGAGGAAAGATTTGACAGTTATCTAAGGAGGAAAGAGTATGAAAGAAACATTGTCAAAGAAAGAAACACCCATAATCATCGGAGCCGGTGTCATCATCGGAATCATTGCAGTGGCTCTGGTATATTTCGGAAACCCTGCAAATATGGGCTTCTGCATTGCCTGCTTCCTGCGTGATACTTCAGGAGCACTGGGATTCCACAGTGCAGCTGCGGTTCAGTACATCCGCCCGGAAATTGTAGGACTGGTACTTGGCTCCTGCATTCTTGCTCTTGCAACCAAAGAATTTAAGCCAAGAGGCGGCTCCGCACCTGTTACCCGTTTTGTGATCGGAATGTTCGTTATGATCGGCTGCCTGATGTTCCTTGGCTGCCCATTCCGCATGATCCTTCGTCTGGCTGGCGGCGATTTCAACGCCATCTTTGGTTTGATCGGATTTATTGCTGGAATCCTTGCCGGAGTATTTTTCCTGAAAAAAGGCTATACTCTGAAACGTTCCTATAAAATGCAGCCGGTTGAAGGCGGCATTTTCCCAGTAGTGGAAATCGGAATTCTTCTGCTTCTCATTGCAGCACCTGCATTCATCCACTTCACAGAAGCTGACGGTGGTCCTGGAGCAAAGCATGCTGCAATTGCAATCTCCCTGATCGCAGGGCTTCTGGTAGGTGCACTTGCACAGAGAACCCGCCTGTGTATGGTTGGAGGAATCCGTGACGTGGTACTGTTTGGAGAGTGGAAGCTGCTTCTTGGATTTATTGCAATTCTGGTAAGTGCGTTGATCGGAAACATGATCCTGGGATATTTTAATCCAGGATTTGCAGGACAACCTGTCGCACATACAGATGGTCTTTGGAATGCACTTGGAATGGCGCTTGCAGGATTTGGCTGTGTCCTTCTTGGAGGCTGCCCGCTTCGTCAGCTGGTTCTGGCTGGTGAAGGAAACACAGACTCCGCCATCACAGTATTTGGTCTGATGGCTGGTGCAGCTGTAGCACATAATTTCGGACTGGCATCTTCTGGAGAAGGCCCGACTGCAAATGGCAAGATCGCTGTTGTGATCGGTTTTGTGGTTCTGATCGTGATTGCGACAGTAAATTCCATGCGTAAGAATGAAGCGTGAAGTTGATTAAGGACGCTCATTTATAGTATATCTGTGTAAACAGACAATTCCGTTTAGTTGAAATAATGAAAAATCTAAGGAGATTAAGTGTATGAAAACAATAGATGCAAGAGGGCTTTCCTGCCCGGAACCTGTGATCCGTACTAAGAATGCGCTGGCATCCGGTGAGAAGGCATATACGGTAATGGTAGATAACGTAACAGCCAAAGAAAACGTATCCCGTTTCGCCCTGCATCAGGGATATAAGGTGTCTGTAAAAGAGGATGGGGAAGACTTTGTCCTCACTCTTGAGAAATAATGGGAGATTACATAGCCACATTTTTTTCCCATTTTGGAGCTATGTCTTTCAAGAAAAAATGTGAGAAAGAGGGATATCCGGCTACGATCATGCCGGTGCCAAGGAATTTAAGCTCTTCCTGCGGAACCTGCGTGAAATTCACAGGGGAAGCACAGACTGCGCAAAACTGGAACTCCGATGAAGTGGAGCAGCTGGTAAAAATACTTGAAACAGGAAGCTTTCAAGTTATATGGCATAGCTAAAGGTAAATAGCGGATAAGAGGAGAATGTATTATGCCAGAAAACAGGCAGTCTAATTATGACCAGGTAATCGAGAACTGGAGATTGAAATTCCTGGAAATGGATCAGGAGGAACTGATTCGCAAATTTCAGCTGGAAGCTGATGAGGAGTTTCTTTATATCATCTACTTTTCAAAAAGATTTCGAATTGACCGAAAAAACGGATTCATTACAGAAGATGGGAAAAGCCCTGGATTTGATACGGTGATGAATATTTATAATACGTTTTACTATTCAGCAGCTCATCCTGTGGCATCGGGCAATCTGGTGGCTTTTCGCCAGGTGAAGAGAGTGTATCCTTTTGAGGCTGCTTACAGAAGGACGATTATTTTTAGGCTGCAGGAGCTTTTCGCCGGGAAAACAGAAGAATTAAGAAAAGCCTGTGAGGCTCTTGGGGGAACTTTGCTTCCTCAGGGAGATGTGGGGTATGTGCTTCCGGTATTTCCTTTTTTGAATATTGCAGTTTTGTTCTGGGATAAGGATGAGGAATTTGAAGCACAGGCAAACATGCTTTTTGATTCGGAAATCACAGAGTTTATGCATGAGGAAAACGTAGTGTGTGTGGCGGCGGACGCGGTGTATTATCTTACATTGGCTGCCGGAATGACGCCAGAGAAGATATATGCCCAATAGGGGATTATAATATAAAAAAGGTCGTATATGTCAGCGGCCTTTTTATATTGCAAAAAATACTGACCAAATCTTCTATATCATAAAGAGTTTTGCCAGATGAAATTTTTTTCTTGCAAACTTTATGTGACAACCTTACAACATTGTAAGATTCTGCCTGCATTTTGTAATCTGATTCGATGGCAGCAAGTGACTTTTTTAAGTATACTGTTTTTTGCAAGGAAGCGTATGAAAAAGCTCATTGATAAAGGAGAGGAGTAAAAAATGTCATTACTTGAAGTTACAAATCTGAAAAAAATATATACCACCCGTTTTGGCGGAAATAAGGTGCAGGCATTGACCAATGTGAATTTTTCTGTGGAAAAAGGTGAATTTGTTGCAATTATGGGAGAAAGCGGTTCCGGAAAAACTACACTTCTGAATATTCTTGCAACACTGGATAAACCTACTTCCGGAGACGTACTTCTGGATGGAAAAAGCCTGGGACACCTTTCTGACAAGGAGATTTCTACATTTCGAAGAAAAAATCTGGGCTTTGTGTTCCAGGATTTTAATCTTCTTGATACCTTCAGCCTGAGGGATAATATTTATCTGCCGCTGGTGCTGGCTGGTGAAGATTACCGGGAAATGGGGCAGAAAATCCGCCCTATTGCACAGGCTCTTCATATTTATGAACTGCTGGAAAAATATCCTTATGAGGTCTCTGGAGGACAGAAACAAAGATGTGCAGTTGCCAGGGCTCTGATTACACAGCCGCGCCTGGTCCTTGCGGATGAACCCACAGGGGCTCTCGATTCCAAGGCTGCAAATGCTCTTCTGGACGTTTTCGGAGAGATAAACAGACAGGGACAGACCATTCTCATGGTTACTCACAGCGCCCAGGCAGCTAGCCGGGCATCCAGGGTTCTGTTCATAAAAGATGGTGAAGTTTTCCACCAGATCTATCGCGGCGAGAAAACAAAAGAGGAGATGTATCAGATGATTTCCGATACCTTAACCATTTTGATGACGGGCGGTGAGTATCATGCGTAAGGGATTTTTTGCCAGGCTGGCAGTTGTAAACATCCGAAAAAACAAACAGATCTATGTGCCCTATATTCTGGCGTGTCTGTTCAATGTGGCAATGCTGTATATGATGCTTTTTATCAATCATAATGCAGGAATGAAAACGATCCGTCACAGTGGTGACGTGTTGATGATCACGACTATGGGAGTTGGCGTTATTGTTATTTTCTCCTTTATTTTCCTGTTGTACAGCAACAGTTTCCTCATGAAAAGAAGACAAAAGGAACTGGGACTTTACAACATTCTCGGTTTGGAAAAGAAGCATATCAGCAGGGTTATGATGCTGGAGAATCTGTTTAGTGCCTTGATCAGTTTTGTTGGCGGAATCCTTGTGGGAATTCTGGGAAGCAAGCTGGCGCTTCTGCTGCTCTTGAAACTGATCAAGGTTCCGGCGTCCTTTGGGTTCGAAGTCAGCGTTCCGGCAATCAGAATATGCCTGGAAGTGTTTGGAGCTATATTTGTTTTGATCCTTCTGGTAAATATCAGGAAGGTTTACAAAACAAACCCGATTCAGCTTCTTCAGGCACAAAATGCAGGGGAAAAGGAACCAAAAGCAAAATGGCTGATGGCGGTTGCTGGTTTTATCTGTCTGTTTATCGGATATTATATTGCCATTACCACAGAGTCACCTCTTTCGGCGCTGGCGCTGTTCTTTGTGGCAGTGGTTCTGGTAATGGCAGGAACGTATCTTCTTTTTACAGCAGGAAGCATTGTGGTGCTCAAAGTTCTGCGCTGGAATAAGAAATTTTATTATAAAACCAAGAATTTTACTGCTGTTTCCGGTATGCTGTACCGCATGAAACAAAATGCAGTTGGACTTGCAAGTATCTGCATTCTGAGCACAGGCGTACTTCTGATGATCTCTTCTACGGTGTGCCTGAATTCCGGACTGGATGATATTATGAACAAACGCTGTCCGGCGGATGTGAATGTGCTGTACCGGGGAAATTCTTATGAAGATCTGGAAAAAATGAGAGAGAAATTACTGGGAAAAATTGAAAACCAGGTTTCTTATGAGAAAATTAACACCGAAATTGCTTTTTCATCTACGCTTGTGGGAAGCGAAGATGGGAGCTGGAAATTTGCAAATGTTGATGGGAGTTCCCTTATGGCAATGCCAGCCTCATTGGAAACCCTTACCGTGGTTCCACAGGAAGAGTATGCCAGGGTTACGGGAGAAGAGATTTCCCTTGCGCCAGGTGAAGTTCTTGCTTACCACAATGGAAAAACAGACGGTGAGACTCTGGAGATTCATAACAAGGTTTACCAGGTGAAAGAATGGCTGAAAAATTACCAGTATGTGGGAGATAATTTTTCTTCTATGGATTCTTTGAAGCTGGTTGTAAATGACGAAGACTTTTTTGCTTTGTTTTTGCAGCAGGAGAAAGTTTATCAAAGTGCAATGTCTCTGATGGAACTGGAAACGGATGTGTATCTGTCTGGAAGTGAAGAAGAAAAATATGCATCTGCCACCAAAGTAGGCGATCTTGCAACGGAGCTTCTGGATTCCGAAAAAGCAGCTGGAACTATAGAAGTGGGAATGAACTACAATACTATAAAACAGGATCTGTATAACAGTTTTTACAGTATGTTCGGTGGAATTTTGTTCCTTGGAATTTTCCTTGGACTGCTGTTCCTGATGGGGGCGGCTATGATCATTTACTACAAGCAGGTTTCAGAGGGCTATGAGGATAAGGAACGGTTCGAGATCATGCAGAAGGTGGGCATGACTCATAAAGAGGTGAAATCTTCCATTCACAGACAGATCCTTATGGTATTTTTCCTTCCTCTTGGAATGGCAGCACTGCATATTGCTATGGCATTTCCTATGGTAAAGAGACTGCTGGCGCTGTTTAGCATGACAAACAGCGGTTTGTTTGCCAGATGCACGGTGGTGACATTATTGGTGTTTGCTTTGGTTTATGGCGTGATTTATGGGCTGACAGCGAAGGTTTATTACAAGATTGTAGAGAGAAAGTGAGAATACAAGGGATAATAGTTGAATTTATTAGTGTAAAGTGCTACAATGAGAGAGCCTGGGAGGCCAAAACTGTTTCCCAGGCTCTTTGCGTGACTACAGAAGAAACCGGAGGAAATCTCTCATGAAAAAAGAGAGCTTTAAACAAGGAATTACAGATGGAATCCCCATTGCCCTGGGGTATCTGGCTGTTTCCTTTACGTTTGGTATGATGGCGGTGCAGGGCGGACTGTCTATCTGGCAGGCGGTCTTGATTTCTTTGACGAATCTTACGTCAGCGGGACAATTTGCAGGTCTTGATATTATCATAGCAGGAGGTTCCTTATGGGAAATGGCACTTACTCAGCTGATTATCAATCTGAGATACTGTCTGATGTCGTTTTCCCTTTCACAGAAGCTAAGACGTGATGAAACTTGGGGGCATCGTTACGGAGTTGCATTTGGCGTAACAGATGAGATATTCGGAGTCAGTGCCAGTAAACCGGGGAAAGTCAGTGCGTTTTATAATTATGGTGTAATGAGTGTAGCAATCCCGGGATGGACCATTGGAACCCTGCTTGGAGCTATTTCAGGAAGTATTCTTCCTGATTTTATTATGAGTGCACTTGGAGTTGCCATTTATGGAATGTTTTTGGCTGTCATTATTCCGCCATCCAAGAAAAACAAAGCAGTGCTTCTGGTTGTTCTTGGAGCAATGGCAGTGAGCGCATTATTTGCCTGGGTTCCTGTATTATCGAAAGTCTCATCCGGATTTGTGATTATTATTACTACAATTCTGGTAGCCGGACTGGCAGCATGGCTTTGCCCGGTTGATGAAGAAAATGCCAAGGAGGAAGCTCATGAAGCCTAATGTTTATATTTATATCCTGGTTATGGCTGGCGTTACATATTTGATCCGTATGCTGCCATTGGCACTGGCGAAGAAGGAGATTACCAATCCTTTTATAAAATCATTTCTGTTTTATGTGCCCTATGCCTGTCTTGCAGCTATGACGTTTCCGGCGATTTTGTCGGCAACGGCAAGTGTGATTTCTGCTGTAGTGGGATTTGTAGTGGCGCTGATTGCAGCGTACAAAGAGAAGAGTCTGCTGACTGTGGCGCTTCTTGCCTGTGGTGCAGTATTTATTGTAGAAAGAATAATGGCCTTTGCAGTGTAAGCATTACAAAATGCCTACGGTCCGCAAGGGCCTTTTTATTGAGTCATTCTCCAAGAAATCCCAGATCAATTTCCCCATCAAATACAGTAGTCGCCGGACCAGTCATATAAACCTGATCGTCATTTTCGTCCCAGAAAATATTAAGATCGCCACCAAGAAGCTTCACGGTAACCGGCTGATCACGGTCAACCAGCCCGTTCAAAATAGAAGCAACTGCAACTGCACAGGCACCTGTTCCACAAGCCAGAGTCTCACCGGAACCGCGCTCCCAGACTCTCATCTGGACAGTGTGTCGGTCGATGACTTTTACGAATTCGGTATTGACGCGGTCAGGGAAATTTATATGGTTTTCAAAAGATGGACCGATCTTTTCGATTTTCAGTCCGTCTACGTCATCCATGTATACGATGGCGTGAGGATTTCCCATGGAAACAGCTGTAAAGTGATAAATCTGTCCGTCTACTTCAATAGGGGCATTTACGACCTGCTCAGACTCAGATACAACTGGAATCAGAGAAGCCTGAAGAATAGGGGCGCCCATATTGACCTTTACCATACTGACTTTTCCGTCACGGATAGAAAGATCCAGATATTTCACGCCGCTTTTGGTCGCTACGCTGATACTGGTCTTGTTTACAATGCCGTAATCGTAAGCATACTTGGCTACACAGCGGATGCCATTGCCGCACATAGCACCCTGGGAACCATCCAGGTTGTACATATCCATCTCACAGTCTGCAATGTCAGACGGCTTAATCAGAATCAGTCCGTCTGAGCCAATTCCAAAATGTCTGTCACTCACAAATTTGGCAACTGCTGATGGATCTTTCACAGTTTCTTTAAAACAGTTCACATATACATAATCGTTGCCGATACCATGCATTTTTGTAAATTTCATAATAAATACCTCCTGTTTGGGCGGTTAACGCCTTGGTCATTCAATTATTTAATTACTCCACACAAATCATATCATAACACAGATCTGTTATCAAAAAGTGAATTTTTCCAAATAATGACAAAGAAGTTGGGGAAATTTATGGAAACTCTTGCATTTTTCCCAAAAGCTGATAAAATGAGGAAAAGACAGATGAATGAATATGCAGAAAGCATGAATAATTATGTCCCCATCTTGTGAAGTCGGTTGTTGTGGAAGAAATAAACAGCAACAGCTTACTATGTGGATGAAGATATAAGGAACTGGTTCTGTATATGAGATTAAGAGGAGGAAAAGAATATGAAAAAATTGGTAGCTCTTGCACTTGGCACAGTAATGGCAGTTTCCATGACTGCTGGCGTATCTGCTGCAACTGTTGAGTCAAAGGATGATCTTAAGAATGCAACAATCGGTGTACAGCTTGGTACAACCGGTGATATTGAAGCTAGTGAATATGAGGCTGACGGAGCAACTGTTAAGCGTTACAGCAAAGGAAGCGAAGCAATCCAGGCACTTATGGCAGGTCAGATCGACTGTGTGATCATCGACTCACAGCCGGCTCAGAAATTCGTTGAGAATGCAGACGGACTGAAGATCCTGGACGAGCCATTCGTTGAAGAAGAGTATGCAATCTGCCTGAAGAAAGGCAATGATGAGCTTCTTGACAAGATCAACGGCGCATTAAAAGAACTGAAAGAGGACGGAACTGTTGATGATATTATGAACAACTACATCGGTGATAACATTGGCGAGACACCATATGAGTCTCCGGAAGATGTAGACCGTTCCAACGGAACTCTTGTAATGGCAACAAACGCTGAGTTCGAGCCATATGAGTATCGTGAAGGTGATGAGGTTGTTGGTATCGACGCTGATATTGCACAGGCAATCTGTGATAAGCTTGGATATGAGCTTGAGATCGACGATATGGAGTTTGATGCAATCCTTGCCGCAGTACAGTCTGGAAAAGCTGATTTCGGTGCTGCCGGAATGACCGTTACAGAGGATCGTCTGGAGAGCGTTGATTTCACAGACACCTATGCAAATGCAAGCCAGGTTATCATTGTAAAAGCTGACTGATAGAAATAATACAGCATAAGCTGTCAGAGAAGTGTGAGTCACCTAGATGAATGCTGTTTGGGAAAAGCTTGGAATGTATAAGCTTTGGATACATGCAGATCAAGGTGACTCATACTAATGTTAC
This sequence comes from Ruminococcus sp. Marseille-P328, assembly GCF_964249465.1. Classification (NCBI taxonomy): domain Bacteria; kingdom Bacillati; phylum Bacillota; class Clostridia; order Eubacteriales; family Oscillospiraceae; genus Ruminococcus; species Ruminococcus sp. Marseille-P328. The sequence continues at coordinate 39,409 of NZ_CAXUBQ010000022.1, read as the reverse complement.
TGACTGAAAGAATGAAAACAGCCAGCATACAGTTCTGGCAGCTTTTCCTATATGGAATGGTGCCGAAAGAGAAGCAGGCACTGCACCATTAGATAAGCAAATAAAAAGGGAAATAATATGTTTGAAAAATTTGGACACGATTTTTATATCAATTTTATAAAAGATGACAGATACACCTGGCTGCTGGATGGTTTGAAAAATACCATGATCATCACAGTTTTCGCCCTGTTGATCGGTATCTGTATTGGTTTTCTGGTGGCAATTATCCGTTCTTCCCACGATAAATCCGGGAATTTTAAAATTGCCAACTCCATCTGCAGAGTTTATCTGACTGTGATCCGTGGAACACCTACTGTGATCCAGCTTCTGATCATGAACTTTGTAGTTTTTGGTTCTGTAAGCGTCAATGAGATTCTGGTAGGAAGTCTGGCATTTGGTATTAACTCAGGTGCCTACGTTGCGGAGATCGTCCGTTCCGGAATCATGTCAATTGACCAGGGACAGACAGAGGCAGGACGTAGCCTGGGACTTAATTTTACCCAGACCATGCGTCTTATTATCATTCCACAGGCGTTTAAGAATGTGCTTCCTGCACTGGTAAATGAGTTTATCGTGCTGATCAAGGAAACTTCTATTATCGGTTACATCGGAATGATGGACCTGACCAAGGGTGCAATGCTGATCCAGAGCCGTACCTACAATGCTTTTATGCCTCTTCTGGCAGCAGCAGCAATTTATCTGATCGTGGTCATGGTACTGACTTTCTTTATGAATAAACTGGAGAGGAGACTGAGAACCAGTGAGCGTTGATAAGAGTAAAGTTTTGATCCAGGTACAGGATCTGAAAAAAGCGTTTGGATCCAATCAGGTTCTGGATGGAATTTCCACAGATATTTGTCAGGGCGAGGTTGTTGCCATTATCGGACCATCTGGCTCTGGTAAATCTACTTTCCTTCGTTCTCTCAACCTTCTGGAGGAGCCTACAGGAGGTAAAATCCTGTTTGAAGGAACAGATATCACAGATCCTAAGGTTGACATAAATCGACATCGTCAGAAGATCGGAATGGTTTTCCAGCAGTTTAATCTGTTTCCACACAAGACGGTAAAGCAGAATATTATGATGGCACCGGTTGCCTTGAAACTGATGACAAAGGAAGAGGCTTCCAGACGTGCGGACGAGCTTCTTGCCCGTGTGGGACTTCCAGATAAGGCAAATGCTTATCCGGATATGCTTTCCGGTGGTCAGAAGCAGCGTATTGCCATTGCAAGATCCCTTGCCATGAATCCGGATGTTATGCTTTTTGACGAGCCTACTTCTGCACTGGATCCGGAGATGGTTGGAGAGGTTCTGGAGCTGATGAAAGAGCTTGCAAAGAGCGGCATGACTATGGTTGTAGTTACTCACGAGATGGGATTTGCAAGAGAGGTTGCAACAAGAGTTTTATTTATTGATGATGGCAAAATTCAGGAACAGAATGCGCCGAAGGAGTTTTTTGAAAATCCGCAGAATCCGCGATTGAAGGAATTTTTGTCTAAGGTTCTGTAAAAAGAAAAAAGACAACCTTTTCCATTGGTTTAAATGGGACAGAGGTTGTCTTTTTTTTGTGTGAAAAAATGCGGTGATTTAAAATCCTATGCGTTTTTCTTCATTTCTTTATAACAATATTTGATGATTTCTTTCCTTGTGACAATTCCGATAAAGTGATCCTGATCATCTATAACCGGCACAAAGTTCTGGTTGATTGCGCGGTCCAGGAGATCCTCCATGTCGCAGTCAACGTGTACCGGTTTGTAGGTGGCTCTTCTGGAGATAGCCATAACCGGTACTTCCTCGGCTGTTTTCATATCCGTGATGTTCAGATTTTTCATTCCCCAGAGAAGATCACCCTCAGAAATAGTACCTACGTATTTTCCATCTGGATTCAGAATAGGAATACAGGAAAATTTCCGGTGTTCCATTTTCTCAAGAGTCTGCCTCAAAGTTTCATTCTCGAAAATGTAGGCAATATCACTTTTCGGTGTTAAGAAAAAAAGTATATTCAATTTGATCCCTCGATTCTATTTTACAGAAGTGGAATACCGCCTTTAGCAGCTTCTTCCTGCATTTCCTTAGGCCACAGGGAAACATGTACTTCTCCAATATGAGCCTTGCGCAGGAAGAACATACAGATACGGGACTGACCGATACCGCCGCCGATTGTGTATGGAAGTTCTTTATTCAGAATGGCCTTCTGGAACGGGAGCTCTCTGCGGTCGTCACAGCCGGCTTCTGTAAGCTGTTTGTCAAGTGCTGTCTCGTCTACACGGATACCCATGGAAGAAAGTTCAAGGGCAATGTCCAGTACAGGATAGTATACCAGAATATCGCCGTTTAATTCCCAGTCATCATAGTCTGGAGCACGTCCGTCGTGGCGCTCGCCATTTGTCAGTTTCTTACCTACCTGCATAAGGAAAACAGCGCCTTTTTCTTTGACAATCTTGTATTCTCTTTCCTTAGGGGTAAGATCCGGATACATGTCTACAAGCTCTTCTGTGGAGACAAATGCAATCTCTCTTGGAAGAATTTCTTCTATGTAGTCATACTGTACTGCCATGTATTTCTCTGTCTTGCGGAGTACGCTGTAGATAGTACGGACAGTGTTAATGAGAGTTTCTACATTTCTCTCTTCTTTGGTGATGATTTTCTCCCAGTCCCACTGATCTACATAGATGGAATGGATGTTGTCAACATCCTCATCACGGCGGATGGCAACCATATCGGTGTATAAGCCCTCACCTACAGAGAAACCATATTTCTTCAGTGCATAACGCTTCCATTTTGCAAGAGAATGTACGATTTCAGCGTTGCAGTCCATGCCTTTGATGTCAAAGCTTACCGGACGCTCCACGCCGTTCAGGTTATCATTGAGGCCGGAACTTGGATCTACAAATATAGGTGCGGAGACACGCAGAAGGTTCAGCTTCTGTGCAAGTGTCTGCTGGAAAAAATCTTTCACAGTTTTAATTGCTACCTGAGTATCATGAAGATTAAGGTCTGCATGATAGCCCATAGGAATTTTTAATTGTTCCATGGGAATCCTCCTTGTTGATTGTGTTAATCTCTGTTTTCTGTTCACGATAATGTTCTGTGGTTACTAAAACGTAAACAGGAACAATCTCGGTTTATTATAACAGGTATTTTCCCGCTTGGCAATTTAGACCTTGCAAGAAATATGCAAAAAAGATACAATAAAAGACAAAGAATGTGATGATTTTTCCCTGTTGGAGCAAAAACAGGAATTACAGGTTGTGGTGAAACAGAATAACCAGAGAACCGGGAGGATGTCTATGGAGAAAAAAAGGTGCCAGGTCTGCGATGGGCCTGTTGTAAATGGCAGATGTAAGCTGTGTGGAATGCCTTATAGAAATGATGAGACTTTGTATCATCTGAATGAGAACAGAAGTGACCATTACCGTCATGCTACCAGCCGGGCGCGGGCAATCATGCGCCAGGAGGAAATCCCGCTGGGAGATAAGAAGGCTGGAAGTGCTGCATATAAGACCGGGACCGGAACAGGCGTGGCAGGAGCCGGAAATAAATATGATCAGAAAACGGGAACTGGAAGTTCTAAGTCACTGGCTGGTGCAGGCACAGGGAATTTTTATAATAAGGGAAGTGTGAAAGCAGGAAGTACATATGGAGGCAGCACTGGCGCTGCTAAGAATGGAAATAAGGTCTCTGTCCCTGCTGGGAATTATAATTCCAAGAGCAGACAAAGTACAGCTGGAACTTACAGCACTACAGCTAAAAAAAGCAGTGTTTACACCCAGAAACCGGTAAAAAAGAAAAAAGGCTCCCTTTTTGGATGGCTCATGGTCCTGGTGATCATTTGCGCAAGCTTACCGGAAATCCGGGATTCCCTAAAGGACAGCCTTGCTCCGATACTTGAAGAAGAATTTGGAGATATGTTCGGCTCTGGGGCTGATTCAGCCTCTTATAAACTGATGGCGGGAGATGTGCTGGAGGTTGGGGAAAATGTGGATGGAGGCATTGTCCCAGGATATTACATTGCTTCCTGTTCAAATGGTTTTGTAAGTTTTATGATCATGGGAGAAGAGGGTGAAAACGGAAGCATGACAGTGACAGATGGCGTGGAGCGTAAGATTACCCTGAAAGAGGGAGATCTGATCGGAATCATAAATACAGAGTCAGAGGATTCCTCATTGATGCTTACTGCTCGTTGAGATTGGGGAAATAATAGTAAAATAATAGTAAAAAAAGGAACCTCGTCAGATGAGTACTTATTTCGTCGGAGGTTCCTTTTTGTATGTTTAGAACGTATTTGAAAAATCATTCCCGCAAATTGTGACGCACATCTTGCAGAAAGCCTTTTTCAAACACTCTCTAGCGGATGGTAGTTCCTGTTTTCCCTTCATAGCCCTCTTTGGCATGAGCCATATCGGTAATCACAGTGCTCCGGCCTTCCCCTTTCTCAATAAAGGAAATACCTGCTTCGATTTTGGGAAGCATGGAACCGGAAGCAAACTGGTTCTCTTCGATGTATTTCTTAGCGTCTGCTACAGTGATGCTGCCAAGCTTCTGCTCATTTACCTGACCGTGGTTCAGACTTACGTTCTCTACACTTGTGAGAATCAGAAGAGTATCGGCATTTAATTCTTCTGCAAGAAGTCCTGCGGCAAGATCTTTCTCAATGATGGCACTGGCACCGTGAAGGTTGATGCCCTGCTCAAGCACTGGAATTCCACCGCCGCCGGCTGCGATAACAACCTGGTCTGCATTGAGAAGTGCTCGTATAGTCTCAAGCTCTACGATTCTCTGTGGCTTCGGAGCTGCTACGATTCGTCTGTATCCGCCATCAGCAAGTCTGGTGACAAAGTTTCCTTTTTCTTCTTCTGCTTCAGCTTCTTCCTCAGTGAGAACACGTCCGATAATTTTCTCCGGATCTGCAAAAGCGTCGTCATATGGATCAATAACAGTCTGGGTAAGAATGGTAGCAACAGGTTTGTAAATTCCGCGGCTGATAAATTCAGAGCGGATCGCATTCTGAAGGTCATATCCAATGTAGCCCTGGCTCATTGCGGAGCAGACTGACATAGGAGCGAATGTATAATCCGGGTGTGTCTTTCCAAATTCATTCATTGCAGTGTGGATCATGCCGATCTGTGGGCCATTGCTGTGGGAGATTACCACCTTGGCACCCTCTTCAACAAGATCTGCGATTGCTTTTGCTGCGGCTTTGGTGGCTACTTTCTGCTCTGGAAGTGTGGTGCCGAGAGCTCTGTGACCTAATGCAACTACTACGATTTTTTCACTCATAGGAGATACCTCGTTTCTGTCAAGAATATAATGCGGATATCAGAGTTAAGTGGATTACTGTGAAAGTATTCACAGCAACATGAATGATTTCTCCGGACATCCTTGTGTAATATCTTCCATTATAAAAGCTAAGGGTGGGAATTGCAATAGAAAAGTCCTTGAAACAGGAAAAGCCATCCGCATCAAGCAGATGGCTCATTTCCTATATTTTTGAGGGGGGAGATAGAGAGTGGTTTTTCATCTATCCGAAATTCATTATATCGGCAATTTGTGAGGAAAATGTGTCTCAAATCTAAAAGAAATCGAAAAAATATGAAATGAAAATAAAATCCGACCCTTTATTGCATTTAAAGACCAAGTGTGGTAAAGTAAACCTATCTTGTTTCTGCATTCTGCAGAAAAGAATTTCTACCGCGCCGGTTCGGCGCAAGATAACCCGTTTTTTGAAGGAAACCTGTTAACCTGGGCGTTTTATACGCTTTTTTGAAAATGGATGCATACAATGGCAAGGCAAATTTGCTTCGGAATGCTGTGAATAGGATCTGTTTAAATGAGAAAGGTGTGATTCCCATGTGCTGTCAGTGACTCATTTATATGGTGATGTCGCCAGTAGGCGGCAAGTCCGTTTTGTAAAATAGTAGTTTAATAACAGAGATTAGTGAAAAATAGGGGTAGAAAAGGAGAAGTTATAATGAAAAACAGAATATGGAAAAAGATACTGGCAGTGGGAGTAAGTCTGCTTGCAGAAGCTGGGATGCTGGTTGGATGCACGGCGCAGCCGGCAGTGGCATATGGAGCAGAAATGGAAGGCGGGTTATCTGTTGCCCAAGATGCGGCATGGACAGATTTACAGAAATTTCAGGCGGTGATTTCTGTAAAGGCAGATGGGCTGGCGTCACTTACGCGGGAAAATGAAAACCAGGAATATGAAAGTGACGATGAAAATTTATTCAGCAGTGGAAATCAGGACGGGAGCCTGGAAAATGATCAATATGATTTTTCGGATGAAACAATACCTCATCCAACATCTTACGAACTGGTAGTCTGGCTTTCTGAATATTTTCAGCCAGATGCTTCGTTTATGGCACCTGAAGGCTGCCTGAAAGAGGAGCTTCCTATCGAGACTGCTGACGGAAGATCCAGCAGTATAACCGGATTCCGCTGGAAAATAAATCCGGGAGAACAGGGCAAACAGCTGAAAATTCCGGTTACCTTGCGGGATGAATATCGTTTTCCAGCAGAAAAACATACAGTTCCTACCTGTCAGGATATTTTGCATGCAAATGGTGCTATAAGCGGAGAAGAAAATGGAGGTGGAGTTTACATTGTAAAAAAAGTGGAAAATGAAAAAACCATTTTGTGTAAAGCTTTATCTAAGAATCTGGAGATACCAGCTGCACACATGGATTTTTCAGTGGAAATGGAAGCCAAGGAAAAGGCGCTTTATACTGGAAAACGCATTCATATGGCAGTGAATCTGACAAATAATGGTCAGGTACCTTTTTATAAAATTTCCCTTCAGGCCAAAGTAAAAGAACAGGAACTGGTACCTGTGTGGGAAAAGGAGCCTGGCCTTGAAGTTTTGGAAAGTGGTGCAGTGCTGGAATGCCTTTCCGCAGGGGAAACACGAACCCTGTCTTTTTATATAGATCCGGACATGAATCAGAAAAGTAATCTGGAGCTGGAGCTTTTTGCAAAAACAGAAAATCCGGTTTCGTTGGAGAAAGCAGCAGAAAAACAGTTAACATTACAGCAGGGAAAAGCCTCTTTTACGGTAAAGAAAACAGCTGACTGCGACAACGCCAGCCCTGGGGAGACTGTGACTTATCAGATCAGTATTCACAATACCGGAGAGGTGACTCTGCATTCCGTAGTTACTACGGAACGTTTCGGGCTTGCCGGAGTAACAGCTACTTTTCAGGAACAGAGAGGTATAACCTTGAATAAAAGCAGAACTCAGGCGAAAATCCAGGAAATCGCACCTGGTGGCTGTGTGAATTTAAAGGCAAAAGTTGTACTTCCAAAAGATCTGAAAGACCAGAATCTGATGAATCAGATTATTGTAGTTACTGACGAGACTGGTGAGGAAAGCGCAGTGCGGGATCAGGCAACCATCCGTGTGGAAGATAAGGAGAAGGATGGAAATGGAAGCGGAAACGGAAATGGGGGTGGAAATGGAGATGGAACTGGCATAGGCAGTGGGAATAATGATGGCAGCACAATGGCTGCGTCCACCTCTCCAAAAACAGGGGATACTTCCCACAAAGAGCTGTTTCAGGTACTGATTCTGCTTTCGTTTCTTTTTTCCGCTGTAGCCGCCAGAAGAATGTTTGGAGGCAATGCTCACAGATGACTCGTGAATGGAAACTATAATGTGAGGTGAACGGTTACTGCTTTTTTAACAGGAAAGATTGAAAACAAATTCTGTGTGTGATATTCTATAAAAGAGTATGCGTTGCTGTATGATGTCACCAGATTAGAGCGTGTTTGAAAAATCATTCCCGCAAATTGTGACGCACATCTTGCTGAAAGTCTTTTTCAAATAAGCTCTGGCGTGATTTTAAAGCAACGTCAATATAGGGAGGCATATATTATGAAATTATCATCCTTATTAGAGAAGTTAGAATACACCTGCGTGCAGGGGAGCACAGAGCAGGAAGTCACTGGTGTTGTTTATGATTCCAGAAAGGTAACAGACGGCTCTCTGTTTATCTGTATCAGAGGTGCTGTTGTAGATGGACATAAATTTATCCCGGATGTAACAGCAAAAGGGGCTAAAGTTCTGATAGTAGAAGAGGAGGTTTCTGCACCGTCAGATGTTACGGTTATCCAGGTGACAGACACCAGATATGCTATGGCATTTATTTCAGCGGCCTGGTTTGGACATCCGGCAGAGAAGCTGAAAACAATCGGAATTACCGGAACCAAGGGAAAAACCACTACTACCTATATGGTAAAATCCATTCTGGAAAATGCCGGATACAAGGTTGGTCTGATCGGTACTATTGAGGCAATTATCGGAAATAAGATAATACCTGCTTCTAATACCACACCAGAATCCTATGTAGTTCAGGAGTATTTTCACGAAATGGTGGAAGCTGGCTGTGATTGTGTGGTTATGGAAGTTTCCTCACAGGGGCTGATGCTGCATCGTACTCAGGGATTTGTGTTTGATTTTGGAATTTTCACAAATATTGAACCAGATCATATTGGTCCAAACGAGCACAAGGACTTCGATCATTATCTGTCTTGTAAAGCTATGCTTCTCAAGCAGTGCCGCGTAGGAATTGTAAACCGTGATGATGAGCATTTTGACAGAATTGTAGAGGGACATACCTGTACTCTGGAAACCTATGGCTTTTCAAAAAAAGCAGACCTTCGCGCTGAGGATGCCAGACTGATTGGCGGAAAAGGCTATCTTGGAATTTCCTATCAGCTGAAGGGACTTATGGATTTCCCTGTTGAAATCGACATCCCGGGTAAATTCAGTATTTACAACTCTCTTACCGCTATTGCAATCTGCCGTCATTTTAAGGTTTCCCAGGAAAATATCCTGAAGGCTCTGAAGGTAGCAAAAGTAAAAGGCCGTATTGAGATGGTGAAAGTATCTGATGAATTTACTCTGATGATTGATTATGCACATAATGCAATGGCTTTGGAAAGTCTTCTTACTACATTGCGTGAGTATCATCCACACAGACTGGTCTGCCTGTTTGGCTGTGGCGGAAACCGCTCCAGGCTTCGCCGTTATGAGATGGGAGAGGTTTCCGGTCGTCTGGCAGATCTGACCATCATCACTTCTGATAATCCGCGAGATGAGGAGCCTCAGGCTATTATTGATGACATCAAAGTGGGCATGGCGAAGACAGAAGGTAAATATGTGGAGATTCCAGATCGCAAGGAAGCAATCGCTTATGCCATCCATCACGGAGAACCAGGGGATATTGTGGTGCTGGCTGGTAAAGGTCATGAAGATTACCAGGAAATCAAAGGTAAAAAATATCCTATGGATGAGCGTGTGTTGATCGCAGATATTCTTGCCGGAAGGTAAAACATGACATATGCAGATATTATTGTAGACATTTCCCATGAGAAGCTGGATAAAAGCTTTCAATATCTGGTTCCAGAGAAACTGAAGGACGAGATACAGGTGGGAATGGTGGTTTCCATTCCATTTGGAAGAGGAAATCATGTGCGCAAGGGATATGTAGTGGGGATTTCTGATGAGCCCAAAGTAAAGGGAATCCAGCTTAAGTCTGTTGCCGGTATTGAAAATGATCAGGAAACCACAGAATCCAGGCTGATCGCGCTGGCAGGGTGGATGAAAGAAAATTATGGCTCTACCATGATCCAGGCTCTGAAAACAGTTCTTCCTATTCAGAAAAAGATAAAAGCCCAGGAAAAAAGGTGGATAACCCTTCTGATTTCCAGAGAAGATGGGGAAAAGCTTCTGGAAGAGCTCAGCATGACCAGATTTAAAGCACGTATCCGCCTTCTGGAAGCACTCTTGCAGAATGAAAATGGGAAAATTGAGACTGCCTGGGCTTCAAAGGAGCTTGGCACTACGGCTTCTGTCCTGAGATATTTTGAAGAACAGGGGATTGCTTCTGTGGAGTCAGATGAAGTGTATAGAAATGCAGTTGCAGATGCAGAGAATATTCCGCATGTGGCACCAGCAGTATTAAGTATATCCCAGCAAATGGCTGTGAATCAGATCTTATCAGAATGGGAACACCCGGATCCGAGACCGGTTCTTCTTCACGGAGTTACCGGCAGTGGAAAAACGGAAGTATATATGGAGCTGATCGATAAGGTGATAAAGGAAGGCGGTCAGGCAATCGTGCTGATTCCGGAAATTGCGCTGACTTATCAGACTGTACGGCGATTTTATGGTCGTTTTGGTGATAAGGTGTCGGTAATTAACTCCAGACTTTCCCTGGGAGAGCGTTATGACCAGTTTAAAAGAGCCAAACAGGGAGAACTGCAGGTTATGGTGGGACCCCGTTCAGCACTTTTTACTCCTTTTGGAAAGCTGAGGCTGATCATTATTGATGAGGAGCATGAATCTTCTTATAAAAGTGAAAACAGTCCAAGGTATCACGCCCGGGAAACGGCTATCCACAGAGCAAAGCTGGAAGGCGCAAGAGTAATTCTTGGTTCTGCAACTCCATCTATGGAAGCGTATTACAGGGCGAAAGAAGGAGAATATGTCCTTGTAAAGCTGGAAGCCAGATTTGAAGAAAGACCTCTTCCCAGGGTATCAATTATTGACATGAGGGAACAACTAAAAAAAGGAAACCGCCTTGCCCTCAGTCTGGAACTGAGAGAAGACCTGAGCCAGTGCCTGAAAAAAGGGGAGCAGGCCATGTTGTTTCTCAACCGCCGTGGCTATGCAGGGTTTGTTTCATGCCGTTCCTGCGGTCATGTAATGAAATGTCCTCACTGTGACGTTTCCTTAAGTGAGCATAATGGCAGAAAGCTGATCTGTCATTATTGTGGTTATGAAACTGTGAAACCGGACAAATGTCCAGTCTGTTCTTCCCCATATATAGGCGGTTTTAAAGCGGGAACCCAGCAGATCCAGCAGGTGGTAGAAAAAGAATTTCCAGAGGCAAGAGTTCTTCGAATGGATTACGACACTACAAGAGCTAAGGGAAGCTATGAAAAAATTCTGTCTGCTTTTTCCAGGCATGAGGCCGATATTTTGATTGGAACCCAGATGATCGTTAAGGGACATGATTTCCCGGATGTTACGCTTGTGGGGATCCTTGCTGCAGACTTATCCCTAAATGCTGATGATTATCGCAGTGGTGAGCGCACTTTTCAGCTTCTTACTCAAGCGGTGGGACGAGCAGGAAGAGGAAGAAAAGAAGGTCATGCCCTGATCCAGACTTATAGTCCGGATCATTACAGCATCCAGACAGCTGCAAAGCAGGATTACGAAGAATTTTACCAGGAAGAGATGGGATACCGTCTTCTTATGGATTATCCTCCGGCTGCCCATATGATGGCAGTGCTTGGTTCTTCAGAGGATGAGAAGCTTCTTGAGACAGCCATGCACTATCTTGGTCTGTTTACAGGAAAAATATATGCGGGAAAAGATCTTCATGTGATCGGTCCCGCCCCTGCGTCTGTAGGGAAAGTAAAGGATGTATACAGAAGAGTACTTTATCTGAAACATGAGAATTATGATCTGCTTGTCCGGATAAAGGACAGGCTGGAGGAATATATAGAAATCAATTCCGGCTTCAGAAAAGTTAACATACAATTTGATTTTTCATAAGGCGAAATACCGGAAATAAAGGGCTGCGTTAAGGTGCAGGGCTTTGGAACGACGGGTATTTCCAAATTCAAAGATAAAGGAGATAACACAGAGATGGCACTTAGAACAATCAGAACAGAGGGAGATTCCGTTTTAGAAAAAATCTGCAGACCAGTAGAGAAAATCGACAAACGTACAAAGGATCTGGTAGGAGACATGCTGGAAACCATGTATGACGCATGCGGTGTTGGCCTTGCAGCTCCCCAGGTGGGTATATTAAAGAGAATCGTAGTGATCGATATTGGAGATGGTCCAATTATTCTTATCAATCCGGAAATTCTTATGACATCCGGTGAGCAGACAGGCGAGGAGGGATGTTTAAGTGTTCCGGGAATGTCCGGTCAGGTTACCCGCCCAAATTATGTGAAGGTAAAAGCTCTTGATATGGATATGAATGAGCAGATATATGAAGGAGAAGGACTCCTTGCCCGTGCATTTTGTCATGAGCTGGATCATCTTGACGGAAAAATGTACACACGTCTGGTTGAAGGTGAATTACATCATGTAAGTTATGACAATGAGGAGGAAGAGGAATAAATGAAAATTGTTTATATGGGAACGCCGGATTTTGCAGTTAATCCCCTTCATGCACTGGCTGAAGCTGGCTATGAGGTGGCAGGTGTTATAACCCAGCCGGATAAGCCGAAGGGAAGGGGAAAGACTATGCTTCCCACTCCTGTAAAGGAAGAGGCAATGAAACATGGGTTCCCGGTTTACCAGCCTGTGAAGGTACGCGATCCGGAATTTTTACAGGTTCTGGAGAAAATGGAACCCGATATTATTGTGGTAGCTGCCTTTGGACAGATCATTCCCAAAAGCATTCTGGAGCTTCCGAAATACGGATGTATTAACATCCATGCATCCCTGCTTCCAAAATACCGCGGTGCAGCTCCTATTCAGCAGGCAGTTATTGATGGGGAAAAGGAGTCAGGTGTTACGATCATGAGAATGGGCACAGGTCTTGATACAGGAGATATGATTTCAAAAATCGTAGTGCCGATTGCAAAAGATGAGACGGGCGGAACTCTGTTTGATAAGCTTGCAGAAGCAGGAGCGAAGCTTCTTGTTGAGACATTGCCTCACATTTTTGATGGCACAGCTGTTTACGAGAAACAGCCGGAGGAAAGCCCTACTCCATATGCCGGTATGATCACCAAACAGATGGGATTGATCAATTTCGGGAAATCAGCCGAGGAACTGGAAAGACTGGTGCGAGGTTTAAATCCGTGGCCAAGCGCATTTACCTTCTGGAATGGAAAAACTTTGAAGGTATGGGAAAGCTTTGTAGTAAAAAGTGAAGAAACTGGCGCAGAAAAGCCAGAACCTGGAACAGTAGTAAAAACAGACAAAAAAGGAATTTACGTGGCTTGCGGTGAGGATGTTCTGGTACTTTCACAGGTACAGTTAGAAGGAAAAAAGAGAATGGATGCGGATGCATTCCTTCGAGGATGTCATATAGAAACCGGAAGCAGATTCACAGATAAAAAGGAGTGATCTTATGTACGGATATGGATATCCTTATGGATTTTATGTTGATCCTACTTATGTATTGCTGATCATTGGAATGGTGCTGGCACTGGCTGCATCTGGAAAGATGAAAAGCACTTTTGCACGTTATCAGCAGGTGCGCAGCCATTCAGGTCTTACAGGAGCTCAGACTGCCCAGAGGATTCTAAATGCAGCCGGAATTTACGACGTAACGATTGTTCCAATTTCCGGAAGCCTTACAGATCATTATGATCCGAGAACAAAGAGGCTGGCACTTTCACAGGACGTATATGGAAGAACTTCTGTGGCAGCTGTGTGTGTTGCTGCCCATGAGTGTGGTCATGCCATTCAGCACAATATAAATTATGCACCGCTGAATATCCGTTCAGCTATTGTTCCGGTGGCAAATATCGGATCTTCCCTTTCCTGGCCGATTTTTCTTCTGGGACTGATCCTTTCCATACCGGCACTTACAACTGTAGGAATTGTGCTGTTTTCACTGGCGGTACTGTTTCAGCTTGTAACACTTCCGGTAGAATTCAATGCTTCCTCAAGAGCTTTAAAAATGCTGGAAAGCACAGGAATTTTAAGCCGCGAGGAAAACAAAGGTGCGAAGAAGGTTCTTACAGCGGCAGCCCTTACTTATGTAGCAGCTCTTGCTTCTTCCATTTTACAGCTTCTGAGACTGATCATACTTTCCGGAGGTAGAAGACGGGATGATTAACGGAATCAATTCCAGGGAGATGATCCTGGAAATTTTACTTGAAATCGAAGAGGGCGAGCACAGTCACGTGGCAATTCGGAATGCCCTTTCCAAATATCAGTTCCTTCCCAAACAGGACCGGGCATTTATCACCCGTGTCTGTGAAGGAACGCTGGAATACCGGATCCAGATTGATTACATTATCAATTCTTTTTCCAAGGTGACAGTTGATAAGATGAAGCCTGCAATCCGGGAAATTTTAAGAAGTGCAGTATATCAGCTGAAATACATGGATAGTGTGCCAGACAGCGCAGTGTGCAATGAGGCTGTGAAGCTGGCGCAAAGAAAAGGTTTTTATAATCTGAAGCCTTTTGTAAATGGTGTTCTTCGTACCATAGCCCGGGAAATGGATCAGGTCCGGTTCCCTCAAAAAGAAGATGATCTGTTGAAATATCTTTCTGTAAAGTATTCCATGCCAGAGGTGCTGGTAACCAGGTGGCTGGAAGCCTATGGAGAAGAAACAACAGAGAAGATACTGGCGGATTTTCTTACGGAACATCCTCTTACCATCAGATGCCGAACTTATCTGAATTCCAAGGAAGAGATTGTAAAAAGCCTGGAAAGTCAGGGCGTTCATGTAGCGCCTGCTCCATATCTGCCTTATGCATACAGCATTTCTGATTTTAACCACATTCTTGCACTGGATGCTTTTATCAAGGGTAAAATCGTCGTGCAGGATGTTAGTTCCATGCTGGTTGCGGAGGTTGCAGATCCGAAGAAGGGCGATTATGTTATTGACGTGTGTGCTGCGCCAGGTGGAAAGAGTCTTCATATGGGAGATAAGATGGAGGGATATGGAACGGTAGATGCAAGAGATGTAAGCCAGTATAAAGTCAATCTGATCGAGGAAAATATCCAACGTACCAATTCTATTAATGTACAGGCAAGAGTGCAGGATGCTACTATTTTTGATCAGGATTCAGAACTGCTTGCAGATGTTGTAATTGCAGATGTACCTTGTTCCGGGTATGGAGTGATCGGCAAGAAGCCGGAGATCAAATACCGTGTTACGCCACAGAAACAGGATGAAATAGTGATTCTGCAGAGAACCATTCTGGATCGCGCAGCAAACTATGTGAAGCCAAGAGGAGAGCTGATCTTCAGTACCTGTACCATTGCAAAAGAAGAAAATGAAGAGAACATGATGTGGTTTTTGAATAATTATCCGTTTAAGCTGGAGAGCCTGGATCCTTATCTTCCAGAGGAGCTGCACTCAGAGACAACTGCACTTGGATATCTGCAGCTGCTCCCGGGAGTACATAAGACAGACGGTTTCTTTATTGCGAAATTCAGAAGAAAATAGGAATATAAATATGACAGACATTAAGTCGATGACGAAAGACGAACTGAAAAATCTGATGACCGAACTGGGAGAGAAACCCTTTCGGGCAAAGCAGATCTACAGCTGGTTACATGAACATCTGGTAACCTCTTATGATGAGATGGGAAACATACCAGGAAAACTAAAAGAAAAACTGAAAGACTATCCCATAGCGGCATTGGAAATGGTGGATGAACAGGTTTCTGCCATTGACGGCACAAGAAAATATCTGTTCCGCCTTTCTGATGGAAATGTGATCGAGAGTGTTCTTATGCGTTATAAGCATGGAAATTCCGTATGTATTTCGTCACAGGTAGGCTGTAAAATGGGGTGCCGTTTTTGTGCTTCCACTATTGGAGGCTGGACAAGAAACCTTCTTCCTTCGGAAATGCTGGATCAGATTTACAGGATCCAGAGCATAACGGGAGAGCGGGTATCTAATGTAGTAGTAATGGGAACTGGCGAACCTATGGATAATTATGATAATATTGTACGCTTTGTACATCTGCTTTCCGATGAAAATGGTCTTAACATCAGCCAGAGGAATATCACCGTATCGACCTGCGGAATTGTTCCAAAAATTTATGAGCTTGCAAAGGAAAAACTGCAGATTACCCTTGCCTTGTCTCTGCATGCACCAAATGATGAAAAAAGACAGGAGCTTATGCCTATTGCACAGCGGTACAGTATGGACGAAGTCCTGGATGCATGCCGCAATTATTTTCAGGAGACTGGAAGGAGAATTACTTTTGAATACAGTCTTGTGGCTGGTGTTAATGACAGTGACGAAGATGCAAGAGAGTTGAGCAGCAGAATCCATGATATTAATTGTCATGTAAATCTAATCCCGGTAAACCCTATTAAGGAGCGTTCTTACAGGCGTTCTACGCATCAGGCTGTAGAGAATTTTAAAATAAAACTTGAAAAATGCGGAATTAATGTTACTATTAGAAGGGAAATGGGCAGTGACATAGACGGTGCCTGTGGACAATTACGAAAAAGTTATATGGAAAAAAGTTACGATCCGCAGTAACGAAAAACTGATGTTGCTATGTTGAACAACAGTACGAAAAGGACAGAAAGCGAGAAGTGACATGAGGGTATATTCAGCTACGAATATAGGAATGAAGCGGAAGATGAACCAGGATTATGTGTTCGCTTCCCAGGACACAGTTGGAAATCTCCCGAACCTCTTTGCTGTTGCTGATGGAATGGGAGGGCACAATGCAGGTGATTATGCTTCCTCTCACGCGGTCAGGATACTGGTAGATGAAATCAGGGAGGATACGGATTATAATCCTGTAAAGGTAATCCGCCATGCCATTGAGACTGCGAACACAGAAATTATAGAACAGGCGCAGAAGGATGAGAAGCTTCGTGGAATGGGAACTACCATGGTAGTAGCCACCATTGTAGGTCAGTATGCTTATGTTGCCAATGTGGGAGACAGCAGACTATATGTGGTGGATAAACAGCTGAGGCAGATTACCAGGGATCATTCACTGGTTCAGGAAATGGTAAGAATGGGTGAAATCACTGCTGAGGAGGCAAGAAATCATCCGGATAAAAACATTATCACCAGAGCTCTGGGAGCAGAAAAAACTGTAGACGTGGATTTCTTTGATATGCGTCTGGAACCGGGAAGTACGATCCTGATGTGTTCCGATGGTCTCAGCAATATGGTGGAAGACAAAAAAATGGAAGAAATCATATTGAATTCTGATGAGGATATCACCTGGAAGGGAAATACTCTTATCCAGGAAGCCAACAACAACGGCGGCAAGGATAACATTGCAATCATATTGATAGAACCATTCACGAATGAGGTGGAAACATGTTAAAGACAGGTATGATTATAGCAGAACGCTATGAAATTGTAAGTAAAATCGGTACCGGCGGGATGGCGGACGTATATAAGGCAATGGACCATAAACTGAACCGTTTTGTGGCAGTTAAGGTTCTGAAGCCGGAATTCAGGGAAGATGCAACTTTTGTAAAGAAATTCAGAAGTGAAGCGCAGGCAGCAGCAGGTCTTACCCATCCAAACATAGTAAATGTATTTGATGTAGGCGATGATGAGGGTGTTTATTATATCGTAATGGAGCTGATCGAGGGAATCACTCTTAAGGAGTATATTTCCAAGAAAGGCAAGCTTTCGGTAAAGGAAGCTACCAGTATTGCCATTCAGGTATCTATGGGACTTGAGGCAGCACACAGCCACGGCATTGTACATCGTGATGTGAAGCCTCAGAATATTATTATTTCCACAGACGGCAAAGTAAAGGTAACAGACTTTGGAATTGCAAGAGCTGCTTCTTCCAATACCATCAGCTCTAATGTTATGGGGTCTGTACATTACAGCTCACCAGAGCAGGTACGAGGCGGCTACAGCGATGAGAAGAGTGATATCTACTCACTTGGTATCACTTTATATGAGATGGTAACAGGACGTGTTCCTTTTGACGGAGATACTACAGTTGCCATTGCAATCAAACATCTTCAGGAAGAGATGGTACCGCCAAGTGTTTATTCCCCAGATCTGCCGTACAGTCTGGAACAGATTATTATGAAATGTACCCAGAAGAGTGTGGATCGCAGATATAATAAGATGGAGGACGTGATCGAAGATCTGAAGCATTCTCTTATTGACCCGCAGGGAGATTTTGTGAAGCTTACATCTGTAGACACAGACGCTAAGACGGTTGTAATTTCTGATGAAGAGCTTGGAGAGATCAAGCACACTCCGAAGCAGACTCTTAAACCGGATATAGAAACTCTGGAAAAAGAACTGAATGAGACAAACTACGATGATGACGATTTCGGGTATGACGATAAGGAAGAGAGCTCGAAAGGCTCCAGAAAGAACCGGGATCGTGAACGAAGCAGAGAGCGGGAAGAGAGAGAAAGACGTATCAAAAAGCAGAAAAGAGGCGTCAGTGTAGCTGGAAGTATTATTGCTTTGATCATAGGTGCCGCAGTTCTGATCGCGGTAATTCTTGTTGTGGGAAAGGCAGCAGGTCTGATCGGAGACAGCAAGGATTCTTCTTTGGATCAGCAGAATCAGCAGGCACAGGTTACCCAGGCTGCTGACGAAGATGATGGTATGGTACCAGTACCTGATCTTATCGGTAAGACAGAGGCTGAGGCACAGGAACTTTGCGCTTCTGTAAATATCGGAATGACCTACAAAGGTGAAGAGGCTTCCACACAGGAAAAAGGCAAGATTTCTTCACAGGATCCTGTACAGGGAACAAAGGTAGCTAAAAATTCAACTGTTAACTATTATTTAAGTAAAGGTTCTGAGTCCGTTACCCTTACAGATATGTTCGGTCAGAATGGCGCTTTGGCGCAGGAAACTCTGGAAAGCCAGGGCTTAACGGTTCAGATCAATAAGATTTACCCGGATGAAAGTCAGTCTTCTATGGTAGACATTGGATGTGTCCTTGATACTGAGCCTGCAGCAGGAACTACTGTCAAGGCAGGCGATACAGTTACTCTTACCATCAGCCGTGGTATTAATTATGGTGACAGTGTACAGGTGCCAGATGTAACCGGAATGGAGAAGAATGATGCAATTGCCAAGCTTGGCAAATTCATTAATATTAATGTGGAAATGCAGATGAGCACAGACGTTGCAGAGGGAACTGTTATCTCTCAGGATCCTATAGGATATACAGATGACAACCCGGTATATGCAGATCCGGATAACGATACGATCACTCTTATTGTAAGCAGTGGAAGTCAGGATACTTCTTCACAGAATACTGAGGATCAGAGTTCCTCTGATACTACTGCAGCAGTAGCAAATGGCGAAGTATGGAAATGTACACAGAAACTGAAGACGCCTATCGGATATAATGGAGGTCTGATCAGACTGGAGCTTGTTCAGAATGTAGGCGGCGCTCCAAAAGCAAGCTCTGTGGTAGAAGGACAGCAGCTTACTTTCCCATATCAGCTGGATATTACAGGTGCACCAGGAGTTGCTGAGGGTACTTTATATCTGTCTGAGCAGCAATCTGATGGAAGCTATCAGGAACTTGGCCATTATCCTCTTACTTTTGAGAAGGTTGAGTAATCCATGCAGGGAAAGATCATTAAAGGAATTGCAGGTTTCTATTATATCTATGCGGAAGACGGCAATATTTACGAATGTAAGGCAAAAGGAATTTTTCGAAAGGATAATTTCAAGCCTCTGGTAGGTGATAATGTGGAGATTACCGTTTTGAATGAGGAGGAGAAGGAAGGCAGTGTAACTTCCATTCTTCCCCGCCGCAATTCACTTATCCGTCCTGCTGTAGCCAATGTAGATCAGGCGTTTTTGATTTTTGCCATGGAGAATCCAAAGCCTAATTTCCTTCTTCTGGACCGCTTTCTGATCATGATGGAGCAGCAGAAAATTCCCGTGGTTATCTGCTTCAATAAGAAAGATGTGGGAGAGAAGAAAGAAATGGAAAAGCTTTACGAAATATACACTGGATGTGGATATTGTGTAGTGCTTTCCAGTACCTATGAGGGAGAGGGAATGGACGAGATCCGCGAGATACTGAAGGGAAAAACAACAGTAGTTGCAGGACCTTCCGGTGTGGGGAAATCTTCCATTACCAACTGTATGCAGGGTGAAGTGCAGATGGAGACTGGCGAGATCAGCAAAAAACTGAAGCGCGGCAAGCATACCACCAGACATTCCCAGGTAATCCCGGTGGAGAAGAATACTTTCCTGGTGGATACTCCGGGATTTTCTTCTTTGTATCTTACCGATATGAAGGAAGAGGAGCTTCGGGATTACTTCCCGGAATTTGTAATGTATGAGCCGCAATGCCGGTTTCAGGGGTGTATGCACATTCATGAACCGGGCTGTGCAGTGAAGAAAGCTCTGTCTGAAGGTAAAATTAGTCAGCAGCGGTATGACAACTATCTGGCTTTATATGAGGAATTAAAAGAGAAAAGGAGATACTAAAACTATGTATCAGCTATGCCCTTCCATTTTATCAGCGGATTTTAACCGTCTGGGCGAACAGATTAAAATTCTTGAAAACGAAGGAGTTGAATGGCTCCATATTGATGTTATGGATGGAGATTTTGTACCGAGCATTTCCTTTGGCATGCCGGTGATCAAATCCATCCGTAAAGAATCCAAGATGTTTTTTGATGTTCATCTTATGGTGACAGAGCCGGAAAGATACATTCAGGATTTTGTAAATTGTGGTGCGGATTCCATCACCGTTCATGCTGAGGCATGTGAGGATCTGGAACGTACTATAGAGCGTATCAAGGATGCAGGAGTGAAAGTTGGTGTTTCCATCAAGCCTGCAACTCCGGTAAATGATATCAGCCATATGCTTGAGGATGTGGATATGGTTTTGGTAATGACTGTTCAGCCTGGCTTTGGCGGACAGAAATATATGGACGAGTGTACAGAGAAGATTCAGGAACTGAGAGAACTGATCGACAAAGAGAATCTGAATGTGGATATTGAGGTTGACGGTGGAATCAATGAAGGTACCATAGAGACTGTTATGAAAGCTGGTGCCAATATCTTTGTTGCCGGATCCTGGGTATTCGGCGGTAATATTGCCCAGAATGTCCGCCATATTCAGAAACAGATCGAAGAGATTGGTGACAGGATTGAGTGAGAGATAGAATGATAGATACAGTAATCGTAAGCGGGGGCATGATCCAGAAAGATTTTGCCCTCGATTTTATAAGAAAAATAGAAGAAGAGCGAAAAGGAAAGAAGCTGCTTTTGCTGGCGGCTGACAGAGGACTGGATTTCTTTCTGGAAACAGGTCTTGTCCCGGATATTGTGGACGGTGATTTTGACAGTTTATCAGGTGCTGGAAAGGCATATCTGGAGAGTCTTGACCATACAGAAATTGTCAGACTGAATCCTGAAAAGGATGATACAGATACCCAGTCTACTTTAAATCTGGCAATAAGAAGAGGGGCAAAGAATATTCTTATTCTTGGCGCAACTGGTGGAAGACTGGATCATTTTATTGGAAACATGGGACTTTTGGGATATGGCAGACAAAAGGGTGTCAATGTGATCCTGGCAGATGCTCAGAATTACATCTGTCTTGTGGAAAATGGCTATATTATTCGAAAAGACAGTCAGTTCGGAAAATATATTTCTTTTTTCGCAGCCGGTGAAACGGTTGAAGGTCTTACTTTGAAGGGGTTTAAATACCCATTGGATCATTACCGCCTTACTACAGATAACTGCGGCCGCACCGTTAGCAACGAGATCCAGGAAGAAAAGGCCAAGGTACTCTACGAAAAAGGCAGTCTTCTTATGATCATGTCCAGAGATTTGAAATAAATGATGTATTACAAAAGAGAAACACTTCATATTCAATTGGAAATATGAGGTGTTTTTTCAAATTTATCAGATTGTCCAGAGCTTTTGTCTTGATGGAAAGAGTTGGGTATGCTAAAATAAAAAGATGTATAGAGAAGACAATATGGGGCCGGAAATATATCATATTTTTATTGTTTGTGGTATAATAGCAAAAGAATGGCGTAAAGAAATGTCAAACGCCTCTAAAAATAAGGAGAAATAGGATAAAATGAAATTAGGTATCGTTGGACTTCCAAATGTAGGAAAAAGTACACTTTTTAATTCCCTGACAAAGGCTGGTGCAGAATCTGCGAACTATCCCTTCTGTACCATTGACCCGAATGTGGGAGTTGTTACTGTGCCGGATGAAAGACTTGCACTGCTTGGTGATTTTTATCATTCCAAGAAAGTGACACCGGCCGTTATAGAATTTGTTGACATTGCAGGACTTGTAAAGGGCGCTTCTAAGGGAGAAGGTCTTGGAAACCAGTTCCTTGCAAACATCCGTGAAGTTGATGCAATCGTTCATGTAGTACGCTGTTTTGAGGATACCAATGTAATTCACGTAGATGGAAGCATCGACCCGATCCGTGATATTGAGACTATCAACCTGGAGCTCATTTTCTCTGATCTTGAGATCCTGGAGAGAAGAATTGCAAAGGTTACCAAGACTGCTCGTATGGACAAAGAAGCTGCAAAAGAGCTTGATTTCCTTCAGAAGATCAAGAAATGGCTGGAAGACGGCAAAATGGCCATCACTATGGAACTGGAGAATGAGGATGAGGAAGCATGGATGGGAACATACAATCTGCTCACTCAGAAACCGGTTATTTACGCTGCAAATGTTGCAGAAGACGATCTTGCAAATGATGGTGCTGACAATGCGCATGTACAGGCTGTAAGAAAATATGCTGCAGAGCAGAACAGTGAGATTTTCGTAATCTGTGCTCAGATCGAGGAAGAGATTTCCGAACTGGATGAGGATGAGAGAAAAATGTTCCTGGAGGATCTTGGACTCAAGGAATCAGGACTTGAGAAGCTGGTTAAGGCAAGTTATCATCTCCTTGGACTTATGAGCTTCCTGACCTCCGGAGAAGATGAGACCAGAGCATGGACCATCAAGATTGGAACCAAGGCTCCGCAGGCAGCAGGTAAGATTCATTCTGATTTTGAGCGTGGATTCATTAAGGCTGAGGTGGTAAACTATCAGGATCTTCTTGACTGTGGCTCCTATGCAGGCGCAAGAGAAAAAGGTCTTGTAAGAATGGAAGGTAAGGATTACGTAGTACAGGATGGCGATGTGATCTTATTCCGTTTCAATGTCTGATAAGTAATAGAAACAGAGGGATAGCATAAATGTCAATTCAGTTTCCGAATCTAGGAATAAACCTGGGTTATGTGGGGAAATCCATTCAAATATTTGGATTTGAGATTACATTTTTTGGCCTTGTAATAGCTCTGGGAATGCTTCTGGGAATGGGATTTGTGATTCTGGAAGCGAAGCGCTGCGGCGAGAATAAAGACGATTATCTGGAAATGATGATCATGTCCCTGCTTCTGGGTGTGGTCGGATCCAGAATGCTTTATGTTTTATGTTCCTGGAATCTTTATAAGGGCAATATTATTGAGATCTTTAATGTGAGAAATGGCGGACTTACATTCTACGGCGGTCTGTTTGGAGGAATGCTGGGAGCAGCCATTTACTGCGGCGTGCGCAGAAAATCTTTTATGCAGATGGCAGATACTGCCAGCATGGGAATCGTTATTGCGCAGATAATAGGAAGGTGGGGAGATTTCTTTAACAGGGAATCTTTCGGTGAGTATACCAACAGCATATTTGCAATGCAGCTCCCTTTATCTGCTGTGCGTTCCAGCGAAGTGACATCTGCAATGAGGGAAAACCTGGAGACAATAGGTGGAACTTCTTATATTCAAGTACATCCGGTTTTCTTATACGAGAGTCTTTGGTGTCTGCTTTTGTTTCTCCTGATGCTTGTGTGGAAGCGCAAAAAACATTTCCACGGAGAAGTATTTCTGAAATATCTGGCAGGATATGGTCTCGGACGATTTTGCATAGAACTTCTTCGAACAGACAAGCTTATGATTCCGGGAACTTCTGTTGGAATTTCCCAGCTGATCTCAGCAGCAATGTTTGTAATCTGTGCTATGATCGCAGTTGTGGAAGAAACCATGGCGAAAAAGAGGGCGGCAAGGCGCAGACGCAGGAGAGAACAGGACTATGAAGCGCAGGAAAGAGCAGCCAGAGAAGCTGAAGCAGAAGAATACAGAGACCGGCTCAGACTGGAGAGAGCTTTTGCAGATGGAGATGCCGCAGGTGTTCGGGAAGTCTATAACGGAACAGCATCTGCTTATGAACATGATTCCGAAGAATCAGAAGAAACTTCGTCTGTGGAAGAAGAGCATCCGGAAGAAAATCCCCGGGATGAAGAGAATACAGAGAAAATCGTGGAAGAGGAAAATTCAGCTGCTGAGGATTTTTATGAGGAGGACTCAGAGAAAGATACAGAAGAAGTTTCTGAGGAGGAAGCCTTTCCAGAGGCTTCCAGTACAGAAAATCATGTGGAAGAAAATGCCGGGATTTCTGAAGAAGAAACTGTTGCTGCGAAAAATCCGACAGCTTCAGAAGAAGATGAATGGTTGTATAGCCAGCCGCGCAGATTTGCGAAAAAACCTGCCCATGAGCAGGAAGATTGATCATATGATTGTCAGATACCTGAATCTGGACTAAACAAAACGTTATTTTGGTGGGAGCGAATCCCACTGAAGTGGCGTTTTTTTGTGTGTAATAGGTAATTTCGCTGGAATTTCCGGCAATATAAAAAGTCCTGCAGGGCAGGATTTATTTGTATAAAAAAATTTTTTGACTGCATTTTCACTGTTTGTAAGGACTTTGTAACAGAATTATGTAATAGATTTCATAATTTCCCACTTGTAATTTAGGGGCAAATGGGTTAGAATGGGTTCATAAGTGGTAGGAAGTGGAGAAAAGTGGTGACAAATGGGGACGAAGTGGCAGAACTTCCATTTGTTTCCCGTCATGAGATACGAGGGGGAGACTCGTATTTCACGAGAGTAGGTGAGTTTTTATGTTCATGGGCGAGTACAATCACACAATCGACGCGAAGGGGCGTTTGATCATCCCAGCGAAATTTCGGGAACCTTTAGGTGAGGAATTTGTTCTTACCAGAGGACTTGATGGTTGTCTTTATATTTATCCTATGGATGAATGGGAAGCCTTTGAAGAGAAACTCCGTGCATTACCACTTACAAATAAAGACGCTAGAGCCTTTTCGCGCTTCTTTGTTGCAGGTGCAACAACATGTGAACTGGACAAGCAGGGGAGAATTCTCGTACCACAGACGTTACGTGAGTTCGCTGGTCTGGAGAAAGATGTTATTCTGGCTGGAAACTTAAGCAGAGTAGAAGTCTGGAGCAAGGAGAAATGGAGCGAGAATTGCAATTATGACGATATGGACAGCATTGCTGCCGACATGGAGAACATGGGAATCGTCATCTGAGCATAAAATAAGCGAGAAATCCAACAGGAGACGGAAATGGAATTTAAACACAAATCTGTATTACTGGACGAGACCGTTGGCGGGCTGAATATTAAGCCGGATGGAATCTATGTGGATGGCACTTTGGGCGGCGCAGGACATGCCATTGAGGTATGCAGGAAACTTTCTGCCAAGGGGAGATTTATTGGTATAGATCAAGACCAGGATGCGATAATTGCTGCGAGTGAACGGCTTGCCGCCTTTGACCAGGTGACAATCATTCGCAGCAATTATTGTTACATGGTACAGGAGCTTTCCGCAAGGGGAATTCACAAGGTTGATGGTATTGTTCTGGATTTGGGAGTATCCTCCTATCAGCTGGACAATGAGGAACGTGGATTTACCTATCGGGTAGATGCACCTCTTGACATGCGCATGGATCAGAGACAGACACAGACTGCCAGTGACATTGTTAACGGTTATGAAGAAAGAGAACTGTATCGCATTATCCGCGATTACGGTGAAGATAAATTTGCGAAAAATATCGCGAAACATATAGTAGCAGCAAGACAGCAGAGCCCCATTATGACAACGGGTCAGCTTACACAGATCATCCGGGAATCCATACCTATGAAGATACAGGCAGCAGGAGGTCATCCGGCTAAGCGTACGTTCCAGGCAATCAGAATTGAGCTGAATAAGGAACTGGATGTTCTTCGTGATTCACTTGATGGGATGATTGATCTTCTGGATGATGGCGGAAGGCTTTGCATTATTACGTTCCATTCACTGGAAGACAGAATTGTAAAAACAATTTTTCGAAAAAATGAGAACCCGTGTACCTGTCCACCGGATTTTCCGGTATGTGTGTGCGGAAAGAAATCCAAGGGGAGAGTTATCACAAGGAAGCCAATTCTTCCAAGTGATGAAGAAATGGAAGAAAACCCGCGTTCTAAGAGTGCTAAGCTTAGAATTTTTGAAAAAAAAGTTTAAAAGAAGGGTAAAAAATGGCGGAGACAGGCAGACATACGAATACTGTGTCAGGTAAAAGACGTCCACAAAATGTGTATGTTGATGGCAACACTGTCCGAAAAGTCCAGGAAGTTCCTGAGCGGAGAGAGTACCGTCAGCCAGAGCATTCTGTTCGTAAAAATAAGGCAAAACCAGAGCTGACCACACCAGAGCAGCAGGTCCGGGGGAACAAGCCGCTTAGTAAGGCAGCCAGGAGAAACCGTGCGAAAGCCAATAATATGAACCGTAATTTTGCCATATTTCTGGCTGCACTTGGTATCCTTATTGTGTTTTGCAGTATTAATTATCTGAAACTGAAAACAGAATGCACCAGTAAAAGAAGCCAGCTGGCCACTCTTGAATCCCAACTGGCCGAGCTGAAAGAAGACAACGATGCATATGAGAGCCAGGTGACTTCAAGTGTTGACCTTGAAAGAATCCGGAAAATCGCCATCGGACGTCTGGGCATGAAATATCCAAGCAACCAGCAGACAGAAACCTATGCGACTGAAGGCGGCAGCTACGTAAGACAGTATCAGGACGTGACCGGGAAGTAATGGGAATGAAGGCAGGTGTTTGATTGACTACTCTGAGAAGAAAAACAAAAAGAAAACCTATAAAAAAAATAAATCACAGTATGAAAAAAAAGCTGTCAATACTGCTCTTTTGCGTATTGGGAGCTTTAATCGTTTTATTGGGAGTTATCACTTATATTAATTTTCAAAGTGGTGACAAGTATAAGAAACAGGTGCTGAGTCAGGCTCAGCAAAAATACCAGAATCGCACAATGCCAGCGAAACGAGGGGCAATCTATGATCGAAATGGCAACATTCTGGCAACGAGCAACAAGGTGTATAATGTTGTACTGGACTGTAAAGCTGTAAATTCAGATGAGGATTATCTGGATCCTACGGTGAATGCTCTGGTTACCATATTTGGCCTTGATGAAGGAGAACTCCGTACCAGGCTTACTTCTGATAAGACCAGGGAGAGTCAGTATCAGATCGTGAAAAAGCAGGTCTCCATGGATGATAAGAAAGCATTCGAGGATTACTGCAGCATACCAGATGATACGGAAATGACCAGGGAAGAAATTCAGGAGAAAAACAATATCCAGGGTGTATGGTTTGAAGAAGATTATCTGAGAGTCTATCCATATAATGAGCTGGCCTGTGATACGCTGGGATTTACTTTTTCCCGAGATACTGCGGACTATGGAATTGAGGGCTACTACAATAGCAGCCTGACAGGAATTGATGGCCGACAGTACGGATATTTCAGTGATGATTCTAACGTGGAGCAAACCATTATCGAAGCTTCTGACGGAAACAGTCTGGAGCTTAGCCTTGATCTTGGAACACAGCAGATTGTGGAAAAATGGGTAAATGCCTTTAAGGAATCTACTGGCGCCAAAAATATAGGAGTGATCGTGGAAGACCCTTCAAGTGGTGAAATCCTTGCCATGGATGGGGGCGACCGATATGATCTTAATGATCCACGTAATCTGTCTTCCTTATATTCAGCAGATGAGATTGCTGCTATGAACGACAGTGAGACCATGGATGCTCTAAGCGCCATGTGGAATAACTTTTGTGTAACCGACATTTACGAACCTGGTTCTGTTGTGAAGCCCATTGTTATGGCAGCTGCTCTGGAACAGGGAAAAATATCCACCAGTGATACCTTCTATTGTGATGGTTACCAGAATTTTGGTGTGCCAGGAAATATGACCACCATCAAATGTGCAAATATTTACGGACACGGAATGGAAACCCTTGCGGAAGTAATCGCAAACTCCTGTAACGATGCCATGATGCAGATTGGTGCAAAGATGGGAGTTGAAAATTTTCTGAAAGCACAGAGTACTTTCAATTTCGGAAGCCGGACAGGAATCGATCTTCCAAATGAGGGATATGGTATTATGCATACTGTTGATACCATGCATGAGACAGAGCTTGCGTGTTCTGCATTTGGTCAGGGATTCAGCTGTACTATGATCCAGGAAATCAATGCAATGTGTTCGGTTATCAATGGCGGCTACTATTATCAGCCACATCTTGTGACAAAAGTCAAAGACGCCAGCGGTGCAACTGTGAAGACAATCAGCCCGCTTCTTCAGAAGCAGACCATTTCTTCCAGCATTTCCGCTGATATCAGAAGCTATATGCAGGCCAGTGTAGAGCAGGGTACCAGTATGACGTCAAAGGTACAGGGTTACAGCTCAGGCGGTAAAACAGGAACTGCGGAGAAATTCCCTCGTGGAAACGGTAAATACGTGGTTTCCTTTATCGGATTTGCCCCGGTTGATGACCCGCAGGTTCTGATTTATGTGGTAATTGACGAGCCCAATGTAGAGGATCAGGCCAGCAGTATTTATCCACAGTATGTGGCACAGGCAATTCTTTCCGAGCTTCTGCCATACATGAATATTCAGCCCGATCAGTCTACAGACGGAACTGTTCCGGAGACAGAGCTTTGGGAGAAATTTAATGGTCATGTAAATACTATATCTGACAGTCAGATTGATGAAAATGGAAATCTGGTGGATGAAGAGGGCAACCTCATTGACTGGGATGGCAATCGGATTGACGAAAATGGTTACCTGCTGAATAGTGACGGAAGTTATCAGATCAATGCAAACGGAGAGTATATAAAATCTGCTAACCTTGATGGAATCAGCGATTCCTACACTGGTTCAGCCGGGGAAACTCTGCCGGAGGCTGTTTCTGATACCAATGTTCCGGGACCTCCGGAAGATAACACGGATCCCATTGAGGATAACAATATGGAGAGTGAAGGCCTGACTAACGAGGAAGCCGGACTGGATTAGAAATACTGTCCATAGGTGGCATAGTATTGGCAGGAAATAAAAAACGGACTGTTCACCATAATACAACACATACCTCCATCTGAAATTAGCATATATTAGTTATGATGATTTCAGATGGGGATTTTTTTATGAAAAAAACCATGACCTTTCACAGGAAAAAAATATGGATGGTTTTTCTTGTATGTGCACTTATGCTTCTGGGACTTGTGGGAAGGCTTGTTTACCTGATGGGGGTTCGGTCGGATTACTATTACCAGAAAGCAGAAGAACTTCATGAAAGAGAACGAGTCATTAAGGCTGCAAGAGGACAGATACTGGATGCAAAAGGGAGGATTCTGGCAGATAATAAAACTGTATGTACCATTTCCGTTATTCACAGTCAGATTAAGGAACCACAGAAGGTTATTGAGGTCTTGTCAAAAGAGTTGGAAATAGATACTGACACAGTGCGTAAAAAAGTTGAAAAAATATCTTCAATTGAACGAATTAAGACAAATGTGGAAAAATCTGTGGGGGATGTGATACGTGGGTATGAACTGGATGGTGTGAAGGTGGATGAGGATTATAAGCGGTATTATCCTTACGGATCTCTGGCTTCCAAGGTTCTGGGATTTACAGGCGGTGACAATCAGGGGATAATTGGCCTGGAAGTGAAATATGAGGAAATTTTAAAGGGACAGGCGGGAAAAATCCTGACCACAACAGATGCCAGAGGCGTGGAAATCGACCAGATCGGAGAAAGCAGGGAAGATCCGGTGGCAGGGGAAAACCTGAAAATCAGTCTGGATGTGGATCTGCAGCAGTATGCTCAGCAGGCGGCTCTGAAAGTAATGGAAGAAAAACAGGCTGCGCGTGTTTCCATACTTCTTATGAATCCGCAGAACGGAGAAATTTATGTATGTGTTAATGTGCCGGAATTTGATCTGAACGATCCTTTTACATTGAATACGGACGTGGACACTTCAGGACTGAATGAACAGGAAAAACAGGATCTTCTGAACCAGATGTGGAGAAATCCCTGCCTGAACGATACATATGAGCCCGGTTCTACCTTTAAGATCATTACCATGTCTGCAGGTCTGGAGGCTGGCGTGGTTTCCGTAAATGACAGATTTTTCTGTCCGGGGTATAAGCTGGTGGATGACAGACGGATTCACTGTGCAAGGAGAACAGGACACGGTTCCCAGAGCTTTGTGGAAGGTGCCCAGAATTCCTGCAATCCGGTTTTTATTGAAGTGGGTCTGAGACTTGGGGTGGAAAACTATTATCATTATTTCAAGGAGTTTGGACTTTTAAAGAAGACAGGTGTAGATCTGCCGGGAGAGGCTGGAACGATCATGCATAAAATGGAAAACATGGGGAATGTGGAGCTGGCAACAGTTGCTTTTGGCCAGTCTTTTCAGATTACGCCAATTCAGCTGGCGACTACAGTCAGTTCTCTGATCAATGGGGGGAGGCGGATCACACCTCATTTTGGGGTATCCGTTCTGAGCTCAGATGGCACCAGCGGAAGAAAGTTGGAATATCCGGTGGAAACGGGGATTATTTCGGAAAAAACATCAGAGACAGTAAGAGGAATTCTGGAGAAAGTAGTGTCAGAAGGTTCCGGAAGAAATGCCCGGATCGAGGGATGCACAGTGGGGGGCAAGACGGCTACTTCCCAGACTTTGCCAAGAAGTGCCAACCGGTATATTTCTTCCTTTCTTGGTTTTATGCCTGCGGAAGATCCACAGATCCTGGGGCTTTGCATTATACATGACCCGCAGGGCGTGTATTACGGAGGAACCATTGCGGCACCTGTGATAAAGAATATTTTTGAGGCGGTGCTAGAGCGTGTTTGAAAAATCATTCCCGCAATCTGCACGCCCCACTTTGTGGGAGATTTCACCCGAATTCGGTTGCCGTAGCCCGCTACGGCGCCCTCATCCGGGCAAAATCTCCCACAAATTGTGACGCACATCTTGCAGAAAGCCTTTTTCAAACACGCTCTAAATCAGAAAAAAGAAAGATAAGCTTCGGTGATCGGTCAGGCTGTGAGCAAGGAGAAGTATGTTACCGGTCACGAAGTAAGCAGTAAACAATGTGGGGATATTATCTTGCAAAAACCAAGCTATGGGTTGATAAATAAGGGGAAAAGCTTTATACTATAAGATGCTTTAAAAAGTTTAGAGCGTGTTTAAAAATGGTTTCTGCAAGATGTGTGTCACAATTTGAGGAAGATTGCGGAATGCTTTTTTAAACAGACTCTGGAACGAAAAAAACGAAAGAATTAAAGAGGTGTGAGGATGGAATTTCATATTGTGATCCCGGTACTGATTTCCTTCGCAATCAGTGCAGTATTAGGACCTGTTATTATTCCTTTTCTGCGTAAGCTGAAAATGGGACAGACAGAGAGAACAGAGGGCGTACAGTCGCATCTGAAAAAGGCCGGAACCCCGACTATGGGCGGCGTGATCTTTCTGATATCCACGATTATTACTTCATTGTTTTATGTAAAAGATTATCCCAAGATTATCCCGGTTCTGTTCCTGACTCTGGGATTCGGACTGATCGGTTTTCTGGATGATTATCTGAAGGTAGTCCTTAGAAGATCTGACGGACTTCTTCCATGGCAGAAATTTCTGCTTCAGGTAGTGGTAACAGGTATTTTTACTTTCTACCTGCTGCGGTATACAGATGTGTCTCTGACCATGCGTATTCCATTCTGGGGGGGACATTATCTGAATCTTGGCTGGCTGGCTGTACCGGTGCTGTTCTTTGCAGTGATCGGAACGGTAAATGGCGTAAACTTTACTGACGGTGTAGATGGTCTTGCTACCAGCGTTACCCTGATCGTAGCCGTATTTTTCACGGTTGTATCCATTGGAACTCAGTCAGGTATCGAGCCTGTCACCTGTGCTGTTATCGGCGGACTGATGGGATTTTTACTTTACAATGTATACCCGGCAAGTGTGTTCATGGGAGATACAGGATCTCTGGCGCTTGGTGGATTTGTGGCAGGTGTGGCTTATATGCTGCAGATGCCTCTGTTTATACTGATCGTGGGACTGATCTATCTGGTTGAGGTATTGTCCGTTATGATCCAGGTAACCTATTTCAAAGCAACACATGGCAAACGTATTTTCAAAATGGCGCCTATCCATCATCATTTTGAGCTTTGCGGATGGTCAGAAGCCAGAGTAGTTGCAGTGTTTACTATTGTGACTGCAATTATGTGCCTGATCGGACTTTTAGCCCTGTAAGAGCTGCCTGAAAAGGGAGAATTCCGGGGCATCCATTGCAAGGCATTAAGGAGGAAATAAATCATGGAATTAAAAGGAAAAAAAGTTCTGGTTTTCGGAGCCGGAAAAAGCGGTATCGGCGCAGCTGATCTTCTGAATGCAGTTGGTGCCTGCCCGGTTCTCTACGATGGAAAAGCAGATCTGGATAAAGAAAGCGTATTACATAAAATCAGTGGAAATTATGAACTTCCCATCTATGCAGGAGAGCTGCCGAAGGAAGTTCAGGAAAGCCTGGATCTTGTGGTATTAAGTCCTGGAGTTCCCACAGATCTTCCAATAGTAAAAGGTTTTTATGATCAGGGACTTCCTGTGTGGGGCGAGGTTGAACTGGCTTATCAGACTGGAAAGGGTGAAGTTCTTGCAATTACCGGAACAAACGGAAAAACTACAACAACAGCCCTTCTTGGGAAAATCATGTCAGATGCACGCCCATCTGTATTTGTTGTTGGAAATATTGGAACTCCGTATACTTCCAAGTCACTGGAGATGACAGATGAGACGGTCACGGTTGCAGAGATCAGCAGCTTCCAGCTTGAGACTATCTGGAAATTTGCTCCAAGGGTAAGCGCCATTTTGAATATCACAGAGGATCATCTGAACCGTCATCATACAATGGCTGAGTATATCCGCGTGAAAGAGCTGATCACAAGCAACCAGGGTCCGGAGGATGTATGTGTGCTGAATTATGAGGATGAAATCCTTCGTGAATTTGGCAAAAGCATTGTGCCAAAGGCTGTATATTTTTCCAGTGCAAGAGAACTTGAACAGGGTATTTTCCTGAGAGGAGACCAGATTATTCTCCGCACAGAGAAAGAGGAGATTCCGGTTGTGAGAACAGGAGAACTGAAGCTTCTTGGTACACACAATTTTGAGAATGTAATGGCAGCAGTGGCCATGGCTTACTACGCAGGTGTTGATATGGATAGTATCCGTAGGAGTATCTGTGAGTTTACAGCCGTGGAGCACAGAATTGAGTATGTAACTGAGAAAAACGGTGTGGCATATTATAACGATTCAAAGGGAACCAACCCGGATGCGGCTATTAAGGGAATCCAGGCAATGAACCGTCCGACTCTTCTGATTGGCGGCGGATATGATAAGGAATCCAGTTATGATGAGTGGATTCAGGCATTTGACGGCAAAGTAAGGTATCTGGTACTTATTGGTCAGACGAAAGAGAAAATTAAGGCTGCGGCTGAGAAGAATGGCTTTCATGATGTTATTCTCTGTGAGGATCTGAAAGAAGCTGTGCAGGTGTGTGCGGATAAGGCAAACGCCGGGGACGCGGTCCTTTTATCTCCTGCATGCGCAAGCTGGGGTCAGTTTGACAATTATGAGCAGAGAGGCCAGATGTTTAAGGAGTATGTGAGAGCACTGTAATATACCGCAAATTGCAGCGTACATCTTGAAGAAAGCCTTTTGGAGGCATGCTCTGGAGCTTGTTTGAAAAATCATCCCTGTAATCTGCACGTTCCGTTTTGCAGTATATTTCACTCGAACTCGGTTGTCGTAGCCATAGAATGTGATTGGCGGCAGGTACAGAAACTTATGATTTATTTCATAGAATACCCGGATCTGGCATATGCTTTAACCAAGGCATGGGACGTCAGGAGCAGATCTCTATGATCCGGGAGCGAAAGAAAGAAACGAAAACAGACACGGTCTTACTGATCCTTGTGCTGCTTCTGGCAGTATTCGGACTGGTCATGCTGTTTTCCATCAGTGAATATAATGGCAGAGTACGTTTCGGCGACTCTGCCTATTATTTTAAAAAGCAGCTTTTTGCAACAGCTCTGGGCCTTATGACCATGTACATAGTAGCAGAGACAGATTACAGATTCTTTGTTCGGCTGGCACCGGCTGCTTATCTCTTATCTATGGGACTTTCTACAGCAGTTTTATTTGTAGGACAGGAAATCAATGGCTCCAGAAGGTGGCTGAATTTTGGACCGTTGTCTTTTCAGCCTTCGGAATTTGCAAAAGCAGCAGTGATCCTTTTTCTCACCTGGCAGATCCAGGGAAGCAAAAAGACTACAGCTGGCTTCTGGTTTATGTGCAGGACAATGCTGACACTTCTTCCAATTGTAGGACTGGTAGGCTCCAATAATCTAAGTACGGCAATTATAATCCTTGGAATCGGTGTAATCCTGATTTTTATATCAGATCCGGGATATGCCAGATTTATTGGAATGGGAGTGACTGGTGCAGCAGTGATCGCAGTGTTTCTGGCAGCAGAGAGCTACCGTCTGGAAAGGCTTGCCATATGGCGGAATCCGGAGAAGTATGAAAAGGGTTTTCAGACCATTCAGGGACTTTATGCTATTGGAAGCGGCGGGCTTTTCGGAAGAGGATTTGGCAGCAGCCTGCAGAAACTGGGATTTGTGCCGGAAGCCCAGAATGATATGATCTTTTCCATTATCTGCGAAGAACTGGGACTGACCGGAGCTTTTTTTCTCATTGGCATATTTGGGCTTCTTATGTGGAGACTGATGGTGATTGCCCTTCACTGCCGGGAACTGCAGGGAACACTTTTATGCGTTGGCATTATGAGCCATATGGCCATTCAGGTGATCCTGAATATTGCGGTGGTGACAAACACCATTCCAAATACAGGAATCACGCTTCCCTTTATCAGCTATGGCGGAACCTCAGTGGTGTTTCTTCTGGGCGAGATGGGGCTGGCTTTGAGCGTAAGCAGAAAATGAAATTTTATCACCAGTCAGAAATATTCGCATACAATAAAAGGTAAGAGGCCCTTTAGGAGTGAATGGCTTGAATGACCGGATTTACATTGAGGGAGGACACCAGCTGAAGGGAAGTATTCGGATACAGGGCTCAAAAAATGCAGCGCTTCCTATGATGGCGGCGTCTCTTTTACATCGGGGAGTCAGTGTGCTCAAAGGCTGTCCGCGGATCGCGGATGTTTTTTGTATGGAGGAAATTCTTCAGAAGCTTGGGGCAGTGACCTGGTGGGAAGACCATGATCTGTATATGGACTGCGAAAATGCCGGTAAATGGTCAGTTCCTTTTGAATTTACAGGGAGGATGCGGTCTTCCGTGATTCTTCTTGGAGCGCTTCTCGCAAGAAATGGGAAAGGAAGCCTTGGTTATCCAGGTGGGTGCGTGATCGGGAAAAGACCTATTGATATGCATCTTTTTGTGCTTCGGAAGCTTGGCGCAGTGGTCACAGAGGAACAGGGAGTTTTGATGGCAGAAGCACCTCATCTGCAAGGGGCATTGGTTTCTTTTTCAAAAAGAAGTGTGGGAGCTACCCAGCAGGGCATTTTAGGAGCCGTGCTTGCAGAGGGAGAGACTGTATTGGAAAATTGTGCCTGTGAGCCGGAAATACAGTGGCTTTGCAGGTATATGCGTTCCATGGGAGCAAAAATACAGGGGGATGGAACTTCTGAAATAAGAATCCAGGGAGTTAAAAGCCTGAGTGCCGGGTGCATTCAGGTGCCGCCAGACCGCATTGTGTCAGGAACCTATATCTGTGCGGCAGCTATAACCAGAAGCCAGATCGTTCTTGAAAACCCTCCGGAAGGAGAACTGAAGGCCTTTCTGGAAGTATATAGGAAAATGGGTGGACAATATAAAGGTAACAGTGGTAAACTATTAGTCAATGGAAAAAATGTTCAAAGCCCTGTTAAACTGCTGGAAACGGGTGTTTATCCAGGATTTCCAACAGATCTGCAGTCTCCCGTAATGGCAGTTCTTTCCACCATAGAGGGGGAAAGTTGCATTCGTGAAATGGTTTTTGAAGACCGTTATAAAGCAGCTGACCAGTTGCGGAAAATGGGAGCCAGGATCCGCGTACAGGGAAATGAGGCTGTAATCTGCGGTGTAAAGACTTTACATGGAGCAGCTGTGCAGGCGCAGGAATTAAGAGGCGGTGCGTCCCTGATCCTGGCAGCACTTGGGGCTAAGGGAGTTACCGTACTGGAAGGATATTCTTTTGTACAGCGGGGGTATGAGCATATTTGCCAGGATCTTAATGCGCTGGGAGCAGCAGTAAAAAGGATACAGGAATAACAATATATGAAATCACTGAAAATGAAGTTGATCTATAGAAAACATAAGAAAGCGATTCTGGGTACCCTGGGGGCAGTTCTGCTGGCAGGACTTGTCTTTTTCTTTTCCTATTTTCATGTGACAAAGGTGGAGGTAATGGGAACCTCTCGTTACACGGATGAACAGGTGAAGGAGATGGCTTTGCAGGGGGTTTTTACGGATAATTCCGTTCTTGCAGTTTTGCTCCATTCCAGGGTGGACGTAGAGGGTGTGCCTTTTGTGGAAGGCTTTTATATTACCAGGCTTTCTCATAACAGTATCTGCATCAGTGTCCGGGAAAAGAAGGCGGTAGGCTGCATTCCTTATCTGGACAGCTATATTTATTTTGACAGAAACGGTATTTTTATTGAAAGTTCCCATACAAGGGATGAACTGGTGCCTTTTTTTGACGGCATTGAAGTAAGCCATGTGATCGAAGGGGAGAAGCTTCCAATTAAAGGAAACTCGGTGCTTACCACTGCGGTGGCGCTGTCAACTATTTTCCAGAAGAACGATGCCATACCGGATCATATTGAATTTGACACCAGTTATCAGATTACCTTGACTTATGGAGATATCCGGGTGATGCTGGGAAAGGACGAGTATCTTGAGGACAAGATGACACGTGTCAACGCAATTTTGCCCAAGCTTTCTGGCAAAAAGGGAATCCTTCATCTGGAAAATGTAAATGACAATTCCAAGACGATTACCTTCGAGCAGGATCTGGGCGAGGATGGCGTGATTGAGGATGTGGATACTGCGGCTGCTTACGAGAATGCAGTGGCTAACTGGCATGGAGGGTATGACCTGGAGGGTGACTATACCGGTGAAGGGGAATATGACCAGAACGGAAACTATGTAGGCTCCAGACCTACTGAGGAGAGTATTGCTGCAAATGGCAGCTGGCTTGGCGGATATATGGAAGATGGAAGCTATACCGGTTATGGGCAGCTGGATAAAGATGGAAATTATGTAGGTCCCAATCCCAATGAAACCAGTGAAGATGGAAGCGAAGAGGAGCTTGAAGATTACAGTGAGGACTACAGCGAAGACTATAATAACAGCGGTTATGACGGGTACGATGAGGAATATTAGAGAGTGTCTGAAAATCTCCTGTAAATGTGATGCACATTTTGCAGAAAGCCTTTTTCAAACACACTCTGAGGAAAATATCGCGTATTTCGCGAAAAAAGTATAAAAAAACAAAATTAGTGGTTGATAAATTCACAAAAAAAATATATGATATAGCTATATGCAGCTTGGTATATATATTTGCTGAAATTAAAGATAAAGGATATAAGGTAGAAATAAAGGAGGAAGTACATTGTTAGAGATAATGTCAAATGAGGCGGAATCCTCTGCTAAGATTATTGTAATCGGAGTAGGCGGCGCCGGAAATAACGCAGTTAACAGAATGGTTGAAGAAGCCATCGGCGGGGTAGAGTTTGTAGGAGTGAATACAGATAAGCAGGCTCTGACTCTGTGTAAAGCTCCAACTGTACTTCAGATCGGTGAGAAAATTACCAAAGGTCTTGGTGCAGGAGCACAGCCTGAGGTTGGACAGAAAGCAGCAGAAGAGAGCATTGAGGAAGTAAAACAGATCATCGAAGGTGCTGACATGGTATTCGTTACCTGCGGTATGGGCGGTGGAACTGGTACAGGTGCTGCACCGGTTATCGCAGCAGCAGCTAAGGAAATGGGGATCCTCACTGTAGGTGTTGTGACCAAACCTTTCCGTTTTGAAGCTAAGACACGTATGAACAACGCACTTGCAGGTATTGAGAACCTGAAGAAGGCTGTTGATACATTAATTGTAATTCCTAATGACAAATTACTGGAGATTGTAGATCGCCGCACAACTATGCCGGAAGCACTTCGTAAAGCAGACGAGGTTCTGCAGCAGGCAGTTCAGGGCATCACAGATCTGATTAATCTGCCGGCTCTTATCAACCTTGACTTTGCTGATGTTCAGACTGTTATGACAGATAAAGGTATTGCACACATTGGTATCGGTGAGGCAAGAGGCGATGACAAGGCTATGGAGGCTGTACAGCAGGCTGTATCCTCTCCGCTTCTTGAGACTACCATCAAGGGTGCTACACACGTTATCATCAACATTTCCGGTGATATTTCCCTTATGGACGCAAATGATGCTGCAAGCTATGTACAGGAGCTTACAGGTGAAGATGCAAATATCATCTTTGGTGCTATGTATGATGACTCTGTTGCTGATTATGCGAGAATCACTGTTATTGCTACAGGCCTTTCTGATAATGCACAGGCATCCAATCCATTTGGAAATAAGGCAAGCAACTCTGTATTTGCCAATAAGAGACCTGCTTCCACTACAGCGTCTGCTGGTGTGAATCTGAACATGCCGTCTTTCAGCATGCCGACTATGAATGCTACACCATTCACAGCGAAGACACCATCCAGCACGGTTCAGAAGAAAGATATCCAGATCCCGGATTTCTTAAGAAACAGATAATGAATGGAAATTAAAAGGCCCTCGCACATTTGTGCGGGGGCTGTTTTTGAATTTGCGGCTATTTTCTGGAACCTGTTTGAAAAATTTTTGCAGAAAGCCTTTTTCAAACACGCTCTAGCACTGGCATTCAAAGGTATCGCATTTTGTTTCGGAACATACTTTTGCACCGCTTCCGGCTACATCAATAGCAGCTGCAGTACATTTACAGTTTTCGTTATAGGTACAGTTGTGGGCTTTGCAGTCAATCTGGATGGTCTCACATCCACAGCCGTTTTTGGCACTGTTCATGGCACCCTGGCTCTTTTCCCGGAAGCTTCCGCAGGATGTTTCTTCAGAACTTTTTGCACTGTCACCCATGACGTTGATTTCCCCTCTGGAACAAAGCATATCTTCATTGTAAGCACAGGTTGTTGCGGAACATTTTAAAATTGTCATGTTTTTTACCTCCTGATTTTGTATGCTTGATTTTGCAAACATTTGCAGTTGTTCAGCAGACCGTATTTCATGAGGGCACTAAACCGCTGCAGCAGTCTTAGTTTTTCCTGTGCCTGCAAAAAATATGCACAAATTTATAAGAAAAAAATTATTAGAAAAAATAAAAAAACATCTGTCAAGCGTTTTTGAAAATGTCCTAAAATAATTGAAGTATTAGCCCCGGCTTTTTGCTGGGGCTTGTTATATTG
>NZ_CAXUBQ010000021.1:62279-86577 GCF_964249465.1 Ruminococcus sp. Marseille-P328 | reverse complement strand
ATGGACTCTCTGAGTTCCTTGGTGCAGCTCAAGATATAATCAATCATGCTGCTTAAGTTGGACGCCTCAATTGGCTCTGCCATAGGTTCATCGTCATATCTGCTCAGGACCTTATCACAATAGGTCTTGCCTGCAATCGTGACAACTTTCGGTTCCATTGCTTCTGCTTTTAAATCTGTGATGTACTTGATTGCTTCTTTGATCATCTTTCTTCCTCCTTATGCCTGTCTGGCTCTTAAATCAATTACATTGTCTGAATGCTCCGTCTGTTCAAGAATCTCCCCTGTGGAAGGATCAACCTGGCGAGGTGTTTTTTCTCTCTCGTCAAAGGAATCCGTTACCTCCTCAATGGTCACCTGGCCTGGGATCTGGCTGCCGATTTCAACAGCCTCCACCTCATTTGTACGGATGTTCTTGCCCATGCTGAGGGCTGTCACAGCTCCAAGAGCCGGTGCCAGGGTGGATTTTGCCTGTACTCCAGTAGTAACAAAATTCCTTGCCTCATTCGGCTTAAATTCGATCACAACAGTGATCCTCCGCTTGGCGGTTGCGTCTGTATTCGGATCCTGGATGTTCTCCGTCACCTTCTTCAGCTCTCTGTTAATCTGTTCCGTAAACGCACCATTTGCGAATTTTTCCATGTCAATATGCTGCATTTCTTACTCCTTTCCTACCTGGCAGCATGAACAGGTACTGCCAGGTATCAACGTATTGTGATATATAATGACGCATTTCCATGATAGGAAGCACCACTTGCTCTTTATTCTGCTGTGCCCTGGTTGTTTACGGCTTCTGCAGTTCCTGTATCATCCGGAGCCTCCTGGGATACTTCCTGGTAATCAGCATCAATAGGCTCTTGCTCGTTGACCACCTCCGACATGTCTACACTGAGTTCTGATTTTACGCTTTCATCATTGGAAAGCTGCAGCACAAAATCAGATTTCAAAGGCGCATACTTCAAGCATTTCTTAATGACGGTTTTCTTTGCCATCTCCTCATAATTCGTTTTCCAGGGACTAAAGCTGCTGGCAAAACTCTGGCTGAACCTTTTGGCGTGGTTATCAATGTCCTCTTTACTCATGACTTCAAAGCCATATCCGCCGTTCTTTGCTTTCCAAAGCGCATACACCAAAAGCATTTCCCCTCTGTCCTTAATAGCCGGTTTATGTACCAGTTTGGGCTCCAGTCCCAATTCATACTCAAACACATCATTCTCATAAACACACTGGGCCTGTACAGTCTGAATGTTGTCATTGCGGTAAACCATATCAATCAGCCCTTTATATCCGATCTGAAACTGGCATTCCAGCTTTCCATGATTCTTGTATGGAATCAGATAAGCCTGTCCAAGCGGTGTATTCGGCTCAAGCCCCAGCTGTGCTGCGTTCATAAGCGCACCAAGGAAAGACATCTGGCTGCACTCCTGTAGCTTCGGAGTGGTATTTAAGGCAGATAATGCCATCCTGGTAAAACGTTCCGGGGTGATAACCTTGGGAAGTGCTTTCTCAATCTCAGGCTTCATGGCCTTGATCATATCCGCAATACTCATGGATTTAGTAAGCTTTACCTCGCCTTTAGTTCCTGTTTTCTCTGCTAATGCATCCTTTACTCCCATTCTCTCTTCCTCCTGTTATGCAATCTCTTTTACAGTAAATCTTCTGCTGGATGACTCTTTGGCATATTCCTTATAGATATCCGGATGATCTGCCTTCAGCTTTTTCGAATCTACCCGGCTCGATACTATGGATTTCCATGTAATTGAATATTTATCGGAATCAGCCTTCTCCGCATCTTCCATAAAAAGCTTAACTTCCTGTTCAATCTGCTTCTTTTCCTGGTCCAGCTTGTCCTGAAGCTCCAGGATCTCCGATCTTCGTTTCAGCTTTTCATCGAAGCCAATCAGGGGAACAACTTTATCCGGATCTGAATTTTTAAAATATTCGGATAAAATCTTATCTGCAGCTTCACTTCCATCCGGAGCCGGCATCTTTTTAGCCAGTACATTGTTATTCCAGAAATCCTTTTCTACTTCGATCAGCATCTGGATAACACTCTCATCACGCTCAATCTTTCTCCACACGAACTCCCTGCCAAGGATCACACAGGCAATATACCAGGCATCAGCCCCGGTCACAGCCATATAGTGGTGGCATTGGATTTCATAGGATTCCGGGATATGTCCATCTTTCCATTTATCTGCAGAATAGGCGGAAGCTGTTTTACACTCCAGTCCTGCGTTCTCTCCTACAATCAGCCGATCCACATTGGCTAGCATGAAAGGATTTTCTTCCATGTAAAAAATAGAATTGGCGCGGCGCACTTTCTTTCCGGTCTCCTCCATAAACCTGCGTGCTACATACTCCTCCAGGTCGCGTCCCTGTCTCATGGACTCATTATCTGCTTTTTCAGTAATCTCTTCCTGGGTTTTATCCTGGTAAACGGAAATCGCGGTTGCATATGGATTTAAGCCGCAGATACTGCCCGCATCTGATCCACCAATTCCTTTTTTACGGTATTCCAGCCACGTTGCATGGTCCATTCCCGAAGTAGATACTAATCTGTTTAATTTCATCCTTATCTTCCTTTCTTTAATTCACGTAATTCTTCTATAGATCCAAGGTCTTCATACTCGCCCAAACGGTCTGCCACTGTTCCAAACAATACGGTCTGCTCCTGCTGCCACTCCAAGCGAATAGAAGATGCTCTGCAGCCAGGGATCCTATATCCGATTCCGTTTGGATTTGCAATTGTAATTCTGTTTCTCATACTTGATTTTTCTCTCTTTCTCCTCTACAATAAGAGGGTGATAAACTATTTTTGTCCATTGGACACCGGATCCTGATGAGCTCCCAACTCTCAGGATCCATTTTCTTTCAACAGCCTGGTAAGATGCTCCCTGGCTGCTTCGTAGTTTTTAACGGATTCTTTCATCATTACTTCTTCGCGATAGATATCATAAGCAGTCATTTTGCTTTCTGGAGGTTCCTCCACCCAAACCCGGCATGGATATCCATCTAATCCTATTTCGAAACTTACATGGATTCCGCTTGCTATAGCTTTCTTCGAAAGCTCATATAACTCATCTATCATTTTTTCTAAAACCATGGTCTCCTCCTTTCCAGATTGGTTCTTCTTTTAGGCTACATTAGTACTCACTAATTTTTCAGCACAATCCATATCCAAAACAAAATAAGAAATATATATGGTGCGAATGTAAGTAATTTATCCCACATGTCTCCTCCCTTCTGGCTCTGTGCCCTGTATCAGCATCCATGCAAGCATTGATAATGCTATAGCTCCTGCAACCTGCAGCCCGTCCCACTGCCAGAACGGCAGGTATGTAGCAAGGGTGCCTATGATGACAGATATGATTATGTTACGCTTCACAGCTTGCCTCCTTTCTGCTGCCTTACCCGGCAGCCTTCTTTCTTTCGAAATTATATATAGCCATTGCCAGATCAACTCGCTCCGCTTCAGTTTTCAGTGCCCGTTCCTTCGTCACCTGCGCTTTTGGAAGCTGATCTATCCTGTATGGCACGCCGTCTATGATAAATCTGCGAGTAAATTTGATTCCTATCACAATCACCTCCCCTGCTACTATGGTATGGATCATGGTTGTACGGAGTTACTTCAGCTTTTTCATAACCTCTGTCCGGTTTGTGTACGAACGGTTCTGAGCTTGTTTCTCCTGCTTCCTTACATCTCCAAGCAGCCGTTCCAGATCACTGATCACCTTCCGGTTCTCTTTCATCCAGCTACAGATTGGAGCTGTTGCTTCTTTCATGTCTTTTGCCTTTCTCCGCTTCCGTCGTATATCCCGCAAGGTAAATCCCTGACAGATATAGTCATACTGGCTGTTTTCGTTAAGCTCGATATTATGTAAAATATCCTGTGTCTGACGATCCATATCATTTTCTGTGAGAATTGCCAGCCGGTTAGACTCTTCACAGGTGCGAAGAAAACTCAAAAAAGCATTTAATTCAGTGCTACAGTTAGCTATTTTAATCACCTCTTTCTGTCGAAATGTCTCGAACTGTGTTGCTTGACTTTCTTCTTTAAGTCTCCTATTCTGTAATTACAGGCACTGCCATGCCTAGTAAACCAACAAGGAGGATCTTATGAAATACAACCCTTTTTTAAGCCCAGAGCTTCAGGAAACTATGAAAAGAATTTCTAACATTCATCTCGAATGTGTACAAAACATTCTGCCCTCAATTGCAACGCCTTCACAGATTCAGCAAATACAGGAAACCTTAGCGGCTCCCTATAAAGAACTCATTCAGTCGTATAGTTCCATTATGAGTTCATCGGTTGCCTTTCAACTTTCCCAATTGTCTGAATCTTTAAATTCAGCTATTCATGACAATGTAAGAGCTGGTTTATACAGTACTTTGAGTGAATCATTAAAAAATGCTTTTCCGTACCATGAACTCCAACAACAGATTTTAAATCTTACTCCTGCACTGCATATCCCCTCCAAAACTCTTGACTATCCAGAAAATCTTGGAGGACTACCAAAAGATGACTATGTAATCGTCGATGATCAAGCAGCCAAAACTTATGAATTGCCAGATTCTGTTTGTATTCCCATTGGCAATCGCAGAATAAAGATGCCTACATCAATCTTGCTCTCCATTATTGAAGCAATCATTAGTGCAATCATCACAATCTCCATTGCAATTGCTCAATCTAATCCTTCCTCTGCTGACACACAAAAGAAACAGCTACAAGTTGAGGAAGCTCGATTTCAGCTCCAATATTCTGAAAACGAAATGC
Organism: Ruminococcus sp. Marseille-P328; assembly: GCF_964249465.1. Lineage (NCBI taxonomy): Bacteria > Bacillati > Bacillota > Clostridia > Eubacteriales > Oscillospiraceae > Ruminococcus > Ruminococcus sp. Marseille-P328. The sequence goes on along the minus strand of NZ_CAXUBQ010000021.1, from coordinate 81,801 downwards.
TACGGCAACTTCTTCACGATATTGATACATCTTCCTCCAGTGAAGCTGAAACTATCAAAGAACTGCAAGAAACTGTCGAAGAGCTGCATAAACAGTATTCACAGACTCAAGACACATGCTCACCTGTTGAAGAAGGTACTGATAATTCCAAATCGAACGAAGGCACTGATATCCCAAAATAACAGTCATTACGATCGTTGTCACCTGCGTAACAAGTAAAGCTATTCTTAATTCCTTTACTTGTTTTCGCAGGTAAGCGACTTCTTTTTCCATTTTCCCTACGCTCCTTTCTCTCTTGGTTCGTCCAAAAAATCTTTAGGGAATCTTTTGGACTGCACTAAACTCCCCAAGGATTCCCTTAGCTTCATCCAGTACAATTTTTGCTTCATCGCATGAGAGACCAGCTTCGGAGAATTTGTTTATTATTTCGGAAACAAGTTCTCCGATTTTCTCTCCGTCAAAAACATTTCCATTGTTAAACTGAACACTTTGAAAATGCATCTCAGCTTACCTCCTTCCGCTCATCTGTTGCAAACAGATAGTCAAGTGTCTTGTCTGGGAACATTAATTGTTTTATAAGCACACATTCTTTTAATGAAAGAGAACTCTTTCCGTTTAACTTAAAAGAAAGTGTCGTTGGTGTTACCCCTAACATTTCGGCCATCTGCAATTGGGTTATCTTGGATCTTGCCATTTCAGCTTCCAAGTTAGGAAACATTCCATCACCTCCATCTCTTTGTTACGAATTTTCGTGATTACATTTACAGTATATACGAATTTTCGTGATTGTCAATATGTTTTTCTCGAATTTTTGAGATATTATTTTTAATTTGCGTATATTTATATTGATTTTTCGAGATTTCAATGCTAATATAGCGTTAAAGATACAGAGAAAGGTAGGCATTATATATGCAAGAATTAGAATCTAAGATAAAAGAATTAATAATATCCAGATATGGAAGCTTAAAGAAATTCTCAGAGAAAATAAATATGCCTTGGACTACTTTAGACAGTATCTTAAAAAGAGGAATTGCAAATTCTAACATCACAAATGTCCTTAAAATAACACGCGAATTAGGACTTGACGCTGAAAAGCTTGTCGATGGAGAATTATTATTTGCGTCTAACGAACCCACCACCCTTGCAGCTCATTTTGATGGCGAAGAATACACCGAAGACGAGCTGGACGAAATTCGCCAGTTTGCTGAATTTGTGAAAAACAAAAGGAAATAATTGGCAGATCTGCCAGAATGTACATTGACAATATAATATATTTACCCAGGGAACTGGGGGACGTGCTCTTTGCCTAATCCGGACACCTTACGGAGGAGGTGAAGTTTATGAGCGATTACGAGACATTTATGATTATGTTGACTTTTGCTAATTTAATCGTAGCCATACTTACATATGCACATAAAAAATAGCCGTCCTAATCTTTGGCGAGATCAACGGCTATTTTTTAGCTAACTATTTTCGCTGGGTTGGGTGAAGTGCAGTCACCTTCCAGCTCCCTTGTTAAATATATTATATGTCACTCTGAAATATTTGTCAATTTTCTTTTTTCCTGAAGCAGCTGTACAGATTTTTGTACACGTATTGAGATATACTAGAGCGGGAGGTGTTTATATGAGCACATATGAGGAATTACAAGACCAAGCCTGCGCGGATGGTATAGACGTAATGGACTATGAATTTAATAGTCCAAACATAAAAGGCTTATATTGTAACAATACTGTAGCTATCAGCAAATCCATTGCTACCCAGGCTGAAAAATCCTGTGTCCTGGCCGAAGAGCTTGGTCACCACTACACGACTGTCGGTAATATTATTGATCAGACTGAGGTCAGCAACCGAAAACAGGAATACAGAGCCCGGCTCTTTGGTTACAACCTCAAGATCGGACTGATCGGAATCACCCACGCTTATGAAGCTGGATGCCGTAGCCTATATGAAATGGCAGAATACCTGGATGCTACAGAAGAATATTTAAAAGAAGCACTGGATTGTTATCATTCCATACATGGGGTTTATGCTACTTTAGACAATTACATAATTTTCTTTGAGCCTACATTTACGGTAATGAAAACAGTTGCTGAACCAAACCATTTTATTGGTTTATAAAAGGATATTAAATGAACACAGTAAAATCGAATTTTAGCTTAAATTCTTTTAGTGATATTGAATACCGAGCATTAAACCGATTAAAAAATGCTAAAATAGATGAAGATTTTCAGGGAGAACTAAATCTCACAATTCATAGACCCTCGTTTTGCGATTTTTGTATATCAGAGGGGCTAATACGTTTATCCACTAGCACTGAAGATCAAAAACTATTAACAATAGCTGTTTATAAAACTTATTTGCATGAACATCACCTTAAAGTCTCTGGAAATAAGCAAGAATTAATCAACCGTATTAACAACTTCGATTCTTCTTTTTTTGGAAAAAAACACTACATTTTAACAGATAAAGGAAAGGAACTGCTTTATAGCTTCTGGGATTCGCGCGAAAATCCTCCTACACCCGCGCCAGAAGAACGGCTTAAATCCAAATTGAATAAATATAATATTCCTATGTCCATTTACAATAAACACAGACAACTTTTTCCGCCCTGTTATTCTGATAATGATGTAATATGGAATATTTTTAACGATCGTATATTAGAGTATTCTTTCCAATCTAAATATACTGATTTAAGAGAAACTTATTTAAATATGGCACTACTTTTAGAAGACGATAAAATGTATGTCAAAGCATTCAGCTATTTTTGCATGACTATTTGTTTTGACATAAATGGATATTCCCGATTAAACCAACCGACTCTTATTGCATGGATTGCTAATCGCTTATTTTACCTACGCAAACACTATTCGGAAGTTCTGCCAAGTATTATCTATTCGCAATGTCTGTTCAATAAACAATATTGTTCGGAAGAAAATTTTTCAGCTCTTATTAGCGATTTAGTAACCGCTGAAAAAGCTTTTTCTAATGAAGAATGCAAAATGTTACTACAAAAATATGCTTTTTCTAATCCAACAACCGAGGAAAAGGCAATTTATGCCAATCAAAACAAGGAGGAATATTCCATGGCAAACTATGTTACGATTACAAGTGATAAAAGAAAGAAGACGGCTCTTCTATTATGTGTCTTTTTAGGGATGTTTGGAGCACATCAGTATTATGTCGGAAAGATTGGAAAGGGTATTTTATATACCTGTACCTTCGGGATATTTGGATTTGGATGGATTATTGATATTTTCAAAATAGCTCTCGGAAGCTTTCGCGATAATACCGGGGCTCCACTCCGTCAGTAATAATCAAAATTTTGATTAAGAAAGGATGATTGCCTTATGATGTATCCATTTATGACACTCAATGACAACACGGAAATTGTACATTCAGAAGCAATTGAAAAAGACGGACGCGAACAGGTAAAAGTATGTATAGAAAAACCTGTCTTCGAGGATTTTCATTCAGCTACTTGCTGGCTTCCTGATTACAAATGGGAAAAAATAAATGGCTTCTCAGAAGAGGAAATTAAATATTTTCAAGATTACCTCTCTTCTGTTGCACATATTATCATGCAACTAGCCCGCGAAGGCGGATTCGAAGGAGGAATGGATAATGCCTCGAGTTTTTAAAATCGGTGGATATATTGTATATTTCTGGGTAAATGAAAATGATCCACTGGAACCAGTGTATGTGCACGTGTGTGAAGGAGTTCCATCACCTACTGCTACTAAAATATGGATTACCAGGAACGGCGGCTGTCTGCTATGCCATAATAAATCAAAGATTCCTTCAAGGCAGCTTCGCACAATTATGCAGACTATCGAAGCACGAAGCAAAGATATTCTCGATCTTTGGTATTCAACATTCCATCAGATCAGTTACTACTGCTAATTTGATAAGCCCTTTAGAAAGGGGATGATTTCGCTTGACTTATGAAGAATTATTAACTATATCCGATTCGGAACATCTGATTGTTAAAGAGAAAAATATTCCGGGTTATGGTGGGCGAATATACAAAAATCGGATTGCTATCAACCTTTCACTTCCCACCAAGGCAGAAAAGTCCTGCATCCTGGCAGAAGAGCTTGGTCACCACTACACCACTGTTGGAAACATTCTTGATCAGAATGATGTTATGAACCGCAAGCAGGAATACAGGGCGCGGCTTTACGGATATAATCTTAAGATTGGGCTGATTGGGATTGTACAGGCCTATGAAGCTGGATGCCGGAGTTTGTATGAGATGGCTGAGTATCTGGATGCGACTGCGGAATACTTGAAAGAAGCGCTGGACTGTTATCATTCCATACATGGGGTTTATGCTACAGTTGATAATTACATTATCTTTTTTGAACCTTCATTTACAGTGATGAAAACAGTAAGTAAAACAGATTAATTCGCTCCGGCGTTTTAATAAAAAATATTATGGGAGGGTTTTATATGAGAAAGAAAAAGTCACTACTAATTTCCTTAGTTATGTGCATACTACTAGCCTTTACGCCAGTATATGCAGAAGATTTCGGAGACGGAAGTGGATTCAGCGACAATCCTACAGCCTCTATTCCAGGAACTAATTCTTCTAGTCAGAATGTCTCCGGAGCAAGTTCCGTAACCGGCGGCGGATACCGTTCAGCAATCAAATTAAAAAAGGGAAAAACAGTTACGGCATATATCTGCACTACAGAACTTGCCAAATTAAAAATTTCTGGTTCTAAATTCAAATGGACAAGCTCTAATAAAAAAGTTGCTACTGTATCCTCTAAAGGAATTGTAACTGCTAAGAAAAAAGGAAAGACTACAATCACCGCTAAAAAGGGAAAAATCACCTACAAATGTAAGCTGATTGTAGAAACGCCTAAATTGTCAAAGAAAACAGCTTCTCTATCCGTTGGTAAATCTTATCAGTTTAAGGTTTCTGGAACAAAACAAAAAATAAAATGGACTTCCAGTGATAGTTCTGTTGTGTCCATAAACTCAAAAGGGAAAGTAACTGCAAAAAAAGCTGGTACTGTTTTTATTACCGCAAAAGTTTCTACTTATGAGTTTTCGCAGTCACTGACCGTGACCACTCCTGCACCATCAAACAATAGCAATGACACAACCGTTTCAACACCAGTATTCAACCTTGGACAAACATGGACGGTTCCAGGTCAGTGGAAAATTACGATTAATTATGCTACCGAAATGTCAGAAAGGAATCCATATTCAGACAAAAATCCTGCGGCTGTATATTTAATTGATTATACTTATGAAAACATTGGATATACTGACGACATGATGGATGGTTTATTTATATCATTAGGTATAGAAAGAGTTATAGATTCTAATGGATATGCAGGATATGACTATCCAAACTCTCCTACATATTTTCCACAGTGTATTCCTGTTGGGGCTAAATGCCATGCACAGAGTTGCATTGCAGTAGACCACAAAGGGCCTTTAAAAGTGTATATTGATAATTATGCAGGAAACAGCTATACAAAATACTCTGCAATATTTAATGTTCCTATCAACTAAATAAATTTCCCAAATGTTGCCCTTATTATCGAACAAACAACGAGACATTTATTATAAAAGGTAAGATGCTAAAATTATGATGTATCCATTTATGACACTTAATGATGGCACAGAAACTACTCACTCCGAGATAAAACCAGCTAAAGCGCACTTAATCCAAGGAGCATTTGCTTTAAGCAATGCAGAAGAAGTTGCCCCTTATCCAGATGAGCTTGCTGCAATAGCAGCTTACAAGGCTGGTGATCCAGACTATCAGCCTTCAATTTCCCAGGAAGATCTGATGAAAGAGCTTGGAATTAACTAAATAAAAGAAAAACCGGCTCCTGCGCTAACAGGAACCGGCCAGCACATCCGAAGATGCACCTTATTTTCAGCAAAAATATTGTATCATCTTCGGGGCAGCCATGCAAGCGGAACCTGTGTTCTGGCTGGCTGTTATTTTTGTACTTATTTTTACATAATTATAATCGAGGTGATACCATGACCGAACAAAAATCTGATGATCTGCGCATGGGCGCACTGTATATCCGTGTCAGCACCCATGAGCAGGATGAGCTGTCTCCGGACGCGCAGAAGCGTCTGCTCCTGGACTATGCCAAGAGTAATGGGATTGTTGTCCAGAAGGACGCAGTCTTTGTGGAGAGTGTCTCTGGGCGTAATGTAAAGAAGCGAAAAGAATTCCAGCGAATGATTGCACAGGCCAAATCTCCGGAACATCCCTATGATGTGATCCTGGTGTGGAAATTCAGCCGATTTGCCCGCAACCAGGAGGAATCCATCGTTTATAAGAGTATGCTGAAAAAGGACCGTGTGGACGTGATCAGCGTGTCTGAGCCGGTTATAGATGGACCTTTCGGCAGTCTGATTGAGCGTATTATTGAATGGATGGATGAATACTACTCTATCCGCCTGTCTGGTGAAGTGCTCCGCGGCATGGGCGAAAAGGCATTAAAACAGGGGTACCAGATTTCTCCTCCCCTTGGGTATGATGCAGTCGGGGACGGAAAGCCATATAAGATCAATGAAAAGGAATTCAAAATTGTCTCTTACATCATGTCCCAGTATGATGATTACTGCCAGGACACCACTGCCATTGCCAGAAAATGTAATGATCTGGGCTACCGGACCAAGCGGGGAAATCTGTTTGAGCGGCGCAATATTGACTATATCCTGCGCAATCCCTTTTATGCCGGCATTGTAAACTGGAATGGACAGACTTTTGAGGGAACCCATGAAGCACGTTATACCACAGAGCAGCTTGACAAGCGCATCAAGCTTATGGATGCCAGACGAAGACCAGCAAAACACCGGAATGCCTCCACCTGTAAGCACTGGCTTTCCGGTCTGATCAAATGCTCCATCTGTGGCGCCACCCTCTCCTATACCGGATCCGGAGCCTGTCCTTACTTTCAGTGCTGGAAATACGCAAAGGGTTATCACAAAACCTCCGTGGCCATCTCAGTTAAGAAAATGGAGCAGCTTGTCATCGATTACCTGAAGCAGCTTCTGGATGGCGCGGATTTCCAGTATGTTCCCAAGACAACTGCGCCGGTGCAAAATGGAGAACTGGAACAGCTGAAGCAGGAACTGGCCAGACTTTCAACCAGGGAGCTGCGAATTAAGCTTGCCTATGAAAATGAGATTGATACTTTGGAAGAATACAAAGAAAACAAGATAAGACTGCAGAAACAAAGGGAATCTCTTTTAGAGAATATCAAGGAACTGGAAACACAAAAACCAGAAGATCCATCCAGGGATAATGTCCTTTCACAGATTCGAAGTGTGTATGATGTTCTCCTGGATCCTGCTGCCGAAAGTAGTACAAAAGGGAACTTTATTCGAACTATAGTCGATCAGATTGTATTTGACAAAGAGGCTGAAATGGTGTATTTTGATATTATCATCTAAAACATATCAATTTTTCACTGGTTACGATTGTACTATTTCTTAATTCAGATTTAACTCTTTTCCAAAAAACAAGTGAATTTTATCTATTATAGGGTATCGGACTCCGGTGGCCCGGATGGAGAAATCGGTGCTTCTATGCGCTATCTCTCCCAGCGCTTTACCATGCCGAACCGAACCTCTGCAGCTGTGCTTAATGATATCGGTACTGAAGAACTGGCGCATCTGGAGATGGTTTCCACCATGGTTCACCAGCTTACCCGTGACCTCACTATGGAAGAAATTGAGAATTCCGGGCTGGGACCATATTATATTGACCACACAGTTGGCGTGTGGCCACAGGCAGCAGGGGGTGTTCCATTTAATGCCTGCGAATTCCAGAGTAAAGGTGATCCAATCACGGATCTATTTGAAGACCTTGCAGCAGAACAGAAAGCACGCTCCACTTATGACAATATTCTCCGTGTAGTACGAAATATCCCGGAAGTTGCTGATCCTATCCGTTTCCTGCGTGCAAGGGAAGTGGTACATTTCCAGCGATTTGGTGAAGCACTTCGCTCCATCCAGGAACAGTTGGATGCTAAAAACTTCTACGCTTTCAATCCAGGCTTTGACAATCCCTGCTCTGCAAGCTGTGCACCTGAAGCAAAATAGCATATGCTGCTGGTCATAAAGATAACCGTAACAGCAATACACATCTCACAGAAAACCTTTTTTAAACACGCTCTAATACTGCCCGGCAATTGCTGGGCAGCTTCAAAACAGTAGTCAGCAGGCTTTTTCTCCCCATACCAATTGTTCGTTTACTCAACTTCAAAGTCACCACAAATATCCTCTGGAACTATATCATCGGATTCGTGCATAATACTTTTTCTTTCATACCCCTTCATAATCAAACGCCGGTATAAAACTTTCCTCCGCGGTCTCCCCTTCCTGAAAATAGCCATTTTCGATTCCAAGCTCAATGGCAGCGTCCAACACCTTTTCATACTCTCGTCTGGTCACTTTCCGATTCAGTTCCGGAAATTTCTCATTCTTCCAGACAGGTGTATATTGGTTCATTACGCTGATAAAAATATCCTCCCCATAAGTCCGGTACAGATATTTCAATACTGCAATAGAATTTTTGGTATGCCCTGGCAAAATCAGATGACGAACAATTGTCCCGCGTTTTATATATCCATCCTCCGCAAACTGACAGGGACCGGTCTGACGCATCATTTCGGCAATTGCACTCTGCGCCGCCTGCGGATAATCCCTTGCGTTGGAAAAAGCAGCAGCCAATTCAGGCTCCATATATTTCATATCTGGCAGATATACATCCACATAACCATCCAGTCTCCGGATAGTTTCCACGCTCTCATACCCACTGGAATTGTACACGACTGGAAGACTCATTTCCTTTCCTCTGGCCAGCTCCAACGCCGAAATAATATGCGGCACATAATGCGCCCCAGTGACCAGATTCAGATTTGCCGCCCCTTTTTCCTGCAATTCCAGAAAAATTTCAGCAAGCCGCTCCACTGAAATTTCTTTTCCGGAATCCCCAATGGCAATATCCCGGTTCTGGCAGAAACAGCACCGCAAGCCGCAGCCAGAGAAAAAAACAGCCCCTGATCCTTTTTTTCCTGAAATACAAGGTTCCTCCCACATATGAAGAGCGGCACGGGCAGCCCTTATAGTACTGTCCATGCCACAATATCCTCTTTTGCCCTCCAGACGATTCACATTACACTTCCGGGGGCATAAGGTACAATTCTTAAATAATTCTTCTCGCATAAATTACGAATTCTCCTCTCTGATCTTCTCGGTCAGTTCCCTTCCCCCCTGGTCATACCACTCTTCCACAAAGGTATCAAAGTAATCCATGGGCTGCTCTCCCATGATCATCTGAATAAAGGCATTTTTCTCCAGGGAAGCAAGCATGTTGGGAATCTCTCCATCCGAATCAACCAGATATGTTCTGCGCACCGAACTATAATGGCCGTCAACCAGCACGCCCACTGCTGAAATTCTGGACTTGTACGCAGCCCAGTCCTCTACAGTTACATTTTTCCCGCTCAAATACTTCATACAGGCATCATAGTAAGACTTCTCCAGTGCGCTTAAATTACTTGCCTTCTGCTTGCCGGACATTACTCTCCTGATATCCTTCGTAACATTATAAATTGCCTCATTATAATCCACATTAATAACCAGCGGTCTGGCTGTAGGGTCCACATTCAAAGCAAAATAGCTGTTGATCTCATCCGCATTTTCCTCATCTTCGAACCGGCTGTAATCAAACAGAACACTGATAATTTTCATTACAATTTCCGGATGTTCGTAACCCTTTCTCACAACCACATATTTGTTGTCCCGAAAAGAAGCATAAACGTTATCTTTTTCCTGGTATTCAGCAGTAAGGTAATAAGGCTCCCAGTCTGCTTCCGGATCATTCTCAGCCACATCCATAAGCGGATTATTCGGTGCCCACCAAAGTCCAAAAAACGCACCGCATTTACCTTCCACTACCAGATCACGGAGATTATTCTGAGCACGCAGGGCAAAGTTCTGATCCAGTATTCCTCTTTCATATAGCTCACGCAAATAAGCAACGGCAGATCTGGTCTCCTCTGTCAAAGAACCATAGACAATTTCCCCGTCTTTGTCCTTGATCCATCTTCTTGGATAAGAATAAAATTTTTCAAAAACAGGTTCCACCGAATAATTCTGACTGGTAGTAGACACAAAATTTGTATCACACACAAGTCCCACAGGATCTTCCCCTTCCTCTGCTCCCATCCTGTTTTCCTGAAAAACCTGGATAATATCCATAGCCTCTTCCAGAGTCTCTGGCTCTGCAAGACCCAGCTGATCCATCCAGTCCTTTCTCATCCACAAAAGACAGGGACCGTGGTCGATTACTGCTTCCGGAAGCGCCATCAGCTTACCATCAAAGGTTCCTGCACCGAGAAGCTGGGGACCATAGCTGTTATACATGGCCTTGATTCTCGGGGAGGTACAGTTTGCATAAACCTCAGTCAGATCCTCCACCATGTCATTTTCCACAAGAACATTTAAAGTCTCCCTGTCTGAAACCACCAGTACATCCGGCAAAGTGTGATCATTTACCAGCACATTCACATACTCGTCGTAGCGATCCTCCCGCTCCATATAGGCATTTTCATTCTGCACGTTCAGAATCTCTTTCAGATATCTGGTATAAGCGCTGTCTTCGTAGGTATTTCCTGCTGGAAGATTGGAATTATTGGCACCGCTCATCTGTCCTAAAGTATAAGTCACAAGCTCCGGGTACTTTCCATACGGAGTTGTGGAAGCTTTTTTCCACAATCCGCTATCTGTAGAATTATCTGTCTGGGATTCTTCTGTTTCTGTACTTTTCTCTGCATCCGTTCTGTTTTCTGCTGTCTTTTCCGTCTCGTTGTCTACAGTGCCTGGGTCAGCTGCATCAATTCCGGAATCACTGCATGATTCCTCAGAAAGCTCATAATCTGCTTCTTCGTATTCCACACCCGTTGTCTCTTTTCCCATATTTCCAGCTGCGCTATCACAGCCTGTCAATGAACCAGACGAAATCAACATGGAAAAAGTCAGTCCCAATACCAGAATTCTATTTTTTTTCTTCACTTTTTCCACCTTTCTTTCCTGTTGTGTCCTCTGTGTCTTCTTCCGGTTCCTGCAAAAACTTTTTCGTAGAAAACTCTCCGGCTGCCACAGCCTCCTCATCCGCTTTTTCTCTTGGAATTCTCATTTCTACCCTGGTGCCTTGATCAATCTGGCTAAACACCTTGATTCCGTACTCCATCCCATAAAGAAGCTGCATTCTGTCATTGACATTTTTAAGACCATATCCGGAAGCCTTGTAAGTTACCAGCTTATCTGCCTCTTCCTGTTCCATTCCTGGTCCATTATCCTCCACAGCAAGAAGCACATCCTCACCGTCCTTTACAAAAAACAGTTTCAGAATCTTCTCTCCTTCTTCTTTCATGTCCAGCCCATGCTCCAATGCATTCTCCACAACAGGCTGCAGCAGCAATTTAGGCACAATATCTCCTTTCACCTCCGGGTCAATGTCCCAGATCACCTGAAAATCATTGTCATGCATCACCAGCTGGATATCCAGATACGCCTTAATATTCTGAATACAGTTATCCACAGTTACCATATCCTGCCCCTTACTCAAAGCAGTCCGGTAGAACATAGATAAGGACAAAGTAACCTTACTGATTTCCCTCTGATTGCTTCGAATAGCCATCCAGTTGATAACAGACAGGGAGTTATACAAAAAATGAGGGTTGATCTGGGCAGTCAGTGCCTTCAGTTCAAACTCTTTCAACGCAATCTTATTCTCATAAACCTCATGGATCAGACGATTGATCTCGTCCATCATGCTTCGGAAGCTGCGCACCAGAAGGCCAATTTCATCTCCAGCATTGCTGTCCACCGTAACCTCACGGCTCCCCTGGTTTACCCGGTTCATGTTATCGGTAAGCTCCTCGATCTTTCTGGTAAAAAGTCTGGAAAAAGAAAGTCCCAACACCAGAATTATGGCTACACAGGCCGCAATCAGGGGAATCTCGCTGACCAGGATTCCTGACACAGAGCTGTCCACTGCTGATTGCAGCTTATACAGATAAAAAATCCATCCGCAAGCCGCGTTCTTCCGGTTTACAAAAGCATAATCTCCCTGCCCGGACTCCAGAAACTCCCTGGAGACAGCCTCTCCCGAATCCTTTTCTTCCTTTTCACCCAGCATTTCCTTCTGAAACAGAACATTTCCCCCTTTATCCAGGATCATGCCCCCGGATTCTGCAGAAATAATCTTTTCAAAGGGCTGAAAAATCTTATTATAATCCAGTGTAACGCAAAGAACTGCTGTCTGCTCTCTGCCAGTATAAATCCGCCTTACAGCTGCAATCTCCGGTATCTGGCTGTCCACCACCCACTGCACAGACACATCCTCTTCCAGTTTGTCATACCACCACTCCTTATCCACCTCTGACAAAGGCACAAGTGTATACTCATGGCGCACTTTAATGCTTTCTGCAAACAACTGGATCTGTATAATGGCATCATGATAAGACTTTGGTACAGACAAAAGAGGATCTGCTACTTCTGTATATTTTATATACGCTTGATAATTATCCATATTTTTCTCAGTGATCAGATCCTCAATATCCGGGGAATAAGTGAGATAATTCAGAAGACTGGAAAAAACTTCTATCTGGCTGTCGATTCCCTCTCCGGTCTGTTCCAGAATGGAAGACATATCCTCCATTTCTTTTTCCCGGAGCAGACTGCTCATGCGGTCATGACTATACAATACAAGCAGGATCATGGGAACCAGGCTGGCTGTCACAAGAAGAATAGTCAGCTTATGACGATATTTCATATTCTCAAATTTATTCTTTATGACTGCCGGTATTTTCATCCTCTTCACCGGTTCCTTTCCGATAGGACTCCGGGCTGCTTCCATAATATTCCCTGAAACTTCTGCAGAAATAAGAAACATTGGGGATTCCTACCTGTTCACTGACCTGTGCCACCTTCATATTAGAATTACACAAAAGCTCCTTCGCCTTTTCCATCCGAACCACACGTATAAAGCGGTTCAGGTTCATACCAGTCTCTTTTTTAAAAATAAAGCTGAGATAGCCAGAAGACAAATACACCTTCTCCGCCAATGTCTCAAGACTTAAATCCTCCGCATAGTGCTGGTAAATATAATTCTTCACAGAAGCAACTTCATCTCTGGAATCACTCATGGAACGCTCCAGAAACTCCTCGTACTCCTTAATATTCTCCTGGGTGATTGCAAGGATCTGCTTCAGATTGGTACAACTGTACAGCCGCTCTACCTCATGATCCAGCTTCCGCTCCTCAGAGAATTGATTTTCCTGAAAAAGCTCCTGGATCACATTGGAAAAAACAAATTTCACATACATGGCAGAGAAACGGGTATCATTCTCATATTTCTTCACCAGACACTCAAAATGCTTCTTCAGCTGCTCCACATCTTTGCGGGAAATGTCTTCGGAAATCTTCTCCATCAGACGGGAATCCTGTGTCTCCGCATTCACCGGCTGGCTGTCAGAGGCCTCATTATTAAACACATGCACATCTGGATGATAAAATTTCTCCTCCATGGTCTGCTCCAACTGGGACATAATTTCAGGCAGCGCCTCATGCCCTTCAAACCGGCTGCTCACTGCAAGGTGAAAACTTGCAGAGTAATTCTGCTTCAAAATGTCATATAAATGCTTGGCAACCAGCTGATAATCGCAGTACACATCAGAAAAAAACAGCACAGACTGTCTGGTATTCAGATTCAGGTAAAAGAAATTCCGGTGCAATCCCTGCATCAGTTCCTCATCAATATTATCTGGAACATTATCAAAAAATGCCTTATCTGATTCGATAAGAATCGCACAGTGCCACTGCTCCCAGTTAGATTCATCTAAAATCTCCCCAGCTTTTTTCAACACTTCTTCATTTCCGGAATACAGGTAAGTCTGAAGAAAATACTGAAGAAGAAAATTCTTCCCTTTCTCTTCCTTCTGCTTCTTGGACCGGATACTTTGAAGCTCTGCTTTTACTTTCCCGATAGTTGTATGAAAGGTATCCGGATCAACCGGCTTCAGCACGTAATCCTTCACTCCGTAACGCATAGCTTCCTGGGCAAAAGCGAAATCACTGTATCCACTAAAAATTACAATTGGAAGATTGGGATACTCTTCTCTGACCTTGCTAGCCAGCTCCAGACCGTCCATATGAGGCATTTTTATGTCTGTTAAAAGAAAATCAATCTCTTCACTTCGCAATACATTCAGTGCCTGCCTGCCATTGGCAGCCTCATGGATCTCGTATTCTCCCTCTTCCTGTGCCAGAAGGAATTTAATTCCCTCCCGCTCAATTTTCTCATCGTCTGTTATCAAAACTCTGTACATATTGGTACTCCGATCTTTTATTATATTTAACACCGGGACAACTCTTCCAACTGTCATTTATGTCCGCCTGTCAGAAAAGCCAGAAATTTCATATCGCCTGTTGCTTCTGCCTCTTTTTTTCTGTCTGGCGCACATGAAATCTTATATAAAGATAAAGATAGCCCCTCGCATCTCTGCAAAGAACTATCTTTATTTTAACATTCTGGTATCATATTGAAAAGGGAATAATCTCCAAATTTCTCAGGTAAAAACCGTTCTTTTACCCAAAGAAATCAACCCTTAACTGCACCTGCAACAACTCCCTCGATAATATATTTCTGGCAAACCAGATATACAACAATAATCGGGATAATGTCGATCATAATACTTGCCATCATCGGTCCCATCTGCACATGACCATAACTTCCACGGAAATACTGGATTGCCATTGGAATTGTTTTATACTTCTTAATATCCAGAACCAGTGTTGGAAGAAGGTAATCGTTCCATACCCACATCAGCTCCAGAATTGCAGTAGAGATAATGGTTGGTTTCAAAATCGGAATCAAGATCTTAAAGAAAACCTGCAGAGGACTGCATCCATCAATCATGGCAGCTTCCTCAATTTCCAGCGGGCTTCCTTTTACAAAACCGGTAAACATAAATACTGCAAGTCCGGCACCAAATCCAAGGTAAACAATGCAAATGGTGTATGGATTATTCAGTTTCAAAGTATCTGCTGTTTTTGCCAGGGTAAACATAACCATCTGGAAAGGAACAACCATACTGAATACGCAAAGGTAATACAGAACCTTGGAAAGCAAGCCGTTTACACGTACAATGTACCATGCGCACATGGAACAGCAAAGCAGAATCAAAACAACAGACATAACTGAGATCACAAGGCTGTACCAGAAGGATTTCAGGAAATCCATCTGTGTGACGCTGGCTATAAAGTTCTGGATTCCGTTCCAGGTCTCAGATGTAGGAAACTGGAAAACACCAGATGTAGTAATTGCGGACTCCACTTTTAAGGAATTAAACAGGATCATAACAATCGGGTAGATCCAGATAATTGAAATTATAGAAAGAATTATAGTTGGGATAATACTTTTTTTCTTATCTGCCATTATGCCTGCACCTCCTTAGATGATGTTGCACGAAGCTGGATCAATGCGATCGCAACAACCAGTACAAAGAATACAACTGCTTTTGCCTGACCGATACCCTTCCATGCAGGACCACTTCGTCCGTAGAATGTATCGTAAATGTTCAGTGCCAGTAACTGTGACTGTTTTCCAGGATCTCCGCCTGTAAGGGAAAGGTTCTGGTCGAACATCTTGAATCCGTTTGTAAGAGTAAGGAATGTACAAATTGTAACAGATGGCATGATCATCGGAATCTTGATTTTAAACAGGATCTGTGTTGCGGTTGCGCCATCAATCTGTGCGGCCTCAATCAGATCCGGAGATACGTTATTAAGACCAGCCACATAAATGATCATCATATATCCAATCTGCTGCCATAACAACAGAATGATCATTCCAATAAAACCATTTGTTGCAGACAACTTCAGAAGAGGCTGTCCCCACATGGAAAGCAGACCGTTTAACAGTGTCTGCCAGATATAACCAAGTACAATACCACCGATCAGGTTCGGCATGAAGAATACAGTACGGAACACGTTTGTTCCTTTGAATCCTTTTGTCAAAGCCAGTGCAATGGAAAATGCCAGCACATTGATCAGAATACTGGAAACAAATGCGAATACAACGGTCAGCCAGAATGCATGACTGAAGTCACCGCCGATAAAAATTTTCTGGTAGTTGGAAAGTCCAACCCAGACTACATCTTTTACAGTTGAAAATTTACAAAATGAAAGATAAATACCCCAGATAAACGGCCATAAGAAACCGATAATAAATGCAGCCAATGTTGGCAGAACAAATACCGGCCACCATTTTTTCAGAGATTTTCCTACCATTTTTCACTCCTCCTTTTCCTGTTATGACACCTTTGCGGAAGGTTATCCGCCACCCCAAAACATTACATCATTTTCCCATTAAAATGGGGAGGCTGTATTTCGCCTCCCCACCCTGTTCACCATTCTATATTATGTCCTGAATTTCTTCCGGACATATTATATGTTGTTGGAAAGAAATTTATTACCTGTTACGATTATTCGGAAAGAGCTTTCTCAGTTGCCCAATTGTCAACGAATGCGGAAACTACATCATCCCAGGAACCGCTTCCTGCTGCATATAATGTAAGTGCTGTACCAAGACCGTTCTTCCACTCTTCAGATGGCATTGTTGTGAAGTTCCATGATACAGGTGTAAGACCAGCTGCTGTATACTCTGCATCCTGTTTTACAAATACGTTTGTGGATTCCTGTGCTGTTTTGAAAGGAATTGTGAAGCCCATATCTTCTGACATAGCCTTTGTTCCATCCTCAGAAGTTACACACCAGTTCATGAAATCAAGTGTTGCCTGGATATCTTCCTCGGAAGCTTCTTTGTTTACACACCAGAAGTTCTCTGTACCGGTTGCAAGGCCTTCATTCTCATCATCAACACCGAAGTAAATCGGGATCATAGCCAACTCGTCATCACTGTATGTCTTGGACAGTTCGCCATATTCCCAGGAACCATTCTGATAGAATACTGCATCTCCGTTGATGAACTCGTTACGGGAGTCATCTGCTGTCTTAGCAGAAAGCTCTGCTCCATCGCAGGTAGAATCTGTAATATAAAGATCAAATACGTTCTTATAGTTATCAAGGTATGTTCCCTTGATTGCATCTGTATCATCGATGCCATCTGCCTGATACTCATAGTAGATTGGAAGGTTTGCAAGGTGTGTTTTGAATCTCCAGTCAGAGGATCCGTCCATACCAGCGCTTGTGAAAGCACCTTTCACTCCAAGCTCATCTTTTCTTGCCTGGATGTCATCAGCAACCTTCTTCAGATCATCAAAGCTCTTGATGTCATCTACTGTGTAACCAGCTTTTTCCAGTAAGGTTTTGTTTACGATCAGTCCATAGGACTCGATTACGTATGCGATACCATCAACTGCATCACCGTCTTTTACAGTGTAAGCATCAGATGTAAGCTGTGAATAGATATCAGATCCGGACAGATCATAGCAATAATCCTTCCAGTTCTTAAGTCCTACTGGTCCATTTACCTGGAAAAGTGTAGGAGCATCGCTCTTAGCCATCTCAGACTGAAGTGTGGTCTCATACTGTCCGGAAGCTGCTGTAACAACTGTTACCGGAACGCCTGTCTCTTCTGTATATTTTGCTGCCAGGTTCTGCCATGCTTCATCCTGCTCTGGTTTGAAGTTTAAGTAGTAAACCTTTCCAGCTGCATCATCAGCCATAACCGGTAATGCCGGTACCATAGAAGCTGCCATAACTGCGCTAAGTCCCATTGCTGCGATTTTTCTCATCTTCATAATTTTACTCTCCTTTTCTTTGAGAACCGTTTCTTAAGATGTTTATATAATACTGATTTTTCTGTTAAAAAACCATGATAAAAAATCAAGAAACATGTTCATTTTTTTAGAGAGTGATATTTGAATATGGACATTTTGTCGCAACTTGTACAAAACATTACAATTTTTATCAGATCCAGACTTTGAATAATAATTCGGGTCACAAGCCAGAACCTATTGGAAAAAGCAGTCTGTGAAACATCTCATATATGCAAAAGAGGACTGCTTGCGCAGTCCCCTTTCTCTTTCCGCATGTGCGGAGAAAAATCATATTCAAGCTTTTCCAACGGATCCGAAGATTTCCATTTTCTCTTTAACAGTAGCCTTGATTGCATCGAAGCCAGGTGCAAGAAGCTTACGTGGGTCATATCCTTTACCCTGCTGATCTTTGCCTTCCTCGATGTATTTACGTGTAGCTTCTGCAAAAGAAAGCTGGCACTCTGTGTTAACATTGATCTTGGAAACTCCAAGGTCGATAGCTTTCTTGATCATGTCTGTAGGAATACCTGTACCACCGTGAAGTACTAACGGCATATCACCTGTAAGCTGCTGGATTGCATCCAGAGTCTCAAAGCTTAAGCCCTTCCAGTTAGCTGGATATTTACCATGAATGTTACCAATACCTGCTGCCAGGAAATCGATACCAAGATCAGCGATCATCTTGCATTCCTTAGGATCTGCGCACTCGCCCATACCGATAACGCCATCTTCCTCACCACCGATGGAGCCAACCTCTGCCTCTAAGGACATTCCATGCTCTCTTGTGATCTTAACCAGTTCTTTAGTCTTAGCAACGTTCTCTTCGATCGGGTAATGAGAACCGTCGAACATGATGGATGAGAATCCAGCCTCAACACATTTCAGGCATCCTTCATATGAACCGTGATCCAGGTGAAGTGCAACCGGAACAGTGATCTTCTGCTCTTCCATCATACCTTTAACCATTCCAACAACGGTCTTATAACCAGCCATGTACTTACCAGCGCCTTCGGAAACGCCCAGAATAACCGGGGAGTTCAGTTCCTGTGCTGTAAGCAGGATAGCCTTTGTCCACTCAAGGTTGTTGATATTGAACTGACCTACTGCATAATGTCCAGCTTTTGCTTTTTTCAGCATTTCTGTTGCATTAACTAACTCATACATGATAAAATTCCTCCTATCTTTGGAAACACCTTAACTATTTCCATTGTCTGTAGTTTAGCAGATTTTTCCCCATTCGTCTACCTCTTTGCAAAAAAAATGAGTTATTGATTCTTTTTTCATTCACCTGGAGCGTATTTGAAAAAAGCTTTCTGCAAGATGTGCGTCACAATTTGTGGAAGATTTTGTCCGGATGAAGGCGCCGTAGCGGGCTACGGCAACTGAATTCAGGCAAAATATACTGCAAAGTGGGGCGGGCAGATTGCGGGAATGCTTTTTCAAACACGCTCTGGCGCGCAAAACATCAAAAAAGCTGAAAAAATATCTTGCAAAAACTTTCTTCTTTGTATATAATAAATTCATTCACGGATGGATTCCCGAGTGGCCAAAGGGGACAGACTGTAAATCTGCTGGCGATGCCTTCGAAGGTTCGAATCCTTCTCCATCCACTACTACTCCAGAGCATATTCGCTCTGGAATTTTTCTGTCATACGCCAAAGCGGTTCGAATCCTTCTCCATCCAC
>NZ_CAXUBQ010000021.1:0-62181 GCF_964249465.1 Ruminococcus sp. Marseille-P328 | reverse complement strand
ACTACTACTCCAGAGCATATTCGCTCTGGAATTTTTCTGTCATATGCCAAAGCGGTTCGAATCCTTCTCCATCCACTACTACTCCAGAGCATATTCGCTCTGGAGTTTTTCTGTCATATGCCAAAGCGGTTCGAATCCTTCTCCATCCACTATATTCTAAACTCCCAGGTATTTTTGTCTGGGAGTTTTTTATCCCTCTTCTCTGTATCAGCAGCGCAGCGCCCTGATACCAAACGTTCTTTTTTCGCCTTGAATACTCAGCCGCGAGGAGGGGCCTATGGACTGGCGGCCATTGCGAGGATTCCAGGGATTTTCCATATACGCGCAGGAGGTGGAGCACTGTCTGAGGCCACCATGTGGCCGAGTTTGCTCCACCTCCTGCAAATAAGCGTATATGGAAAATCCCGGAACCGCAGCTCTGGCCGTCAGCCCATAGGTCCCTCCTCGCGGCGTCCCTTAATCTTCCACAAATATAGTCGGATTCTCACACTTATGATACAACACCATCGCCCCAAACGCTGGCATCGGCACCCTGATCACACCTGCCTTGGCTGTATATTCATATTCCTCCGTAGTATATCCATCACGGTAAGACAGCATGATCCGCTTCAACACAGAATCCTTCAGTCTGCTGATTCCCGTCTTCCAGACCTCAATCTCAACCTCCCGATCCTCATTCCGGTTATTCAGAATCACGATCATTCTTTCATCATGGGAAAATCTTCCGAAGCAAAGTCCCTGATAATCATTCCAGAGGAACACAAGGGAACCATTACTTAAGAAATCATATTCCTTATGGATCTTAATCATATCTCTGTGGAACGCAATCATCATCTGATCCTCATGTCCCCATGGATAAGTTCTTCTGTTATCCGGATCTGTAAAGCCACAGACACCTGCCTCATCACCATAATAAACAGTTGGTGCTCCCGGCCAGGTCATCTGCACCACAACACCTTCACGCATCACTGCAGGATTGATGTTCTGGGAAGCAGCTTCCGCACCGGCATAGGAAATCCTTCCCACACGGCGGTTTGTTCTGGTGAGAAATCTGGAATGATCATGATTGGACAGCTCATTCATGGACGTATAAAGTGCAGACATATGAAGTGCCCTCATATGAGTCTTCATAGCCCCAATAAAGGCATCACTGTTTCCATAAAGGTCATCCCTGCACTCATCACTGTGCTTCTCCATGCCCGTCAGGAACCAGGTCAGAGGTTCCATAAAGGCATCGTAGTTCATAACCGTATCCCACTCATCCCCTTGCAGCCAGCTCTCCGGATTTCCGTAATGCTCTGCCAGAATGATCGCATTGGGATTTGCCTCCTTTACAGCTTTCCGGAAATCCTTCCAGAACTGATGGTTAAATTCGTTGCTGTGCCCAAGATCTGCCGCCACATCCAATCTCCATCCATCTACATTATAAGGCGCAGAAACCCACTTCTTACCAATCTCCAGAATCTTATCATACAGATCCCTGGAGGCTTCATAATTCAGCTTCGGCAAAGTATCATGAGTCCACCATCCATCATAGGTAGGATTGTACGGCCAGCGGTTCTCGTCATAGAAATTAAAGTAATACCTATATGGACTGTCTGCAGAAATATACGCTCCCTTTGGATATCCCTCCTGGTTCTCATAGATCCGCTCTCTGTCCATCCATTTGTTAAAAGATCCACAATGGTTAAACACACCATCCAGGATTACTTTCATGCCTCTCTTATGGATTTCCTCCACAAGCTTTGCAAACAGTTCATTACTTGCCTCCAGATT
This sequence comes from Ruminococcus sp. Marseille-P328, assembly GCF_964249465.1. Lineage (NCBI taxonomy): Bacteria > Bacillati > Bacillota > Clostridia > Eubacteriales > Oscillospiraceae > Ruminococcus > Ruminococcus sp. Marseille-P328. The sequence continues at coordinate 60,405 of NZ_CAXUBQ010000021.1, read as the reverse complement.
CCGCTTATCGGTCACACGCTTAATAAATTTCCGGGCATGGGCATTCTCGCGGTCCCCCTCATTCAGAAGGCCATCATCCATATCCTCCACGATCTTGCCGTAATGGGGATCCACATACTCATAATCCTGAATATCGTACTTGTGATTACTTGGAGAAACAAAAATCGGGTTCAGATAAATAACATCCACTCCCAGATCCTGCAGATAATCCAGTTTATCCATAATTCCCTGCAGGTCACCGCCATAAAACTCCCGCACCCCCATTACTGCCGGAACTTTTCCCCAGTCTCTTACCCTGGAAGTCATATCGCCAATATAAAAATATTCACGATCCTCCACATCATTCGTCGGATCCCCATTGCAGAAGCGATCCACAAAAATCTGGTACATAACAGCACCCTTCGCCCACTGGGGTGTATCATAATCCGGATAAATCTCAAACTCCAGACGCTCCTCCGGGTTCATGGAAACACCCTGATAATTATAATAACAGGTCACCCATCCGTATGTGATCTCAAAATGGTAACGGACAATCTTCTCTCCCATAATAATAGAAGTCTCATAATAATCAAATCCATTGGATTTGGCCACACGCTCCATCTGTTGACGCTTGCCATCGTATACTAAATAAACCATATCTACGTTGTTCCGCTTGGTGCGGAAGCGGATACGGACCTTGTCTCCTGCTTTGGGATTTGACGGACAACGGTAATAATCAGAACCATCGCTGAACAATGCCTCTGTATTCAAAACCGGTCTCATATTCAATATATATTGCATTTTTTTCATTAAATCTGCATTATTACGATCCATAACATCCCTCTTTCAAAAAAATTACACCCTATATTTTAACTGAAAACATTTCTTCCCACAACTGTTAAAATTCGGCTTATTCTCCAAATTTCCGCCCAGCTTACCGACGTTTTCACCAAAGAACTCCCACCACATTTCAAACACACTCTAAAATACCTTATTCATTTAACGTAAAAAAGACAGCCGGTAAAAGCTGTCTTTTTTGGAGAAGGTATTTCTTCTTATGGGGTGTAGCAAAAACTATATAATGTATTGGGGGGTTTTTACGATGTATATAGTACCATGTGTCCACCAAAAAGTGTGCACAAACTTCACAAAAATCACTATTATTTTTTGTGCATGTTATATACTTTCATTTGATTCACCCGATTTTTCCATTGTAAAAAGTGCTTCAAATTCATCCCGATGAACTTTTTCCTTCTCGAGAAGGAGCTTGGCACAGCCATGAAGAACCTCCATATGCTCAGAAATAATCTTCTTCGCATTGTCATGACACTCCTCAATGATACTGTGAATCTCACTATCAATTGCCTTGGCAACATCCTCGCTGTAACCGCGGGTGTGCGCCAGATCCCGTCCAATAAATACCTCATCGTCATCATCTCCATAGGAGATCAGTCCGATCTTATCGGACATACCATACTTGGTCACCATAGCTCTTGCTTCGCTGGTAGCCCGCTTGATATCGTTGGATGCACCAGTTGTAATATCGCCGAAAATCAGTTCCTCTGCCACACGTCCTCCAAGAAGTGTGGTAATATCCTGAAGCATTTTACCCTTAGTATTAAATATTTCGTCATTCTCTGGAAGAGGCATGGTATAGCCGGCTGCTCCCATTCCGGTAGGGATAATGGAAATGGTGTAAACAGGCTCCATATCCGGCAGCACATGGAACAAGATTGCATGGCCTGCCTCATGATAAGCGGTGATCCTTTTCTCCTTCTCGGAGATCACCTTGCTCTTTTTCTCTGCACCGATGCCAACCTTGATAAAGGCATTCTTAATATCTTTCTGGCGAATAAATACATGACCTTTTCTGGCTGCAGCAATAGCCGCCTCATTCATCAGGTTCTCAAGATCTGCACCTGTAAATCCAGCTGTAGTCTGAGCGATCTGTTTCAAGTCTACATCCTCGCCAAGAGGTTTATCCTTGGCATGAACATGGAGGATTTCTTCTCTTCCTTTAATATCCGGACGACCTACGCCAACCTTGCGGTCAAAACGTCCCGGACGAAGAATTGCAGGATCCAGAATATCCACACGGTTGGTAGCGGCCATTACGATAATGCCTTCATTTACCCCGAATCCATCCATCTCTACAAGAAGCTGGTTCAGAGTCTGTTCCCTTTCATCATGACCGCCTCCCATGCCGGTTCCACGCTGTCTTGCAACAGCATCGATCTCATCAATAAAGATGATACAAGGTGCGTGACGCTTGCCCTCTTCGAAAAGATCTCTTACACGGGAAGCACCTACACCAACAAACATTTCCACAAAATCAGAACCGGAAATGGAGAAAAACGGAACGCCCGCTTCCCCGGCAACAGCCTTGGCCAGAAGCGTCTTACCAGTTCCTGGAGGTCCTACAAGGATAACTCCTTTCGGGATTCTGGCCCCCACCTTGGTATACTTCTGGGGATCCTTCAGGAAATCTACAACCTCCTTCAGTTCTTCTTTCTCTTCCTCCAGGCCCGCTACGTTCTGGAAAGTCACTTTCTTATCATCCGGCATGGACATTCTCGCCCTGCTTTTGCCGAAATTCATCATCTTGGCATTGGTGCCACCACCCCCACCTGACATCTGACGGTTCATCATCAGCATGAGGAAGATGATAAGACCACAGGTAAGAAGTACCGGGAAAACAGAGTTCATAAATACACTCTGCTTCGGCACATCCTCAACAGCAGGATCAAGCCCGCTCTCTCGAAGAAGCTGCTCTGCCTCATTTACATCTGCCACATAAATACGCTTCTGTCCCTCGCCGCTTATATTCACGATCACAGAACCTGTTGGAACCTCACTGTTCTGATGGATCGTGGCACTGGTCACCTTTCCGTCTGTCACTGCCTGCTCCAGCTGTCCATAAGTATAATCACTCTGGACAGCTACCTGATTGTTCAGATACAGGTAACCTGCGATCAAAGCTACGATCAGGACAAGATACAAGCCAATTCTGCCTGACTGCTTATTCACTTGTATAATTCTCCTTTCATTCGAACTCTACCACTCCGATGTATGGCAGATTTCTGTATTTCTGGGCATAGTCAAGACCATAGCCCACAACAAACTCATCTGGAATATTGAAGCAGCAATAATCCACATCAACCCCTTTTACCACTCTGCGGTCCGGTTTGTCCAACAAGGTGCAAAGTCTCACGCTGTTTGGATTACGTCTCTTCAGAACATCCAGCAGATAGCTTAAGGTTCTTCCGGAATCAATAATATCCTCCACAACAAGAACTTCTTTATCTTCAAGAGGCTGATCCAGATCCTTGACGATCTTTACAACTCCGCTTGATTTGGTGTCATCTCCATAACTGGAAACAGACATGAAATCAAGAGTTACCGGCACTGTGATTCTCTTGGCAAGCTCACACATGAAAAATACTCCGCCCTTAAGAACGCAGATCATGTGGATTTCTTTTCCCTTGTACTCTTCGCTGATCTGGGCTGCTACTTCGCAGATACGCTTCTCCACAGTCTCCTCATCCAGTAAAACTCTGATTTTTTCACTCATGATTATCTTTTCCTCCTTGGTATTGTATTTCCAATATTCTCCTGGTTCTGGGAGCTATTTTATAATTCTCATTTATTCTGCCTCCCACCACCCACAAAACCTCAGAGCCGGTACATAGAAGCAAGATGCTGTCTCTTTCCTCTGATGGGATCTTCTCATCTATAAAATAACGGTTCAGCTTCTTGCTGCTCCCTTTGTCATCTACAATGAGAAAATCTCCCGGCTGTCTGGTCCGGATGGACAGTTCCTGTTTTATTTTATCATAATCCAGCCATTTCGTATACTTTTTTTCTTCAATCTTCTGGCCTTCATTAGAAAATATTTTCAGATAAAAAACATTATCTGTAAAAAGTACCTGTTCACAAGCAGTTTCCAGCTCCTTTTTACTCAACTGGACACTTTTTTGCAGTGCATTCCTCTCCTGATTTTTTTCAGCTTTCACTGGATCGTACTCTTTTGGACTCAGATTTCTATCTGACATTCCCAGTAATTGTCTTTCTCCCAGTAAAATTCCTCCATAAGTTCGAAGCGCCGCCAGATCATAAGGCAGATTGATCCGTCGTCCTACCTGAAGCTTCAGAAGGCTCTCCACACTTTTTACATGAGCAGCTGTAAAATCCTTACGTTTCCCAGCCAGCTCTTCAAAAACCTGAAGCACTCCGTAAGAAGCTATGGCAGGCTCATCCCGCCAGAATGCTTCTGACAGGAAAATTCCCCGCTCCCTGTTTTCCCCATACTTTTTCACAAGGCGTTCTCCCTGACGGGACAAATACTCCTCTGCCTGACTAACAAGACTGGCCGTCTCCGCCATATGGCGGACAGCAGAAGCATTCACCTGTTCTTCCAGAATAGGCAATATCTGATGTCTGATCTTATTTCTTGTATAATCATCTGTAAGATTGGTACTGTCTGTTACATAGGGAATCTGTTCTTTTATTAAATAATTGACAATTTCCTGTTTATTTAAACACAAAATGGGCCGAATAATTTCATCCCGCACCGGCAAAATAGAAGCCAGACCTTTCAGCCCCGTTCCTCTGCAAAGATTGTGGAGCAAAGTTTCCGCCACATCATTTTCATTGTGGGCCAGAGCAATACGGATCCGTAATTTTCCTTCTCTGGCGGCAGAGACTCTTCCCCCACCCTGGAGGTCAGCCGTTTCTGATTTTCCAAAATAATCAGCTTCTGCCCTGGAAAACGCATCCTGTCTGACTTTTCTTCCTGTCTCTTCCAGTCCCATTTTCCATTTCTTTGCAAGCTCCGGTACCGGGTAATGATAGGATAAAAAAGGAATCGTCCATTTTTCGCAGGTCTCTCTTACTACTCTTTCATCCCGGTCAGCTTCCTCGCCGCGGATTCCATGATGCACATGTACCGCACACAGCGAAAAAGTTGCTTCAGCCTGATATCTTTTTAACATTTCCAGCATAGCCATGGAGTCTCCTCCTCCGGAAACTCCGGCAAGGACCACATCCCCATCCACTACCATGCCATGTTCTTTCATATATGCTTTCACTTTCTGATACATACTAGCTCTGCCTCTGATACGTTACTGATTCTTTCGTGAACCGTAACAATATTACTTCTTTCAAACATATTCATATGCTCATATGATTCCATATCTGTTTTTTACTCAAAAATAATCATTCTATTTCTTCCACATTCCAGCTACAAGAACCGTCATATCATCCCTGGCGCAGTAATCGCTGTATCCCAGCACCCGCTCCAGAATCCCCCGGCTCATCTCCTTGGGAGTCTCTTCATGGATATCCATAATGATTTCTTTCATGGTCTCCTCCTCCCGCATGGCAGGCAGCGCATCCAAGACGCCATCTGTCATCATGATCAGATAATCCCCGTGATACAGCTTCCTTGAAGATGTTTCAAAATCCACCTGCTGTATCAGCCCTGCCGCCAGACTCTCTGAAGAAATGGCCTCCACCCAGTGATCCCTTTTGATAAAAGTGGCGGAAGCCCCCGCTTTCAGGAAGTTACAGATTCCCGTATATAAATCCACTGCGCAGATGTCCACTGTTGAAAAAATCCCTTCCTGTCCCTTCATCACAAGAGCAGAGTTCACCATTTTCGCCGCCGTCTCCTGGGTAAAACCGGATTCCAGAAATTGTTCCAGAAGTTCTACCACTTCCTCGCTTTCCCGGCATGCCTCCACCCCGGAGCCCATTCCATCGGAAAGACACATTACAAAACGGCCTGCCTCTTCCTGTCTGCAAATATAATTGTCTCCGGAAACCTTCTCCATTTCCTTGGTCAGCTTTGCCACTCCGTAAAGTACCTGATAACTTACATCCTCCACAAAATGAACCGTATGGTATTCTCCATTTACAATTCTTCTTCCTCCTGCTGCCGCCATGGGAGTTCCGAATTCCTGAGACAAAAGCTGTGCCACCTCATTAACAGAAATGCACTGCCCGCTTCTGGCACGCATGGTAAGAAAAATCTCACGTCTTCCTTCCACCTTATCCATCACCCAGACCTGCTTCACCACAATATGACGCTTCCTGAGAATCTTCTGCAATTCCGTCATAAGCTGAGGATCCGCAATGGAAATGTCGTACAGGTCTTCTGCCACCATATCCATGATTCTGGACATCTCCTGGAGTTGCTGTGCCACGGCAAGGCGGCTTTCGATCATCCGGTTGTCCCATATCAGCTTCTGCCGCTCCCTCATATAAGAGTTACCAAGTGTCTCATAATACTGGGAAAAACGACTGCATACACTCATCCAGTCGCTTTTTGTCTCCTGTATTTTCTCCTGATTTCCCTCCTCCATGGAACGAATCATCCGCTCGCTTCCTCTGTACATTTCCTGCGACTGGGTGCCCCAGCAGATTTCCCGCTGATAACAGTGGCTGCATATCTCATCACAGGTCTCCCTTATGATTCCATCCACCTGGCCGTTGCTTAAATAGTCTTTTCGGTAGGGTAATCCATAAAAGCTGTCTGCAAGCTTCCGAAAAGAAGCCGCATACCGCTCCACCTTCTCCTTCTGGGGATTTTTCTCTTCGGCCGGCTGCTCTGCCTTAAGGAAACTTCTTCCCCTGAAAAAAACTTTTGCCATGTCCCGCAGCACCAGCAGCACACTGATCACGAGCATGGCAATTATCCATTCCTGCATATTCTCCCCTCCCCTTTACAGCCTTACAGTGCCAGAGCCTGTTTGAAAAAGCATTCCCGCAAGCTGCACGCCCCACTGTTCATGTAGTCTTTAACTGCTGCCCTTGTTTTTGCAAAGGAATGCTGCATTCACATCATCTTCGGCAGCACCTTATGCCTATTATAGGGGACAGGTATGAAAATATATGTCAAACAAAGACGACCATATTGAAAAATATATCGTCAGAAACTTCCAAACTTCGTTTTTCCCAGAACCTTACTTCTCCTCCTGAAAAATAATCTCATTCTCCTTCACAAGACCCAGCTTCTCTCTGGCGGCCTGCTCTGCGTACTCATCCGTGAGCATATACTGCTTCAGATCTTCAATCTCCTGAGTGCGCGCCTGCTCTTCCTCAATCTGCTGGCTTAATGCCTCTGCCCTGGTCTCATAGCCGGCAAGAGATTCCTTAAGGTCCCGGCTCTGTGCCATAAGCGTCAGAATCAGAATCAGAACGATCAGAGAAATACCGAACATCCCGAGATGATTATACCCTATTGTCTTTTTTCTTCGTTTTTTCCCTGATTTTCCCAAACTTCCTGCCTCTTCTCATCTGCAAACGATTTCTGGTACTATTTTTGTACTGATTTGCAGATTGCTTAACTAAAATTTTACAACGTTTACAAAAAAATAGCAACCAATTTATATATTTTTTTGAAGTTTTTTTTACGAATCTGACAGGAACCTCCAGGATTATATAACAAATTTTTTCAAATAAAGGTTTTATTGTCAGATATGTAAGAAATGCCCCTGATATAATTCCCAAAAACAGAAAACTACGCAGGATTCCCTGGTTGATCCGGTAAATTCCTGCAAATACCAGAAGTCCTGCGCACACCCAATAAAGAAGGTCCAAAATCCCTCCTGCTGCCGGACTGCAGAAAATGAGTCTTCTTATTTCCTGAAGCAGGCTGTAGCAAAGGATCAGCACCGCACCCCCTGCAAAAGCCCGGACGAAAAGCCAGATCTCATTGTAGATATATATGCTCATAGCTTAACGGAACAGCCTTGTAAATAATGGTTCTTCTTTTCGTGGGGAATCTTTAGACAAATAGACAAGAGAATCCACATGTCCGGCAAGAGCAGCTTCTCCTTTTTCCAGGTTTAGTCCTTTTACATGAAGCCCGCTGCCGCGAATCTGCAGCTTCCCGTCAGCAGTCTGAAGAAGGATTTCCTTTTCATCAAAAGAAATCACATCCTTCACACCTGTGACAGATGCTTCTTTCCTGTTATCCAGTATCAGCTTATGGGAAATGTTCACAACCTTTTCTTCCAAATCCCTCTCTCCCAAATATGTGGGTTCACAGATAATCTATGAAATTTTCTTTAAAATTAGAACCTGCTTAAGTAATACTGTTTCCTTCGTTCACAAAACTCTTAAACATACCTGTACAGATTCTCAACTTCTTCCTTCTTCACAGTCTCTTTCACATCCAGCACTTCCACCTTCACATTGCGGCTTCCAAACTGAATCTCAATAGTATCTCCTGTCTTCACCTGGACAGAAGCCTTGGCCGGCTTATCATTTACAAGCACTCTTCCTGCATCACATGCCTCATTTGCCACAGTTCTTCTCTTAATAAGGCGGGATACTTTCAAAAATTTATCTAATCTCATAATACTCTCCTATATCAGAGCGTGTTTAAAAAAGGAGGAACTATAAAGTTCCTCCTGTAAAAGCTTACGCGATTATGCGTTTACCATATCTTTTAAAGCTTTACCAGCTTTAAATTTCGGAGCCTTGGAAGCTTCGATCTTCATGGTCTCACCAGTCTGAGGATTTCTTCCCTCTCTGGCAGCTCTCTCGCTGACTTCAAATGTACCAAAGCCAACTAACTGAACTTTCTCACCTTTTTTCAGTTCTTCTGATACAACGTCGATGAATGATTTTAAAACAGCTTCAACGTCCTTCTTGGACAGATTGGTTTCTTTCGCCATAGCTGCTACTAATTCAGTCTTATTCATGGTGTTTCCTCCTCTAAAGATTCTTCTATCTATATATATACCTTTTGCCCTGTATTGTCAAGGTTTTTGCGCTAGAAAGGGGATTTTCTGCGCTAGAAAGGGGATTTTCCAAAGCAATTTTCAGGGAAATCCCCCCATATTTTCTTCTGGGCAATTACCTTTTCCAGCTTTTCTGTATTCTTACCGGAAATCCATGCTTTGTTATGAGAAAAGTAGTAATTTGCCAGTTTCCAGTATTTTTCCGGATATGTGAAACGGATTTGCAGGTTTTCCCATTCTTCCGAAGAAATAGGACGTATTTTGTCATATTGCTCCAGCATCCGTCTGGCCAGAAATACATCCCAGTTATATTTTTCCAGGATTTTTCGCATAAAACAATACAAGTCGCTGATCTGCACATCAAAGCTGAAGTGACCAAAATTTGTCACAGCAGCCTGATTTTTACAAAGAAGAACATTGTGCTGGTTATATTCGCCATGACATAGAAGCCCCTCTTCGCCCGCCTTGTCCCTTAGTTTTTCATAGTCCGACTTTACAAGCATTTCCAGTGCTTTTTCCCCTTTTTCCAGAAACCACTGTACACTGCCCAGAAATTCCTTTTCAAATCTGGCACTGGCACCTTTCTGGCGGATAAATTTACGGATCTTGCGGATTTCCTGATTATGCCTTGCATACTCATCTGCAAGGGAACGCGCCATGTAGGCTTTTTCCACAGGCATATTCATAAATTTATGTACCCTTGCCAGAATCTGCACACTTCTTATAATATCTTCCCTGGACTTGGTGTCACACTCTCTGCCTTCATACCAGTTCTGAAGGGTATAGGGAATATTATCCTTATCTCTGGTAACCAAAGAGCCTTCCTGATTTTCAATAAAAGTATCAACCAGACAGCCTTCCTGGGAAAGTTTTTTTAACACTTCCTGCTGAAAAAGCAGTTTTTTTTCGGAGCCGTGAAACTCTCTGAGGAGCAGAATTCCCTGTTCTGTACGACATACCAATGCTCCCCGGGTCCTGGACGAAGATTTCACTTCAATTCCATACTGGGTCAGGGTGCTAAGACCATAATCATACAATAAAAATCCCCCCGTCACTCACATATGCCAAATGTCTTCAGATACCTTCTATCTTATGAGTGGGAGGGATATGTTATTCTAAAGAAGTTTTTTATCGGCTGCAAAAGCAAGGGAAAGAAGTGCTTCTTTCTTGTTCAGTTCCGGATTCTCCAGAACAGCATCCAAAAGCTCATGGAGCACACTTCCCATTTCTTTTCCAGGCTTCATTCCGGCTGCGATCAGGTCACTGCCAGTAATTGCAAGACCTTTCATGGAAACACATTCGCCTTTTTCCATAATTTCTTCCCAGGTCATTCGAACTCCGGCCTGACGGGCAGCTTTTTCTTCCCCACGGTAATCACTTTTCGCTTTGTTATCCGCATACTGGACTTCCATCCACATGGGAAAAAGGTCTTCCCCAACTACATTGATGGCTTTCCGCACCTCAGCCGGTGCCGGAGTCGGGCGCAGATCATGCCAGCGGATCAGACGGCTCACTCTGGAAATGGTGTCATTGTCAAACTTCAGACGGCGCAAAATTTCCTTGGACATTTTTTCTCCCACAGAAGCATGTGTTTTGAAATGATCCCTGCCATTTTCGTCTGTTTTTCGTACAACAGGTTTGGCAATGTCGTGAAGGAGCATGGTCAGCCTTAGCACCTTATCCTCCCTCACATACAAAAGGCTGTGGAGAATGTGTTCTCCCACATTATAGCAGTGGTGTGGAGTGTTCTGAGGTGTCTCCATACAGCGGTCAAATTCCGGCAGAAATTCACTGGTAACTCCTGCTTCATAGGCAATCCGCAGATAATCCGGATGAGGGGACACCAGAAGTTTTACAAGTTCCACCTGGATCCGCTCTGCGCTTACATGTTTTAAATTTGGTGCAAGCACAGAAAGAACTTTTCTGGTCTCTTCTTCCAGGGAAAAGCCAAGCTGCGCAGAAAAACGTACAGCACGCATAATGCGAAGAGCGTCTTCTGTAAAACGCTCCAGAGGATCACCAACACAGCGGATCACCTTGTTTTCCAGGTCTTTCTGCCCTTCAAAAAGGTCCACCAGCCCTTTCCTGGGATTGTAGGCCATGGCGTTGATGGTAAAATCCCGACGCTTCAAATCTTCTTCCAAGCAGGCCGTAAAGGTTACTTCTTTCGGGTGACGGCCATCTTCATACTCGCCATCCACCCGGTAGGTGGTAACCTCGAATCCCTCTTTTTCAAGCAGCACTGTTACGGTTCCGTGAGCGATTCCTGTATCTACGGTTCTGTGAAACAGGGCTTTGACCTGCTCTGGCTTGGCTGAGGTTGTGATGTCCCAGTCATTTGGAGTTCTTCCAAGAAGGGCATCGCGGACACAGCCACCTACTGCATAGGCCTCATAACCAGCTTTTTCCAGAATATTTATAATTATTTCAACTTTTTGTGGAATTTCAAATACCATCTTTATCACCTGCCTCTAATTTAAAACAAAATTTCTCCTCATACACTTCTCTGCCCTGAAAAACAAAGCGGGGCAAAATAATTTTGCCCCTTTTTGACTACTGATTGCAAAATAAACAGCAATCCCTTTTGTTATTAATAAGCACGTCCCCAGTATACCATTTTCTTGGCAGGTTTTCCACAGCATACACAGACATCGCTTAAATGTTCCTGCTCAAACGGCATACATCTGGATGTTGCCTGAACGTCTTCTTTGATCTTATCTTCGCACTCACGGTTGCCGCACCACATAGCTTTTACAAAACCAGGTTTTGTGTTGATGGTCTCCTTGAATTCTTCGTAGTTTGTTGCTACATAGGTGTGAGCATCTCTGTGAGCTCTTGCACGCTCCAGCATTTCCTTCTGCATTGTGTCCAGAACTTCCTGAACCTTAGCAGCAAGTTCTTCGAACTTCACAATATATTTCTCTCTGGTATCTCTTCGGCAGATAACAGCCTGTCCGCTCTCGATGTCCTTCGGACCGCACTCGATTCTTACCGGAATACCACGCATTTCCTGCTCTGCGAATTTGAATCCCGGGCTCTTGTCTGTAACGTCTGCTTTTACACGGATTCCAGCTGCTTTCAAAATCTGTGTCAGCTCCTCTGTTTTCTCCAGAACGCCCTCTTTTCTCTGCTGGATCGGGATTACAACAGCCTGGACCGGAGCAATTCTTGGTGGAAGAACAAGTCCGCTGTTGTCTCCATGAACCATGATCAGCGCGCCGATCATACGTGTTGTCATTCCCCAGGATGTCTGGTGTACATACTGAAGCTGGTTGTTTTTATCTGTGTACTGGATGCCGAATGCTCTTGCAAATCCATCGCCAAAGTTATGGCTGGTTCCAGACTGAAGTGCTTTTCCATCATGCATCAGAGACTCGATTGTGTAAGTAGCCTCTGCACCCGCAAATTTCTCTTTCTCTGTCTTCTGACCTTTAATAACCGGGATTGCAAGTACTTCCTCGCAGAAGTCTGCATACAGGTTCAGCATCTGGATGGTACGTTCTTTTGCTTCCTCAGCTGTAGCGTGGGCAGTATGTCCTTCCTGCCATAAAAACTCACGGGAACGAAGGAACGGACGGGTTGTTTTCTCCCAGCGAACTACTGAGCACCACTGATTATATACTTTCGGAAGATCTCTGTGGGACTGGATCTCTTTCTGATAAAAATCACAGAACAGAGTCTCGGATGTAGGACGTACGCAAAGGCGCTCCTGAAGAGGATCAAGTCCGCCGTGTGTTACCCATGCAACTTCCGGTGCAAATCCCTCTACGTGATCCTTCTCTTTGTCCAGAAGGGATTCCGGAATGAACATTGGCATGTATACATTCTCTACGCCTGTCTCTTTGAATCTGCGGTCAAGCTCTTTCTGGATATTCTCCCAGATTGCATATCCTGCTGGTTTGATTGCCATACATCCCTTTACACTTGTATAGCCGCAAAGTTCCGCTTTTTTTACAACATCGGTATACCACTGTGCAAAATCCACATCCATGGATGTGATAGCTTCTACCATTTTCTTTTCTTTTGCCATGATTTTTCTCCTTTTTGATTTTCTAATATTTAAACGCCAGGGAAATCTGGTAAATTCCATGTATTATTTGAAAAACACATAAAAAAAGACCTTCCATCCCTGCAAAAGGGACCGAAAGGCTTCGGCGGTACCACCCTGATTAACACTGGAAATGACTGCTCCACTGCTCACTCAATTATCCTGATAACGTAGGACAGACGCCGCACTTCAATTGTGCGGAGCTCTGAGGCCGGTTCCATGACTTGCGCACAAAATCCTCACACCATTGCCTGTCGGCCTGGATTTCTCTCTGAGATTGCTCCTCATGTACTATTCTCTTCATTGCCACTTCATTTATTTAATTTGCTCGTTAAGTCTTGTTTATTTTATGCGAAATTTTCCCATATGTCAAGTGGCGAAACAGAAAATACCCAGACAAAAAACAGCCAGAGGTTACTGTTCACTCCGTTCACAGTAACAGCCAGAGTTACCATCCACCGCATCTGTTTTGTCCGGGTACTTTTTTATTACTTCAATGTAAACAAGCTCTCTATTACATCTTTTTTCTCAAACTGGTTGTTATATTCCAGGATATTGTAATCCGTCATCAGTTTTTTGTAATCATCCGGAAGCGCATCATTTGCATACCAGTTTCCATCTTTGTCGCAAACAGCACCAACTCCGATGATTGGAAGCTGCTCTTTCAGATTCATAAGGAACTGGTTGTAGCCTGGCATTTCAAGACCAGCCAGCTGAAGCATATAGCTTCCCAGATAATTAGCACTGAAATCTTCCTCTACTGTCTCAGATGGATAATTTGTCCAGATTACATAGGGAGTTGTATAGGACTGCTGGCTTTCAACAAGTCCCAGGCTCTGCCTGTTGCCGCCTAAAAGTTTCGCCATAAATTCTTCTTCAATCTTAGGCCAGTGATCCCCAAACATAACAATCATGGTAGGCTCATCTACTTTTTCAAAGTACTCCAGCAATTCCTTAAATGCTGAATCAGATTCTCTTGCCAACGATAAATACGTTTCAGCCAGAGGATACTCTGTATCATATCCAAGCTTTACAGTAGGTTCAAATCCAGCTCTGTCTTCTACTGTATAACCGCCATGATTCTGCATGGTTACACAGAATGTAAATAATTTTTCATCCGCATCCTTCTCTTCATAAAGGCTGATGATCTTTTCAAATGTTGCTTTGTCACTTACATAATTTCGAAGAAGCTCTCTGTGTTCATCTCCCCAGTTCTCCAGGCTGATAAATTCATCAAATCCCATGCATGGATAAACAGAGGCCCGGTTCCAGTTATGAGCCTTGTTGGGATGCATGGCAATTGTGTAATATCCCTGGGATTTCAGGATATCTGCCAGACCATACTCCGGATCCCGCACATAAAGCTGATAAGGAACACTTCCGGATGGCAAAAAGCTCATACTGTTTCCTGTAAGAGCCTCGTATTCAGAACGGGCAGTTCCGGCTCCGAATGTAGGTACATGAAGCTGTCCATGTTTTACATTTTTGTTAAGGCTTCTTATGTATGGCAAAATTTCTACATTTGACTTTATTTTCCCTACACTTTCAAAATCTGTAAGACTTTCATTCATAATCAGGATAATATTTTTCGGTGTTACTGTTTCAGAAGTATCTGCAGCTGTATTATCAACACTTTCTTCAGACTCACCCTTGTCTGTCTCTGAAACAATATTTTCCCCATCTTCAATTTCCTGTGCCAGTTCTACGGTTTTTCCAACAGAATAGCCTTCTGGCTGCTCGATATAAAAATACTTGATTTCCTTAACAAGAGAGGAAATGTAGCCCTGTTCTTTATAAATACGGTTAATCTGCCATAAAGTAACAGCGTCAAGCTTCTGGAGGATAGGTCTTATAGTAAAACATAATGTAATCACGATCACAGCCAGTACACTAAACCGGGCAGCTGTATTCTTTCTGCTCTTTTTTCCAAGCTCCAGTTTCTGGAATTTCAGTACAAACTCACCAAATACCAGGGCATAGATCAGTGGAATTCCAAGCATCAGTTTGATTTTGAAGCTATATTCTCCAACAACTTCTGCTGCCGTTCCCATTCCTACAATGTCAAGAAGCTGGAATGGTTCTCCACGGAATTCCATTACATAATAGTTTACCATTGCAAGGATTATAAAAAGGTAACACAACGTAGAAGAAGCAATATTGATTTTCCTGAATAAAATAATAAGTATTATAAAAAATATTGCATAAATAATAAGATTCAGTGTCAAATAAGGCTGCTCCATCAGTAATGACATCTTAACCAGGCCTTTAAATGTTGACACTGCCTTATTCTTATATCCCGACACCCAGGTGACCATCTGGACAAGCATAAATACAATTCCAGGAGTTACCAGCAGCAATATGACATCTGCTATTCTCAAAAAAGTGGTATTTTTTATTGCACTGCAGATTTTCTCTCCCCAGAACAGAAGAACAAGAAACAAAATATTTCCTGTAACAATTAGTAATATTTTAATGATTGTTCCTTTATATATACGATTTTCTTCGTTAATAAAAGTATATACCAACAATCCATCTATAAGCAGAAGCAAAGCAATGTTCAGAATGATTCCCAGTATCTTTTTCCATCTGTCATTCTTCGCTCTGCCCATATTCAAATCTGTATTTTCTTTCGTATTTTTCACAACAAACCTCTTTAACTTACACCGTCAGCGAAATCTCGCGTCCGGTTCTCTTGTATTGATAATAGCGTACACCGGCGGAGTCCAGCATTCTCTTGGAAGCAAGGACTGACGGAGTGCTTGCATATTTGTCACAATCATAGACCAGAGTCTTGATTCCTGCCTGGATGATTGCCTTGGCACACTCATTGCATGGAAAAAGGGTCACATACATTTTCGCTCCCTCAAGGCTCCCTCCACGGTAGTTTAAAATTGCATTGAGCTCGCTATGGGTCACATACAGATATTTGGTATCCAGAGGCTCCCCCTCTCTTGCCCAGGGAAATTCATCATCGGAACAGCCTTTTGGGAAACCATTATATCCCATGGAAAGAATTTTATTATCGTCGCTGACAATACACGCTCCTACCTGTGAATTGGGATCCTTGGAGCGCATACCGGAAAGCATGGCAACTCCCATGAAATATTCGTCCCAGGTAAGGTAACCTTCTCTTTTGTGGTTCAGATCTGATGCAGCACTTACAGGCGCGATCTGTATATTCCCGGTGTTTTTCTGATTTGTGTTCTCCATAGAAGAGCTCTCCTTCCTATTCCGTCTCGATCTGAGCAATTCGGCGAATATGTCTCTCATCTCCTGAAAATGGTGTATTCAGGAAAGTATCCACAATCTTAACTGCAAGTCCAGGTCCAACTACACGTCCTCCAAGCGCAAGGATGTTTGCGTCATTGTGAAGTCTGGTTGCTTCAGCAGTAAAGCAGTCTGTACATACTGCTGCACGAATTCCCTTAATTTTGTTTGCAGTGATAGAAATACCAATACCTGTTCCGCATACAAGGATTCCAAGCTCACACTCTCCGTCCAGAATCCCATGTGCAACTTTCTTTGCATAGATCGGATAGTCTGTGGACTCTGTGCTGTAGCAGCCGTAATCCTTATACTCAATATTCTTTTCTTCCAGATATTTGATAATCTCCTGTTTCAGTTCAAATCCGCCATGATCACTACCTAATGCTACTCTCATTGTTCTTCTCTCCTTATATTGATTATTTTGTGACCGGCTGCTTTTAGAAGCCGGTTCATAATTGCCTGTCCCATTTTGGGGGTATAAAAAGCTTCGGAATAAATTTTGCTTACCTGGCACTGATCGAATTCACGCAACACCTCATAAAGGTTATGAGCAATGGTTTCCTCTGCCTCTCTGCTTCCAATACACTTCACAGTTCCACAGGGATATCTGGAAATAGTCTCTTCTGTGGCAATAATCCCCGCCTGAAGTCCATTTGCCTGATCTTCCTTTACAAACTGATTAATGGCATTTATTACTTCTTCTGTGGGGCCCTCCACAATTGCAAGATCTGCTTTCGGTGCATAATGCCGATATTTCATTCCCGGCGCCTTGGGATGAACTTTACTATCAGGCTTTATAAGACCTTTGTCCATTCTCACATCACCAAGAACCTCCTGGAGCATTTCCAGTGAAATATAACCGGGTCTTAAAACCACCGGCACGTCCTCGGTAAAATCTACAATCGTTGATTCCAGGCCAATTCCCACAGGACCTCCATCAATGATCATCTCAATGGCATCCCCTAAGTCCTCCTCAACATGCTGTGCTGTAGTCGGGCTTGGCCGTCCGGAAGTATTTGCACTTGGCGCTGCCACGTATCCCCCTGCCTGCAAAATAAGCTCCGCTGCAATGGGATCACTTGGAAAACGCACAGCTACACTGTTGAGACCACCAGTTGTCTCCAATGGAACCAGGTCTGATTTCTCAAAAATCATAGTCAGGGGACCAGGCCAGAATTTCTCTGCCAGTATCTTCGCCTTCTCCGGTACTTCCTTTACAATTGGAACCAGCGCATTTAAATCTGCAATATGAACGATCAACGGGTTATCCGAAGGACGTCCCTTGGCTGCATATATCTTCTTCGAAGCCATAGGATCCAGTGCATTTCCTCCAAGACCGTAAACAGTTTCTGTAGGGAATGCCACCAGTCCTCCCTGTTTCAATATCTCTCCGCCTCTGGCAAGTGCCGCATGGTCGATAGCATCTGCCGTCATAGCTACAATTTCTGCTTTCATTTTAGTCCAGCTTTCTATTAATTTTTCAGTATTCTTTAATATAACACCTGTTTAAAAACCTTGTCAATCCACCTTAACAATATAAGTGCCGGAATCTTCATCCATAAATACAATTTCTCCAAGTGACTGAAGAAGTGCATTATTCAGGCTGTCCTCATATTTTTCTCTTTCTTTAGAGCCCACAAAGATATAGGAAACACCATATTCCGTAAGAAGAGCTCTTACCTGGGTCTCATCCTGTGAAGTATAAATACTCATAATATCTGCCTGTTTCCGGTTCAGATCATCTGTATCATTCCTCCAGAGCCATTCGTGTACATACCAGCCAAGAATTGTTGGAAGACCTGTAGCTGCAGAAACACGCTCATAACCGCTGTAGCTGTCACCGTTTGCCTCCAGCACTACCGGAGCCCCTTTAATATTCTCCTTTAGCCATTGGATTGCAGACACATCCTCTGAAAAATCCGTATCCAGATAGCCCAGAGCATAAAGCCCCTGATAGCCTGACGGATTCAAAACCTTTCCAAACCAGGAATCCACACTTTTTCCAAAATATCCTACCGTCCAGATCAGGAAAAACAGACAGATTCCGGAAATGATCTTAAATACTTTCTGTCTGCTAACAGCCAGAAGTCTGTAAATTCCATATCCCATAGTCAGTGCAAACATAATATATGCCTGATAAGTAAGCTTGAACATAGTGTTTGCCCTGGCATTTCCATTTTCATAAATATCACGCACGTAAACAAATTCCGGGATTACCACCAGACCAATAGCGCAAAGTCCCATAATAATGGCAAAAAGATCTGCCGTGCGGATAGCTTTCATAAGACGGTACAGGCTCTTGTGCTCCATCCCCCGCAGCTTTTCCCAGAGAATAGAAATTACAAATGTAATGGTAAGAACTGCCGGAAGTCCCCAGAGAACCAGCAGCTGGTAGAAATAGGAATGGTACTTGGCAATTCCTATTCCATCCACCATAGTGTCAAACTGTAAGGTAAATGGCAGGATCACAAGATAGGCAATCAGATAGATTTCTGCCATTTGTGCAAAAGTTACAACAATGATTTTCTTTATTTTTCCCTGGAAACGGATAATATTGGCAAAAAGCACCGTTCCAAGAGTTACTACATAATAAATTACAAAATCCCAGAAATTTGTCCACTGAAACATTCCGAGAAGCACACTGATTACCAGAAGATGAGGCATAAGAAGCTGCTCTTTCCAGAATTTTCCATCTTTCATGGAAGTCTCAACCGGTACTGTTTTCTTGCGCACACCCCTTAGCCATACATAAAGAAGTGCTATTACAAGAAGTACAAACATAATATTTACCACATGAGCATGAAGATCTCCCAGTACAAAAGAATAGCAGGGAAATTCATGTATCGTCCGGTCTTCCTCACGATATGGATTATATCCTATATAGCGGGTAGCATCCGGAAACCAGTAGCTGCTCACTTCCTTACCTGTCAGCTTCTCAATCAGGGGAATGATCTGCGCATAAATTACGTAATGCATATTTCCTGCAATGGAAACAGCTGTACCAGCTGTAAATCCAGCTGCAAAAGGAAGTCCTTTTATTACTTTTTCGCTTTTTTGCAGTCCCTTCATACGGTCTGACATCATCTGGTAAACAAGGGAAAATGGCATTGCAAAAGCCAGTCCGGCTACAAAGGTACGCATAAGATTGTAAGTCAGTTCCACCTTTGTATGGGAAAGCTTGGTAAGAAAAACAGCAAAATACTGACCGCCATAATAATAATTAATATGTCCTTCTGAATACCACAGATCTCTTGCCGGAAGTGTGGTGCTTCTCATCATAGCTTCCATAAAACCATAATCCATGAACTTCTCGGTTCCATATGCAGCAGGGCGGAATCCTGCCAGATATGTCCACATAAGAAATGCAAGGAAAAACAATAATTCTTCCCAGTAAATCAGAGAAATCCTGTCAACTGGAAAACATTCTGTCTTTTCTTTTGATTCCTTTCGAAGAAGGAAAAAACAGATAACTGCGCATAGGATTGTTACAGCAGCACAAGTCAGGGCATTAAAAGGGATTAGTCTGATAGCTGTCAGAAACCAGGTAAGAAAACCTGTTGCAGCAATCGCCAGTACCTTAGAAAAAATCCATCCTTTGTCCTCAAAACGCCAGAACAGTCTTCCTGTAACAGGCATTGCAGCAAATCCCATCACTCCCGCCAGAAGCCACCAAGTCCAGAAAGTCCACACATCACCTTTCAGTAAAAATGCAGATAGGCCAAGCAGCACCACCGCCAGCAGAAGTTTAATTATTGTTTGTGTACTGATTTTTTTCTTATTCTTTTGTTCCATAAATTCTTATTCTCCCGTCATCTGACTGATACACCAGAGGATATGTATCCGCAATCACATCTTCGCGGCATTCCTTCTCCTCAAATTTCATACCTTCCTCAAAAAGGATATATGTAATTTGTTCTTCCTCAACTGTTTCCTTTAGTACCTGTGCGCTGGCTGTTGTATAGATCTCTACCGCCCTGGCAGCCCTGTAATAAGTATCATAGCCTGCGGACCATGCATAATAAGGCCATCCCAGATACATCATAACCCCTGACATAGTGACTTCATTTATACTGTATTCCGGTGTCAAAATCAGATCGTCTTTTTTCAGATTTTCTGCAAGCCAGCTGGTCAGTCCACTGTTCAGGTTCACAGAAACCCGATGTCCTGAATCATTATCTTTTAGGATTACTGCAAAATCATAAATTCCTGTTATGGTCAGACTAAGTGCCAGAATCAAACTCAAAATTTTCCCAACAGCACCTTTCCAATGGAACAATCTGCTTACAGCTCCACCCCAGAAAACAGCAAGGAATGCATAAGATATTATAATATATTTATGATTCACGTTTATATCTGGTGTAAGAGACGCCACAAATGCAAAGATTGTTGGGAAAAGTATACTCACTGCAACTGCTCTTTCCATTTTTTTCAGAAAAAACAGCAGTACTAAAACGCCAAGGAAAACAATGCCGCTTATTTCAAATAAATATACAGCTATGCCTGGAAGTGATTTCTTTTCTGCCAGAAATCCAAAATATACAGAAGGTGATACAACACTTCCCCATACAAACATTTTAGATTGAATTTCCGAGAACACAACTGTCACGATTGCCAGAATCAGATAGTCAAGTTTTCCATCAGAAAAAAAGGCAAATCCCATAAGAATCAGAAGACATGCAATTACAGCAGCTCCATTCCAAAATGAACACAGACCCAATAGCATTCCGGCAAAAAGAGCTGTATCAGGTTTCTTAAACATCCATGCTTTTTTTGTAAGAAATCTGTTCTTCAGCCACAATATTCCCTTATCTTTCTCTGCACAGCTTTCTTCCACCCAGTCCAGGAAAATCCATAATACCAGCGCAGCCATCAAAAGACCAAATCCCAAGTGCCGCTGATTCAAATATACATTAAAATTCCAAAGTCCCCAGTTCTCATTGGGGGTATATCCAATAAAAGCAGTATTCCCGGCCAGAGTCTCCCACAAATCACCAGCCTGTAAATGTTCATATGCAAATCTGAAAAAAGCAGTTCCACTTCGAAATACAACAAACAAAACAGAAAGCACTCCGGCACTCATACTGCCAAAGAACCTTTTCGCCATAGAATACAGCATGATAAAGAAGCACCAGAGTGACAGACTGCTTACGGCATTGTACGCTATATCAATTCTCATTCCAAGATATTCCAGGTTTCCTGTCAGAAACTGAAACATAAAATGGTATTTTACATCTTCACCACCAAAATGAGGATACTGCGTGGGGAAATTATTTCCCAGCGAAAATGATCTCATCATCGCTGTATGAGGGGCATAATCTCCAAATACAGTAAATCCGGAATACAAATATCCGTCACTAACATGAAATACAAATACCATGATCCAGGTAATTCCCGCCAGTAAAATCAATAAGAACACGATTTCTTTCGCTGGAGGAACCTCGCCGGAAAGTCTTTTAATAAATTTCCCAAAAGAACCTTTTCTTCTATAACAGCACAAGAGCAAAAATATCCCCACAGCTGCCATCACCATCAGATTTGCTCCAAAGAGGGGGTTCTCCGCTTCAGAGTACACGCTTAGCAGCCATGCTGCTATATAGACAGCCCAGGTCATAAGCAGCACACCACTTCCAAATGACGCTGCAAAAGTCACCCACAAGGGCGTGATTCCTTTTTCTCTCATTCTTTGTTCCGGCAAAAAATTATGGGTAATTTCCCTACCCAATAATGCTGCCAGAATCAGATAAACACATCCTAACATGGTATTTTCCCTCGCTTATTTTTTCCAGTCCAGTATAGCAGAATCCACAGCTTCTGAAAAGTGTATAGTTTTTGATAAACTGAAATGTTTTTTCATTAACAGAGGATTCTCATTGTTCATTATTTTTTATGTATTCTTCCACACCGTCAGCCACTGCTGCCGCTACTTTTTCCTGATAATCATCCTGTAACAGTTTTCCGGCTTCTTCCGGGTTCGTAAGGAATCCACACTCCACAATATTCAATATCCCCGGGCTTCGTTTCAAAAGATAATAAGTAGTATTTCCTTTCGCCTGCCTTGGCCGCTCCACCTCAAGATAATCATTCAGTTTCTCCTGAATTATTTCCGCCAGTTCTTCTCCCTTAACAGAGTCCCGATAATAAAAAACCTGAGGACCCTTCACCCCAGAATCTTCGTAACTGTTCTGATGGATACTTACTGCAAGTACAGGCTTTACTTCCTGAATAAGAAAAATCCTTTTTTGCATATCCTGTACTTTCTTATTATTAGAGTCTTCATCGTATAATCCCACGTCTGTTTCCCTGGTCATAACCACCTGAAAATCTTTCTTTTCCAATGCACTTTTCACTTTCAGGCCAATGGCAAGATTTACATCCTTCTCCTTCAGACCGTCTATCCCGATCATACCTGGATCCATTCCTCCATGACCACAATCCACCACAATTACCTGCTTC
Source organism: Ruminococcus sp. Marseille-P328 (assembly GCF_964249465.1). Lineage (NCBI taxonomy): Bacteria > Bacillati > Bacillota > Clostridia > Eubacteriales > Oscillospiraceae > Ruminococcus > Ruminococcus sp. Marseille-P328. The sequence goes on along the minus strand of NZ_CAXUBQ010000021.1, from coordinate 37,911 downwards.
TGATTCATCTCTACCGATACTGCTGCCGCCTCGCGGGAAAGATAATAAAAGCATATCAGCAAAAGACATCCCATAATCAGCTCCACTATATGCTTTTTCAATATAAAACACCCCCTGGCATATAATATATAATGTTATCGTTAAACTTTCGTCTTTTGTCGCTGTTCACGACCTTCACATTATTTATATGTCTCAGAGAGTGTTTTTATCATTCGTGTATTAGAGCATGTTTGAAAAAGGCGTAACTGTTCAGTACCCTCACAGCAATATGCTTCGTAAAATAGTACCTGTTTTAATTAGACGCAGACAGATTATCTGTGATCACCTGCCAGATACTGCTATTCTCAAATCCCAATTTCCATGCTGCCACACCGGCAAGATTATATTTCTGTATCAGCTGTACCTTCGCTGCAATAGACTGAGAATCCTCAATCCAGATCTGGTAAGTGCATCCATCCTTCTCAAAGCTTCCATAATTCTGACTTACATCGCTGTCCCAGTATACCTGGGCATTATTTGTATTTACTACTTCCTGGGCAGTATCCATGCCAATTGCCTCACTAGATAAGCTGCCAGCTTCTGTTTTCCATAATCTTGTGTAAAATGGAACTGCATTAATCACACGCTGCGCCGGAACTTCAGCGATAGTATCCTGAATTCCCTTCTCCACCCATGGAAGAGACGCTACTGAGCCCGCTTCCTCGGATCCAACGTAGTGCTCGTCATATCCCATAATAATGACATAATCTACTACCTTGCCCTGTTCAGCCCTGTCATAATGACTGGTGAAATCCTCTGGAACCGGATTGTCTACGGAAAGAACAAGATTGTTCTTATGACATTCTATAGAAAGCTCCCGGAGGAACTCCAGGAAATGAACGCCCACGTCCTCACTAAGCTGCTCGAAATCCACATTAATTCCATCAATTCCAGCTCCAACAGCTGCATTCACTAGCTGTGAAATCAGATTCTGTCTGGAACTTGTTCTGGACAATACCTCATAAGTACTGATGTCCTGCGTAAAATTGTCCACAAGTCCCCATACCTTCAGCCCTTTTTCATGGGCAAGAGATACATAATCAGCTGTAGCATTGTTGATAATATTACCATTGTTGTCAGTTACATAGAACCAGGTTGGTGAAATTACATTCACTCCGGTCATATTCTGAATAGCCTCCGAAAGTCCTGCATTGGCATCTGTGGACATTACCTGATGCCATACCAGATTCACTGGCTGGTCCATGGTAAGATAAGTATAAGATTCCCCAACTGCTTTTCTGTCCATATTCAGATTCTGAACATCACTTACACTGCTCTTCTCTATATATCCGATATAACCGTCCCATGTGGCTACCTGATCCCAGTTCTCCAGTTCTTCCATAAGGATCAGATTATCTCCTTTGTTTACCTTGGATAGTACTTCTGATTTGATTCCTCCACGGTAGCGCACATATGTATCCTTAGTTGCTGTGACAACTGATACGCCTGAAAAATCCTTCTGAATCGCTATACGGTTTGGCTGCTGGTACACATAAGTATCCAGATCTGTATATCTCTTTATAAAATCAAGGCTCAGATAAGCGGTTCCGTCCTTCAGCCATACATCACCGCCCGCCTCAGTGGAAGCAGGTGTATAAATCAGCTCCGACGGAGTAGCGTACAGAATCTGCTGACCTTCTTCATCCCAGTAATATCTCTGGTTCAGATAACTATCCACCACATCTACAGGAAGATATGGCTGTTCGCCAGACATAACTGCCTTCTGCTCCAGAATCTGGGTACCTACTATAATTACGGCTTCTGAATCGTCTGTCTGTCCATAATATTCAGTCAAATCCATCTGTTTCCTGGTAGGAATGCGGCGCATGATCAGGGTTGTAACAATTCCGATCAGGGTAACTGCTGCGATCAGCATGCACACCACTACTACAGGATTAATTCTTCTCTTCATAAAATATTTATCCTCTCAGTGAACGTCTAATTGATATCTGCTGCGGACTTTTCCACAGTCGATTATCATTATAACATATTTTTTTTCAGGATTGTATTACATAATTCGACTTTTTACAATTTGTTTACATTATTGAATGTTGGTATCTAGTACATCGAAAATTAAGTATCTGCTATATTGACGTAGGATGATTTTCTCATATACAAGGCGGAGGAAGGAGGCGTAGCGGTAGCTACTGCGACTGACGACAACGCAGCAGATGAAAAATCAGACAAGTCAATATGGCAGTTACTTAATATTCGATGTACTAGAATCATTCCTGCAATCAGCAGCACCGGAAATTTCTTCCTGCCAAAGCATGAGTAGGGGGAAACTGCTGGTCTTGAAGAAATTCCGGTATGTACTGAATATTCATGGCTTACAACTGCTGATCATCGATTACAAAATCGAAATCCACACGGGCTATATGCCCATTCTCGTCCTCTGTATAATCCCGCATATATCCTCCGCCATCTGCAATCTGACAGGCTTTTGCAATGGCTCTGGCATCACTGGGCAGCCCTTCCAGATAAAGAGCAATTCCCAGTTCTTCATACTGATTCAGCTCACCCTCCAGCGATCTGCAGGATTCTTCCTTTCCTGATCGTGATATACGCTTCGTGTCCTAACCTCCTTTCCTCCTTTATGGATTCAGAAAACACCTGAATCATTTTGCAGAAAAAAGAGACGGAATGTGAACTCATTTCATCTTCAGGGAATGCAAACACCGCCCCAGCTGATACGCTGCATGATAAATCGACGCTGTTTTTAGAAAAAATAGATGTTAATGTTAATATTTAATACGAATCTGTGTTATCTCTGTTCTCAATTGCTTGTGAGTCACAGATCCATTTCTTTTTTCTTGTTCCCCATTATACGGATTCATTTTCCATTATGCAATAGATTTTTACCAGTTTATTCTTTTTTTCCATTCTGTTTCGAAAAATTTAATAAGTTGCAACTGAAATTTACAAACTGAATTTACCTGTTTTTTTCCTATTGCACTTTTGAAACATATATTATACAATGAGGAATCAAGATAGCTGATTGTTACTGTTCACTGGTAGTGTTCCGCGAGGTGTTTTTGTGAATATAGTTCACAGAAAACCTGGGAAACCCGGCGCGAAATAATGCGAATGCATGATTTCTGTGCATCGCGAAGTGTGTTGTTATTCGCGAAGTGAGCATTAACAACTGATTATGGTAATCTTTTAATAATAAACACTATTTCCAAGAACAGGATGTGATCATATGAAAATAGAAAAAATCAGTGACAATCAAATCCGCTGTACTCTTACAAAGGAAGATCTGGACAGCCACCAGATCCGTATCAGCGAGCTTGCCTACGGCACAGATAAAGCCAAGAAGCTTTTCCGTGAAATGATGCAGCAGGCTCAGATTGAATTTGGCTTTGAAGCTGATAACATCCCGCTGATGATCGAGGCAATTCCCGTAAACGGTGAAAGTGTCATTCTGATTGTCACCAAGGTAGAGGATCCCGAAGAACTTGACACTCGTTTCTCCAAATTTTCACCATATAAAAAAACCAAGCAGGATACCCTTCATTTCGATGGTGCTGATAATATCATCGATATCTTCCAGAAATTATATGAGGAGACACAGAAAGCAGCCTCTCAGGGAGCTTCTTCCAGTAACAAGGAGGTCAAAGAATCTGGAGCTTCCAGGACTTCCAGAAGTACGGAAGCTTCTGAATCTGTTTCCAATACCCGGAAAGTTTCGGTAAACCTGATACGGCTCTATACTTTCCATACTCTGGATGATGTCATTGCTGCCGCACATGGACTGGATGGATTCTATAAAGGCATCAATACCCTTTACAAGGATGAGAATTCCCTTTACCAGCTGATTGTACATCAATCCTCCTGCACAGCAGAAGAATTCAATAAAGTATGCAATATTCTTTCTGAATACGGCAGCGGACGCGCTTTTACTGCTGCCGGAGAGGCTCATTTAAAGGAACATGGTGAGCTCATTTCCCGCAAAGCCTTGCAGCAGCTTGCAAAAATCTGAAATAAAAAGAATCCTGCCTGCAGGATTCTCCGCCTGACAATTCCAAAATGCCTGCACGCTGCGCAGACATTTTGAACAGGCTAAAACCGTATTAAAAAGGACTGGCAAATCGCCAGTCCTTTTTATTATAAGTTCGTATATACTCTGTCGGGGTTACCTTCTCAACCGGAACAGCCCGTCAAGAAACTATATACTAACGGCCTGCAAGATAATCGTTCAGCTGCTGGATTAAAACATCAGCATCAATTCCGTGTACCATAGCAGCCTCCTCCAGAGATTCCATCTGTGCGGATGGGCATCCTACACATCCCATACCGGATGCCATAAGAATACCAGCCATATTAGGATCTAACTGAAGAAGCTGACCAATCAGCATATCTTTTGTCACCTGTGCCATGATCTGTTTCCTCCTTTTTTATATCGAGCCACTGTTCAAGCCTGATCAGTAGCTGCTTCTCTCGTAAAAAATTCCCTGCCAGTACATCAAAACCGGCAGTAACTCTCCACGTTCCACTATTATAATACCAAATACACATTTGCGCAACCGTCACAATTCTAAAATTTTGTTTATAATTTTGTACTTGATATCCTTTGACATATATATTAGAATAGACTCATATCCCAGAAAGGGTTTCTGTTCACTCTGTGAACAGTAATCATAAGGGAACTAAAGAGATTAAAGGAGGATATAACAATGGCATATGTAATTTCTGACGAGTGCGTAAGCTGTGGAACATGCGAGAGCGAGTGCCCAGCAGGTGCTATTTCTCAGGGAGATGATCATTACGTAATCGATGCAGATTCCTGCATGGACTGCGGAACTTGTGCTGATGCCTGTCCTACAGGCGCTATCAGCGAGGGTTGATTTTCCCACATAAGTGATGATAGCATGAAGGGGAGCTTCCTATGGAGCTCCCCTTTTTCAAACACATTCTACACTCCGTTTTTCTTTTTTCCCTTCTTCTCCGAAGATGCAGCTGCTTCTCTTCTTGCCATCTGCTGTCTCCTGATGGCTGCATCCAGAGTGCGCCACCTGTCTTCTCCTTCTTTTTTGGCATGAAGCTCCTGAGTAATCAGACGTTCTAATATCTCCTGAAACTCCAGAATCTTTTTATCTGGCTCCGCTTTAAAATTCTGAACATTCTCCAGCAGTTCTTCCCGAAGTGTATCTCTTGTTTCATTCTCTTCTTTTTCTATACTCTCAGATTCCAGTAAATGTATTTTATCCTTTTCTTCCGGCACGATTACTTCCATTCCTTCTTTTTTTGTAAGTTTTGGAAGAAGATCATGTATCGCCCGAAGCTGCAAGCCTCTGTTCTTTAGTTCTTTAATGTTCAAAAACAGTTGAATATCATCCTGGGTGTAGCAGCGATGCCCCAGCTCATTTCTGCGAATAGGAAGGGAAAGTTCATCCTCCCAGTAACGAAGGACATAAGATTTCACCCCTGTCAGCTTCACAGTCTCAGCCACGGTATAGCATTTTTCCATACTACCCCTCCTCATGAAATTGTTGCTGTCCACAAAACAAATCGGTCTGGCTGCCAGACAGCATCCGTATGGACAATAGCATAATTCACTGTTTTTATTATAACAAAAGGTCTTTCAAATGCAAGAAAAAAAGGTCGACATAACATGCCGGCCTTTTCGAAGAAATACCATAATCAATCAGCATTTCCTTATTTTTTCATATTTACAAACTGTGTATACTGAGGCAGCCATACCAGCTCAACGGTACCAATAGGACCGTTTCTCTGTTTCGCTATAATGATCTCAGCAATTCCCTTTTTCTCCGTATCCTTATGATAATAATCATCACGGTAGATAAACATTACCATATCAGCATCCTGCTCAATAGCTCCCGACTCTCGCAGGTCAGAAAGCATAGGTCTGTGATCCGGGCGCTGCTCTACAGCTCGACTGAGCTGTGAAAGTGCAATGACCGGAACGCTGATCTCACGGGCAAGTGCTTTCAGGGAACGTGAAATATCGGAAATCTCCTGCTGTCTGGAATCAGAATGTCCGCTTCCACTCATCAGCTGAAGATAATCGATCATAATAATTCCAAGATTGTGCTCTAATTTGTATTTTCGGCACTTGGAACGCAGCTCGGAAATGGAAATACCGGGGGTATCATCAATAATAAGATTGGAGCGTCCGATAATATCTGCACCCTCCACCAGCTTGGTCCAATCCTCATCTTTCAGATTACCAGTTCTCATATTCTGGGAATCCACATGAGATTCCATGGCAAGGAGACGGTTTACAAGCTGCTCCTTGGACATCTCCAGACTGAATATCGCTACCGTAACGTCCTTACGAAATGCCATATACTGGGCAATATTAAGAACGAAAGCCGTTTTTCCCATAGACGGACGGGCTGCGATCAGCACCAGGTCTGAAGCATGCATTCCGGAGGTCTTGTAATCCAGATCCACGAAACCGGTAGGAATACCAGTTACCGTTCCCTTCATCTTGGAAGCTTTCTCAATATTGTTCACCGCATTCAAAACCACCTGCTGGATAGGCACAAACTCATCACTGGAGCGTCTCTGAAGAACATTAAACAATTTCTTCTCCGCTTCCTCCAGGATCATTTGTGTGCCTTCTTTCTCCATATAGCAGGCATTTTCCACTTCCTCATTCACTTTGATCAGTCTTCGAAGGACAGCCTTTTCGCTGACAATATTGGCATAATACTTTACGTTGGCAGAAGTGGGAACTGCAGAAATCAGATCTCTTACATATTCCATACTGCTGATATCTGGTGGAAGTTCCTTCTCCTTCAGACGGTTCTGAAGAGTGATCAGATCCACCGGCTTTCCTTCATTACATAACTCCACCATGGCATCAAAAATAATACCATACTGGCTCTGGTAAAAGTCATCACTTGTAAGAATCTCTGATGCTACCAGAATGGCATCACGGTCCAGGATCATGGAACCAATAACGGACTGTTCCGCTTCAATGCTGTGAGGAAGTATCCTCTTGATCAATGCTTCTTCCATTTCGTAAAAAACATCCTCTCCTGCAGCTTTATGCATTACTGTTTACACTTCTTCACAGTAACCCTTATGCCTCTTCCTTTACCCATACTTTCAGGCTTCCGGTCACCTTAGGATGAAGCTTGACCGGTACATTTGTTACGCCAAGATTGCGGATCGGGTTTGGAAGTACCAGTTTCTTTTTCTCTATATCGAGATTCAGCTGTTTCTTGGCGGCTTCTGAAATTTCTTTTGTGGAAACAGAGCCAAATGTTCTTCCGCCCTCTCCCACTTTAAGAGTAAGAATAACCTCTTTATCTTCAAGATTCTTGGCAAAAGCTCTGGCAGCTTCTAAATTCTCCTGGGCAACCTTCTCTTCATTTGCCTTCTGAAGCTTCAGGTCATTTAAGTTCTTTGGAGTTGCCTCAAGTCCAAGCTTCTTCGGCAGGATCATGTTTCTTGCATATCCGTCACTGACGTTTACAATCTCTCCCTTTTTTCCAAGGGCTTTTACATCTTCCAGTAAAATTACTTTCATTCTTTGAATTCTCCTTCCTGGTATAACTGATCTATAATATCTTTGATCATTTTCTCTGTCTCATCTTCTGTAGCCTTCACCTGGGCTCCGGCAATGTTCAGATGACCTCCGCCGCCCATTCTCTCCATCATAACCTGCACATTGACCTCATCAATGGCACGGGCACTTACATACACCTCATTATTATATGGAGTAAGAACAAAAGAAGCCTTCACACCTGCAATATTCAGAAGTTCATTTGCGGCCTGGGCTCCTACTACTGTAGGACTTTCCAACCCCTCGCTGGGGCATCTTCCTATTGCAAAACAATTTCTGTAAATCTGGGCAGTGCGGACAACTTCCGCTCTTGCCTTATATGCATCAATGTTATCCCGAAGCATTTTGCGGACTCTTGTAATATCTGCGCCATTTCTCCGAAGATAAGCAGCTGCTTCGAAAGTACGCACGCCGGAGCGTGTAGTAAAATTATTGGTATCAATTACCATACCTGCATACAGACAATCCGCCTCCAGGCTGCGAAGACGCAGATCCTCGTCAAAATACTGAAGGATCTCGGCAACCATCTCACATGTGGAGGATGCATATGGCTCCACATAGGAAAGTACTGCGTTCTGTATCACTTCACTGCCTCTTCTGTGATGATCCAGCACCACGATCGTCCTGGTCAGATAAAGAAGATCCTGACACTCTGTATAACTTGGTTTGTTTGTGTCCACCACAACCACAACTGTATTATTATCCACAAGATCCTTTGCCTGGGCACAATCTACAAACATGGAAGGCTCATAATCCGGATTATTGATATACCCCGCCATCAACGGACGGATGGATGTGGTCGGATCATTTACTACAATATGGACCGGCTTGCCAAGGGTCTTTCCTGCGCGATAAATACCGATTGCAGCCCCAAGGGCATCTACGTCTGTGATCTTATGTCCCATAACCACAACACGATCCTTGGTGCTCATAAACTCTTTCAGAGCCTGTGCCTTCACTCGGGCCTTTACGCGGGTATTTTTCTCCACCTGCTGGGATTTTCCGCCAAAATAGGCGATGGAATCTCCATTCTTAATTACTACCTGGTCACCGCCGCGTCCAAGAGCCATCTCAATGGCAATACGGCAATATTCATAATTCTGCAGATAGTTTGCGCCGTTCAGACCAATACCGATACTTAGGGTGACTGCCATTTCATTACCAATATTGACCGTCTTAACTTCATCCAGAATATGAAAACGCTGTTCTTTCAATGCTTCCAGGGAACTCTGACGCATGATCAGGAAGTATTTATCCCGCTCCAGCTTGCGTACAAGTCCGTCAAAATTGGAAAAATACTTGGTGATTTTCCTGTCGATCAGTGCGATCAGAAGGGATCTTCTGACTTCTTCCACACCTTCCAGAGCTTCTTCATAATTGTCCAGATATGCCAGGGCAACTACCAGCTTATCATCCTCATTCTTCTGAATATATTCCTGAAGCTCTGTCTCATCATAGAAAAACATTGCCACAAGATTAATGTCTGCATCCACATTTTCCAGAATACGGGCTTCATTTACCACATCTTTCATAGTAACCAGCTGCATGGAAACACGATAGATCCTGTCACCAAAGTTGGTGCTCATCTCTGTGATCTCCTGTTTCTCAGGTACAGGAAGTTTATCCGGTGTGATCTCCGGAAAAATAGTGGTAATGTGCTTGTTATACAGCTGTTCTTTCCCGGTAAGCTCTGCAAATACCTTGTTGGACCAGATCATTCTTCCATTGGTGTCCATAATGGCATAAGGAAGAGCCAGATCATCCAGAAGACGCTTCTCAAGAGATTCATACTGATTGGCAAACGCGATCAGATCATTGAGAATCAGCGGCCTGTGAAAGCGGGTAAGCAGAAGTGCGGCCACAATATATACCACAATTCCAAGTGTAGCAAGAATTCCTGCTTTCACACTTACCATAAAAATAAGAATATCCAGCCATATAAGAAGAATGGTCAGATACAGTGGCCACCTCATGAACTGCTTCATGGATCCCTTGAATTTCAGTTTTTTATTCATAAGTTTATCCTCACTTACAAATCCTCAGGTACCTTTTACATAGTGACAGGCAAAATACGCCTTTGCCAGATAGTATAACAGATTTCTGAGTATTTTTCCATAGAAGATTAGAGCGTGTTTGAAAAAGGCTTTCTGCAAGATGTGCGTTACAATTTGTGGGAGATTTTGCCCGGATGAGGGCGCCGTAGTGGGCTACGGCAACCGAATTCGGGTGAAATATACCGCAAAGTGGGGCGTGCAGATTGCGGAAATGGTTTTTCAAACACGCTCTAGATAGAAAAACCGCCATCCTTCCGGATGGCGGTAAACACTTCCAAATTAGTCCTGGATGTATGGCATCATAGCAAGATGACGTGCTCTCTTAACAGCAACAGTCAGAGCTCTCTGATGTTTCGCGCAGTTTCCTGTGATTCTTCTAGGAAGGATTTTTCCTCTCTCGGAAACATATTTTCTTAATTTTGCTACATCCTTGTAATCGATCTCGTTATTCTCTTTACCACAGAATACGCAAACTTTTTTTCTTCTGCGGCCGCCTCTTCTCTTCATTGGAGAATCTGGTCTTTCGCTTCTATTATTGTAAGCCATGTTGGTTTTCCTCCTGTTTTATTCAGTTCTAAGAGCTAAGCTCTAGTTAAATGGCAATTCCTCGTCAATGCCATCCGGAATGTTCATAAAGCCCTCTGCAGCGGTTCCCGGGTTCGGCATAGATGCCTCCGGTGCACTTGTGCGCGGATGGGAAGCAGCATAACTGTCGCTGGAAGCCTTGCTCTCAGCAAACTCCTGATCTTCCACAACAACCTCTGTAGTGTAAACCTTCTGTCCATCACGGTTGGTATAGCTTCCGGTCTGAATACGACCTGTAACGGCAATCTTCAGTCCCTGACGGAAATACTTCTCAGCAAACTCTGCCGTACGTCCAAAAGAAACACACTGAATGAAATCAGCACTTGCTTCTCCATCGCGACGGAATCTTCTGTCTACCGCTAATGTGTATCTGGCAATTGCCAGTGCATTCTCTCCTGCGGAATATCTCACCTCAGGATCTCTTGTTAAGCGTCCCATTAAAATTACTTTGTTCATTCTTCTTACCTCTCTTAATATACTAAGTGAACGGGCTCTTAATGGTGCTTTCTAAATCCGATTATGCAAAAAGATTATGCGTCTTTTCTGACAACTAAGTATCTTAATACGTTGTCCATAATACGTACATGTCTTTCTACTTCTGCCGGACACTGTGCGTCTGCCTCAAACTGAATAAAGTAGTAGAAGCCTTCATGCATTTTCTGAATCTCGTAAGCTAATTTCTTCTTACCCCATTCTTCAACGTCTGTGATAACGCCATTGTAACGAGTGATGTATCCTTTAGCTTTCTCAACTACTGCATCACGTACTTCGTCTTCAACTTTTGCGCTAACAACTAATGCTAACTCGTACTTGTTCATGCTTGTCTTACCTCCTTATGGTCTGTTGGCCCTTTGCCTGTCAAAGAGCAAGGATATTTTATATATCACGATTTTTGATTCTAACATACTTTTTTCAGGCTGTAAAGCATTATTTTTCCTTTTTTTGAAGATTTTTTGTGTTTTTCTCCACCATCTTCCGCGGTACCATGATCTGGTGTCCACAGCCCATACATTTCAGGCGAAAATCTGCACCTACTCTTAAGATTTCCCATTCTTTGCTGCCGCATGGATGACCCTTCTTCAATGTAACAATATCTCCAACTTCATAAACAACTGCTGCCATATATAAACTCCTTATTTACCTGCTTCATTTCTGCTTTAGAACCTTTTTCAGCACACTATTTTTTTACTTTTATCTGGGAAAACACCTGTCCGATAGGCTCCTTGATCAAAAGATCTGCATACCGATCTCTTGGTGTCGGGGACTTGTTGATCACTACCAGATGTTCTCCGGAAAAGTAATCGATCAATCCTGCCGCAGGATAAACAGCCAGGGACGTCCCTCCTATAATAAGAACCTGCGCCTGGGAAATGGCACGCACAGACTCATTGATGGTGCGGTCATTCAGTCCTTCTTCATAAAGAACCACATCCGGCTTGATAATTCCACCGCAGGAACACCTTGGAACCCCTTCCGCTGCTTTCATATATTTGAAGTCATAGGATTTCCCACATCTCATACAGTAATTCCGGTATACACTTCCGTGAAGCTCCAGTACATGTTTACTGCCTGCCATCTGATGCAGATTATCAATATTCTGGGTGATAACTGCTTTCAGCTTTCCGGCTTCTTCCAGCTCTGCCAGCTTCAGATGAGCTGCATTCGGCTTCGCTGTATCGCATAGCATCTTGTCCTGATAAAAACGATAAAATTCCTCAGGATGACCCATGAAAAAGGTATGACTTAAAATAGTTTCCGGCGGATAATCATACTTCTGATTATAAAGTCCGTCCTGGCTTCGAAAATCCGGGATCCCGCTCTCCGTAGAAACTCCTGCTCCTCCGAAAAATACAATATTATCGTACTGGTCGATCAGCTCCTGAAGCCTTTCCACTTCCTTACTCATGTCCATTCCTCCAATCATTATACGGTACACATTTTTCAGTAATATGCTTTCCGATATCTCTCTCAAAATCCCTCTGCAGCCCTGCAGAAATTTCCCGGCCGTTTACAGGTCTGCATGCTTTTTTCAAGAAGATCCGATTCTAATTATCACCTGTCTGCTTCGTGCTGTCTGATTTCTTCACAACATCCAAAGTATCCACTCTTTTTCCCTGAACCACATAACGGGTAGACTCATTACCGGTACATGTGGAAAGGGTAACGATCTTGTCGTCTACGCCCAACTCACCTGGTGTAGTCTTAACATCAGAATAGGAGACTATTTTATTCATATAATCCACAAACTCCTGTCCAGGTCCCTTAAACAGTGTATATGTATCACTGTTTACCGCTGTGGTATACGCAGAAATAATCTCATACCGGTAAGTCTTCTCCGGGGTAAATATCCAGAAATATTTGCTCTTATTGTAAGCAGAATCATCCTTACTGAAATTCTTCAGCTGTCCAAACATAGTCCCGTTCTTCATATTGTGACCGTATACCAGCGTATTGCAGTCACTGAAATCTGCCTTATTCTCATAATCAATGAAAATAGTTCCGGCAAAATTATAATTCTTCTCATAAGTCATATGAAGATACTGGTCATTGTCAGTTCCCTTTACCACCGGATAGCTGACACCTTCAAGTGCCTCCACATAGATCCAGCCGATCACATCTGTATTAATGCTTCGAAGAGAATCAAAATCAATATCCAGCGGGGCCTTCAGAGCCGGTCCGTCTGGTCCTGCTGCTTCCTCACTTTCACTGGTACTGTCCTGATCCGGATCACGCTCTGTCACCGCCATCTGGGCAATCGCATTATACTCATCTGAGCCTTTCTTATACTCTGTATAAATGTGATAAAGATTGTATGCCGCGTAGCAAAATATACAGATTGCAGCAATCAGTACAATTGTGAGAAATATATCTCCTGCTTTTTTCTTCTTTTTGGGTTTCTTATCTTCGCTCATGGCAACCTCCTTCTACCAATATCATTCACATAATCTGAAGTTTCGCATATATAAAACTTTTAAAGTCTCTCTATATTATATAGGCTATAAAATTTTCCTGCAACCTCTGTCTCAGGATATATTACCAGTGAACAGCAACAGTTCCTGTTCACCGGTAACATTCCGTGAGGTGTTTTTTGTGAACAAAGTTCACAGAAAACCCGAGAATTACGGCACGAGATCATGCAAAGCATGATTTCGTGCTCAGAGTATTATACACGTCATACCTTCAGCATCAGTAATTCCTACATTCTTCACTTATTCTTCCAGCAAATCCCTGCACTCTTTCCTTAGCTCATTTTCTTTTTTGCTGTAAAGCAAAAGTTCACAATGTTTAAAATAAGAAGGACAGCCATACTGAGAGATGAAAATACTGCATCTGTCATCTCCTGTCAGTCCGGTTTCAAACAACAGCAATTCCTGCCCTTCCCCAAAGCACTCTTCCAGAAAAGAAAAGGCTTGTTCCAGCATCTTCTTCGTTTCCTCAAGTTTCTCGTTTCGTAATCTGCAAACATTGCCAAACCTTTCGCCGATTTGTTCTATTCCTTCTGCCACGTCAGAAATATGCAGCTCTTTCAACTGAAAAAAATACTCTTCCAGAATTCTGATCTGTTCCTCTTCCCTGGCAGCTTCTTCTGCTGTCAGAAGCTCTGAACAGATTTTCGCATCTAGTGCTTTTCTTCTGGAAGCAACAAACTGTTCCATAGCTTCTACGCTGTTCTTTTCCTGCAAAAAAATCTTCAGCAATTTAAGATTTTCGTATAGTTTTTCTGTCTTTTCATCTATTTTCTGAAAAACTGAAATTCTTTCTGTCACAGCTTCAAGAAGCATTTCAGTTACAGCAAAGCGTTCTTCAAAAGATGCTTTTTTTCCCATATCGCAACAAGTCTTCAATTGCCCGGAAATTACATTTCCATCAAGAATTTCCTGTATCTGATAATCAGATTTATACTTCTCATACAGTCTGTAATAACCGGCAAAATCTCTTGCAATTTCCTCTTTTTGAAGGAATTCTCCAATCAGTTCCTCTCCGATTTCCACCTGCAGTTCCTCATAACTTTTCAGGATTTCGGAAAGGTCCTCCCAACCTCTGGCAGTCACAAAAAACTTGCCATCTACTGTATTTTCCACCATATAAAAATTCTCTTTTTTAAGAGAAAGATAGGACAAAATTGCGCCATGTATGCCCTTTTCCCCCGCATATTCCAGCCATACATCTGTATCTGCCTGTATGGAAATCTTTCTTACACGATCCAGCGTAACAATGTCAAATTCCCGGACAGATTTGTTGTATGCAGGCGGATTGCCAGCAGCTACAATAATCCATCCCTGCGGTACCTTATGGGTTCCAAAGGTCTTGTTCTGCAAAAACTGCAGCATAGCCGGGGCCAACGTCTCTGACACGCAATTGATCTCATCTATGAAGAGGATTCCCTCCTTTTTTCCCGTTTGTTCTATGTACTCATACACAGAAGCAATAATTTCGCTCATGGTGTATTCTGTTATATTTGTTTCCATACCACCGTAATTCCTGGTCACAATTTTGGGAAGTCCCACTGCACTCTGACGAGTATGATGCGTGATGGTGTAAGCCACCAAGCCCACCTTGCATTCGGCTGCAACCTGCTCCATAACAGCAGTTTTCCCGATTCCCGGCGGACCGATCAGAAGGATCGGGCGCTGCCGTACCAAAGGATAGGTATAAACTCCATTCCCGTCCTTTTTCAGATAAGCAGCAAGGGTATGGATAATCTCATTTTTTGCGTCTTTGATATTCATATTTTTATCCTTTCGCCGATAACCAGTTTATAAGCCCAGTCCGGCACAAGTTTCATATTTTCCGTCTTTTTCACAAATACAAAGGCCGTTTCATAATCCGGTTTCTGTCTCGGATAAATCCCATCTCCGTCAGTAAAGTAGATCAAAGCCTTCAGATTCTGCAATTCCCGCTTCTCCTGTTCCTTTCTGATCAGTTCAAAAACAGGCCTGAAATCGGTTCCGCCCCGTCCCTGTATGGTTATCTTCTGCATATATTCTTTCCATTCTTCCTCTGAATGGATCACCTGGTACCACTGAATACAACAGTCACATTGGACAATATATACTTTCATTTTCTTAAAAAAATTCTCCCGGGTGCTGAGGATCTGGTAAGTCTCTCCAAGGAATCTCCGGACCAGCTCCTTGGAACAGGAACCAGAGGTATCAATGGCGATCACCAATTCCTCCAGACGATTCACTTCTTTGTATTCCAACGGCTCGATCAGCGGCAGATTTCCATACTGCTCCATTCCAAAATTATAAAAAATATAATCAAAGCTATCCTCATCCAATTGGATTTCTTCCCTTGGAAAAGCAAATTTTCGGAGAAATTTCCGATAATCATATCGGCTTTTGTACAGTTCCTCCAATTCCTCTTCTTTACTTCCAGAACTTGCTCCGATCCGATGCTTCTGCCGCTCCCTTCCAAGAGTGGTATATGTAAGAATCTTTTCCCACCTGCTCCGTTTTTGTTCCCTTTTCCATGGATTTACACTCCATAGGGAATGATCATCAAAGGAAAAAAGAGATTCCAGCTCTTCAATATTAAACGGGAATTTTTCCTGTTTCAGAAGCTGATAAAGTACCTGAGCAGAGCAATTTCTGCCTTTAAAAAATTTAAAAATCTGTCTTCTTTTTTGCAGTTCTTCTGACGAATATTGCCATAAATTTTCCGGAATATTCTTCCAGATCAGAAGCTCCACAGCCAGATCACAGGCCACATTCCACAATCTTGCTTCCATCTTTTTATCAGAAAAAGGATGCTGATAAAGACAGTGAAACAACATGTGCAGGCAGCCTCTTTTCAGCCTTTCCGGCTTCTCTGCCCAGATATAGATCAGGAATACAGGGTCTGCTATTATCCTCTCACCGTCAGTTCCAATTCCATGGATCCAGGACTGCGAAGAGTTCTCATTTTCCATGCTGTTCGGAAACATTTTTGTCTCCACAACCGCCGAAAGGGCTGCTGATGCATAAGAAAAAAATGGAAATCTTGCACAGATTTCACTCCTGCAGGTATGCAGGATTTTCATTCCCATTTCCTGGTATTGCCTTTTTTTCTTTATGAAACTGCCTGTATTTTCAGACATTTTTCTTTCTTTATTGTCCTGCATAGTTTCGCTTTCTTTCCTGCTAAAGGTCAAATTATTTCTCTTTATATCCGTATTTCTGATCCTTTAACCTCATCAGCCACACCAGGCTCTCCAGCTTTCGCTCTCTTCTGGCAGTACAGATAAAATTCTCCAGTTCTTCTGCTCCAAACCAGCCAAAACTCTCCAAGAGCTCCATTTTTCCCACGTTCTCTTCCCGGATCAAAGCTTCCATAGCAGGACGGATTCTTCGCTTCAGATACTGGCCATAGGCAGTTTTTTTCTCTTCTTCGCACTCATTTGTTAAAAAAAATCCTTCCAAAGCGCAGGCAAGCCGAATCCGCTCCTGTCCTGTTGTCTGGAATTTTTCATACCGCATATCACGCTCTTCTTCCATATATAATCCCAGCTTTCTTGCAGTTTCCCTGCTTCTTATTATAATCCATCCTGCCTTTTCCCACAATCGTATTTTTCTCATTTGCCACATACGCTCTCTCCTGTTATAATAAAAATACCAAAGCGTGTTTTTGAAAAATCATTCCAGCAAGATGCGCGTCACAATTTGCGGTATATTTTGCAGAAGACCTTTTT
This sequence comes from Ruminococcus sp. Marseille-P328, assembly GCF_964249465.1. Lineage (NCBI taxonomy): Bacteria > Bacillati > Bacillota > Clostridia > Eubacteriales > Oscillospiraceae > Ruminococcus > Ruminococcus sp. Marseille-P328. Next base: position 21,026 of record NZ_CAXUBQ010000021.1, on the reverse strand, counting down.
CAAACAGGCGCTAAGAACAACAGGAGGTTTCATTAAAATGGAAAAAAAGAACTTGATCGTCGGACAATCCGGCGGACCTACTGCAGTTATCAACAGCAGCCTTTATGGTGTAGTTTCTGAGGGCATAAAACAGGAAGAAATTGGACATGTTTATGGCATGGTAAACGGTATTGAAGGATTTCTGAAGGGCACCATCCTTGACTTTGAAGAAGCACTTCCCGGGGAAAAGCTGGAATATCTTACCTACACTCCAGGCGCTTACCTGGGCTCCTGCCGCTATAAGCTTCCGGAATCTCTGGAAGATCCGGTATACCCAGAGCTTTTCCGCAAATTTGAGGAGATGAATATCGGCTGGTTTTTCTACATCGGCGGCAACGATTCCATGGATACTGTGAGCAAGCTTTCCCGCTACGCAGCCATGATTGGCAGTGACATCCGCATTATCGGAGAGCCGAAGACCATTGACAATGATCTTGTGCATACTGACCACACTCCTGGATTTGGCAGTGCTGCCAGATATGTGGCTTCCACAGTTCGTGAAATCACCCTGGATGCCAATGTTTATGAGAAAAAATCCGTGACCATCGTAGAAATCATGGGACGTCATGCCGGATGGCTCACAGCAGCCAGCGCTCTCGCCCGCAAATATACCGGCGATAACCCGCTTCTTATTTATCTTCCTGAAACAGCCTTCGATACAGAAGAATTTTTGAAAAAAACAGAAACCTGCTTCGAAAAAAACTGTAATGTTGTTGTCTGCGTTTCCGAAGGCATTCATGATAATAAGGGAACTTTTATCTGCGAATATGACAATTCTGTAGGCACCGATACTTTTGGTCATAAAATGCTGGCAGGCTGCGGCAAATATCTGGAAAACCTGGTGCGAAGCCGACTTGGCGTGAAAGCCCGCTCCATTGAACTGAATGTAAGCCAGCGCTGCAGTGCCTCCATGCTCTCTGACACGGATCGCCAGGAGGCCATTACAGCCGGTATTTTCGGCGTTCAGGCTGCGCTGAAAGGCGAAACTGGGAAAATGGTATCTTTCATCCGTCAGGAGACCTCTAAGGGCGTTTACCAGATGAGATGTGGACTTGAGGATGTCAATGAAATCTGTAATGAGGAGAAAACCGTTCCCCTTTCCTGGATCAGCCAGGACGGTTCTGACGTGACAGAGGATTTCATCCATTATGCACGTCCGCTGATTCAGGGAAATGTAGAACTGCCTATGGGCGAAGACGGACTTCCGGTCTGCGTATACAGAAAATAACGTTACCAGTGGACAGTAACAAAATAACCTCGCCGTTCTGAGTTCAAACCCTGCAGAGAATCTCCCTATACGGTATCATGATTTAAACAGGGCGAAACATATTCTACATGTTTTTCTTGTGGCTCACGAAAAAGAAAAGAACTCCTTTCTCTATAAGATCAGTTAGAGCGTGTTTAAAAAAGGCTCTAACTGATCTTACAGAACAAAGGAGTTCTTACTTTTTTTATTTTTCACACAATCAGCAAAAATCCATGATTTCTTCTGCCTTATTCCTGATCATTTCCAAACATCTTATGATCTTCTTCCAGTTTCTCCTGAACCTGGCTGTCATAAATTTTCTCTTCTTTCTCCTCATCCCTTGACTTGGGCAGGATCAGGTTCAGACAGACTGCTATGATCGTTGCCAGCACAACCGGAGATTTCCCGAAAATGGTAGTCACCCATGCAGGAAGTGTGGCAAGTGCTGCATTTGCCTGGGAAACGCCCACACCAAGTGCTGCAGCCAGACCTACAATGGAGGAATTACGGTAATCCATCTCTGCAGAAGCCACCAGCTTCATACCTGTCATAGCAATAGATGCAAATACGGAAACTGTGGCACCACCCAATACGCACTGGGGAATCGTGGTCAGAAGTGCTGAAAATTTCGGCACAAATCCGGCAATTCCAAGGAACGCAGCTGCCAGTCCCAGAACCCAGCGGTTGATAACCTTGGTCGTGGTAACAATACCAACGTTCTGGCTGTATGTTGCAGTTGGAAGTCCTCCGAACAGGGCTCCAAGAATATTGGTAATACCATAAGCTACAATACCACCCTGAAGCTCTGAATCCTTGGGAGTCCGGTTCATAGCACCGATGGTAGTTGCAGAGTAGTCACCAATTGCCTGAATCGAGTTAATTGCAAAAAGCAGTCCGATGGCTACACATGCAGAAATCTCAAAATGCACTCCGAAGTGCAACGGCTGTGGTACCTGGAACACACTTGCCTTACCCACGCTTGAAAGATCCACCATTCCGAATGGAATGGATACCACATATCCGGCCAGCATACCAATCAGAATAGAAGAAAGCTTCCAGATTCCTTTTCCAAAGTGGTTCAGGACCGTTACCACTGCAAGGGTAAAGAAAGCCACCAGCCAGTTCTGCCAGGAGCCATAATCCGGATTAGAGGTTCCACCAGCCATGTAGTTGATCGCAGTGGGATACAGGGAAAGTCCGATGGTAAATACCACTGTTCCTGTGATCAGAGGTGGAAAAAATACCCTGATCTTTTTTACCATAATTCCCATGATAACGGCAACAACACCGCCTACAATCTGGGCTCCCAAAATGGTGTCGATTCCGTACCCGTCCGCAATGGCCTGCATACTTGGTACATATGCGAAGCTGACACCCATAATGATGGGAAGTCCTGAACCAATCCTGTACTTCTTCCCAATGGGAAAAAGCTGGAGCAAGGTAGACAACGCAGCAACTACCAGAGCTGCCTGAATAAGAATGACCTGATCCTTATTCTCAAGCCCTGCTGCGCCTGCCACAATAATGGCAGGGGTGACACATCCCACGATCATTGCAACAACATGCTGCAACGCAAGAGGAAGGGCTTCCTGTATCCGCGGGATACCATCCGTTTCAAAAATACTGCCTCTCTTCATAATATTTTCCTGCTTTCTTTTGTTTTATACAGTATACCAAATAAGGTGTACAAAAACAATTAGGTTGGCTTAAAATATTTGTATTTAATATTCACAAAAAAGTCAGTCTATTTTTGTAAACATTTATCTTTTTTGTTTTTAATCTTATACCAGTTCTTTTTTCATGGTTAAAATATTCTGTCCGTCAGCGTATTCATAAGAAAGCTCATCCATGGTTTTCTTTACCAGAAAAATTCCAAGCCCTCCAATTTCTCTGTCTTCAATGTCCAGTGTAATGTCCGGATCTTTGTTTTCCAGTGGATTATAAGGAATTCCCTGGTCTATGAAAGTCAATGTGATTTTCGGCGGATTATCTTCCATTTCAATTTGTATTGTGGCATTTCCGCTGCCCTTCCCATAAGCATAATAAGCAATGTTTCCAAATATCTCATCTATGGCAACATCCAGCTGCATCTGAACCTTCAACGGACATTCCTTTTCTTCCAACACTTCATTTACAAATTCCGTAACTTTATCCACATTCTCTATCTTTGCTTCCACTGTAATACTTTTCAAATTTCACAGCTCCTTTCCCATACGCTACCAAGGCTTCTGTTGCCATCCCGCCTGGTAACCATACCTTTTTTCCTGCACTATGTAAAAAAGAATCCTGCACAAAATACAGAATTCCTTTATTAAATGCGCGCTGAACCGGTTCCTCACATGGTAAGTTCTCTGACCACTCCTAAAACCTGCCAGACCTGCAGCGCGTGTCACTCTATTGTTAAAATATCCGTAAACCCTGTAATCTCAAAGACTTCCTTTACAACATCTCCCACATGGATCAGTTTCATACTTCCTTTTTTATTCATAACCTTCTGCAATTTCAAAAGCACACGCAGACCAGCAGATGAAATGTACTCAAGATCTGCAAAGTCAAGCACCAGTTCCTGTGTATCTTCCAGTTCCTTCTCTGCAAAAACATCCAATTCAGGAGCTGTGGTTGTGTCCAGTCTTCCTGACAGCATTACAGTATCTTTTGTTCCTTCATTTTTCTTTTCAATCTTCAGGCTCATATTCTTCTCCTTTTAAATCGGATTATTTTCACAGCTTTTCTCTTATGTCTATCAATTACTCTGATAAAACATTCTTCGTAAGGTTTTCACCGTATTTTATGGGTTTATTATACAAAGAATCAATATTTTGTGTCAAGTTTTATCAAGGATTTTTATCACGCCAATAACTCAAATGTATGATAAAGATCCATTCTCCCGAATCCCCAGTCCCGATTGGGATACTGCATCCGTTCTTCACGCTCCGCACCTCGTGTAATATAATTTTTCACGCTCGAGCCGGTAAAATAGGGTTGATTCCCACGTATCACCGCCCATTCGAACAAAAGTGCAGCCGCACCGGCAGTCTGAGCGGCAGAAAGGCTGGTGCCGGAGGCATTTCCGTAAAGACCGTTTAACAGGGGTACCCGGATCTGGACACCTGGGGCTGCTACCTGTGGAACTACATTTCCATCTGGCATAAAGCCTCTGCTTGCCTGGACATACAGGCTGTTGTCACGATACTGGTAAGCAGTCACGGTAATACTCTCCAGTGAATCTCCAGGTGCCGTCACTGTATTATAAGGCGATGGTTCCAGAAAATAGGTTTCCTCCGAAATCAGCCCCTGAACCGGCAGCCACATATGAAATCCTACATTCTGCCCATCTCTTCCTCTAACAAAAATACGCCAGATTCCAGGTACCGGCTGGATAAATTGAAAATATACCAGCGTATATCCGGTCTGCCTCTCAATAGAAACATAATTTACCTTCACCCTTGTTTCCACAAAGACAAAAGATAATTCCTGCGTCACCGCCCCCAGTGAAGCGCTGATATCCAGAGTTTCCCCTGTAGGAGACTGCAAAGAAAGATTATAAATTTCTGGCGGCTCGCCCCAGAATTCCATGGTAAATCCTGGCTCCTTGTTTCCAACGCGAAGCTCCGCCAATGCCTGGTTTTCTCTCTCTGTAAGGCGGCCTGCGTAATGATGTCTTGCCGCTCCCTCATTTCCAGCTGCAACAGAAACTGAGATCAGCGAATACTGGGAAATATAATCCACATAAAGACTCAGTGGATTTTTCCCGATATGTGCTCCCTGGCTGCTGCCAATTCCAAGGCACAGAGAAAGAGGTATTCTTCTGTCATTCGCAATTCGCACTGCAAAATCCATTCCCATCATAATGTCATTTTCCTGGAAAAGCTCCGCTTCTGCAGGGAAAAGATAGAACTCCCGGAGATATTTTTTCGCAGGCTTCACTTTCACAATGATCAGTATGGCTTCTGGTGCGGCTCCAGAAAAATTCTCCTCAGGAAAATAATTTCCAGCCGCAATAGCAGCCATTCTGGTTCCATGGCCATCCGTATCCACAGAGGGCACAATTTCCAGAGGATTTCCGGAAGCCAGTGCCTGATCAATATCCTTTTTCCAGAAGACACGACCATAAGGCACTTCTTTCCCATCTCCCTCTAAGGTCTGGTCCCAGATGCAAAGGATTCTGCTGCCCATTTCGTTCTGAAAAACCGGATTCCGATAGTCAATTCCGGAATTCACAACCGCAACAGCTGTTCCGCTTCCTTTCAGCTGAAGGTAGGGATGTTCCTGAAGCCGGGTAATTCCGGAAGCACTAAGGCCTCCAAGATCCATATGCGTATAACATTTTGGAATAGAACTGTAGGAATACGTATTGATATTCCACCTTCCAATTTCTGTCAAGGGTGCATAAACCACCCCGTAAATTCCGTTTATTTTCTGAAAACTAAAACCTGGGACATCACCCAGGTCTTCCTGAAAATCGTCCATATATTTTACAATAAAATCCGCATACATCTCGTTCTGTGCCGGTGAAACTGACTCCTGCATACTCAAATTGCCCGCGTCTTTATTTCCCATAACTGCCCCTTAAAGCTTTTTCATTTAAGAGTATGCTTTATTTTTCATTTCAATGACTTAAAGCCTGTTTGAAAAATCATTCCTGCAATCTGCACGCCCCACTTTGCGGTATATTTCACCCGAATTCGGTTGTCGTAGCCCGCTACTACGCCCTCATCCGGGCAAAATCTCCCACAAATTGTGACGCACATCTTGCAGAAAGCCTTTTTCAAACACGCTCTAGAGCGTGTTTCCTCTGTACCAGCAGCACAATTCCTGCAAAAAATGTAAAGACCGAAATAAACTGCGACGTAGAAAGCACTCCCACACTTCCTCTTGCCAGATCTCCGCGGAAAAACTCCAGCACAAATCTTCCTGCACTATAAAAAATCAGATATGCCGCCGCTGTCTCTCCATCTTTTTTCTGGCTTCTCAAAATCAAGAGCAGCAAACCATAATGAAGAAAGTCAAGAATACTGGAATAAATCTGCGTAGGAACCAGCGCCACCCCATTTGGTGCAAAAGCAGACGTATGAAACGTAATGGAAAAAGCACCTGACGTTTCTTTTCCGTAACAGCATCCTGCCAGCAGACACCCAATTCTTCCAAATCCCTGTGCAAGTGCTACAGAAGGCATTAACGTATCAAAAAACTTCAGAAAATTCAGTTTTTTTACCCTGCAATATACATACGCCGTGAAAATTCCACCAACAATTCCACCAAATACCACAAAGCCATCGGTCAGAGTAGCACTCAGAAACCCAGGATTTTCCAGGATACTTTTCCATTCTGTAATCCAATACAGGATCTTGGCGCCCAGGAATCCTCCCACTACGCACCATACCACCAGATAAAAAACGTGTTCATAGGGCAGTTTCCGCTTTTTTGCCCTGTATTCTCCGGTAAAATAAGCTGCCAGAATTCCAATGGCGATCATCAGTCCGTACCCATAGACCGTAAATGGACCAATCCGCAGAAGTTCATTTTTCATAAATTATTCTCTCCACTCAAAACCATTTTTTCCAGAACCTTAAAAGTTCCTTGTTTGCATGATCATTTTTAGGACTTTCCATACTCTTATCCGGATCACATTCCCCGCAGATATCCACCTGCAGGATTTTTCCATTCTCTTTTTCAAAATGAGAGCACAATGCCAGAAGTACTTTCAACATCTCTTCTAAAGTCATATCTCCTTGGCTCCAGGTAGTGGCTGCCTCCTCCGGACAGAGCACATCCTTATCAATGGAAATATACAGCGGTATATTGGCAGGAATTTCCAAGCTTCTGATCAATTCTTCCTCAGAACCTTTTTTCTCAGCCATATACGGCCTTGCCTCAGCCAGCCTCTCCCTGGACAAAAAATGCACTCTGTCCTTAAAGGGTTCTTCCACCTCCCCGTACGCTTCCTCATCCGGCCCGATCAGCCAGACCTCCTGAAGCTTTTCTACCTCTTCCAGTGCACTTGCAATCCACCCCCCGCAGGACAAAAGCCCTCCGAAAGCAGGAAGCTGCATGTCTGTATGATTGTCAAATACCAGCAGGTTGAAGGGCTCTTTCAACCGCCCGGTCCCGATTCTGCTCATATAATGATAATTTCCAGAATCAATAAAATAAATTCCGGAGACCGGATATTTTTCCATTCGTTCCAGAATCTGCGCCTGGGCATCTCCATCGCAATAGCAGTTGGTTCCTGAAATATCACTCAGGTCTATCCAGGAAATCTGCTCTCCCTCATAGAACTGCTCTTCCTGGTAAATTCCAGAAAAATCCATGATCACAATGTTCCGCTTCAATCCTTCCATTCCTCCAGAATTTCCTCTTCTTCCTGCTTCTGATCCGCCTGCTTTTCTAGATCGGTCTGATCTGTCTGATCTTCCTGATTTGTCTGTTCTTTCTGATTTGCCTGTTCTTCCAGAGCACCTGTATTTTCAGCACCAGATTCGACTGTCTCAGTGTCAACCTTCTTCGCAGGTTCAAAACCTAAGTCCGGTGTTTCAGCATCTTTCACAGCCACATCAATATCTGTCACTTTATCCTCTTTCTTTCCATCACCAGCTGATCCATCCTGAATCTCTTTTTTCAGCCCGTGTTTCAGAATCAGATAAAAAATAATATCCAGCACTCCGTTCGCTACAAAAATACATCCTGAAATCTGTACGGTCATCCTGATTTCAGAAAATGGATTTACAAGGATCAGCATTCCAAGTCCTATAAAAATCAGACTTTCAACCAGAAATGCCTTCCAAACGCCCTGCCCGCGCTTCTTCAGTTTCATACTGCCGCGCATCATCCAGATGCTGTCCACCAGAATAAAAGCTCCCAGCATAAGAGTCAGCAGTTTCACAACCACAGTTGGATTCATAAACAAAAAGATACCGATCACCAACACGATCACACCGGAAAAAAGATCCAATATGGTAGAATTATCCTTTTCCAGAACAAAGATCAGAATGTGATAAACACCGGCCCCGATCAGAACCAGCCCAAATACCACCTTGCACAGAACATTCACCGTTTCTACAGGCATCAATGCCAGACACAGTCCAAAAAGAATATAAAATACAGATGTTGGAATCTGTCCTCTTAAAATTTTGCTTTTCTTCTCTTCCATCATTTAACCTCCTGTTATCCTCCGGTTCTTTTTGGACAGTATAAACCTTTTCGTGAAATTCGTCCACAAAAAGCCGGAAAAAGAGTATAATTTCCTATATAAAAAATCCATTTTTATACTTGAAGTTTTTCCCTGTGGTATTATAATGAATGTCGAAGGAAAATGAATTATGTCGTAACTGTTCAAACAGGGAACAGTTCCATTATATCTAATTTTTTATCGGAGAATTAAATTTTGAAAAATATTAAAAACAACAAAACCATTCTTGCCGTTATCCCAGCTGTCGTAGTGCTGGCTGCAGGGGTAGCTTTTTTTTGCTCTCGTTCAGGCAATACTGACAAACAATGTCAGGAAACAGTTGAACGTCTTCAGAAGCTTGAAACAGCCGATATCTCCAGTATAGAGGATGCGATCCGTGCACTTTCCGAGAAAGAAAAGCCCACCGGATCGGACTCAGAGGAGGGTGTTCTTGGCGATATTCTCACAGATGTACAAATTAAACAGGCATTTCAGGGAACTGTTATTGTAGGGGACTCTATTACAGAATCAATTGCAGAATATGGTTTTCTTGACACCAGTATTGTAGTTGCCAAGCTGGGACTTCGTATTGACGATGCAGATGACCAGATCAATACCGCCATCAGTCTGAATCCAAGCGTATTTTTCCTGTCCTTTGGAGCAAATGACCTGGAAATTTACAATGGTGATTCCTCTGCTTTTATTGACGCCTACCGTGTGAAAGTGAAACAGATCCAGAATGCTCTTCCGGATACTGCCATTTACATCAACAGCATTCTTCCCATCCAGCAAAGCGCCATCGACCAAAGTCCTGCCCTTGCTTATTATGACAGCTTTAATCAGGCACTCAGGGACTTTTGTGACGAAATGGGATGCACTTTTATAGACGATACATTCCTTGTAGACGAAAGCATGTATGAGCCGGATGGTGAGCATATGGTTTACAACTACTACCCCAAATGGCTTACTTATATGGCAGAAAGGGCAGGTCTTGTATGAAGCTGAATACCAAACGAAATATCCTCTCAGATTTTTCCGGCAAACTGAGCGGCAATCTGAAGAAAAATAAAAATCAGGGAACCAGCATCCTTTCTGATTTCAAGCTTACCGGTTCCCTTATCATAAAATCCGTCATGGTAATTTTCCTGGTTGTCTATCTGGGACGCCTCTATGTGTCCGACTACGCAGCAGACATATCCATGGACAAAATATCTGCATCCCTTGAACAGGTTTCCGGTGTTACGGACCTTAGTGAGCCAGGGGTTTCCGGTCTTCGCCGTTTTTATCAGATTGATGAGAATGACATAGACAGCTACTTTTTCCGTAAAGCAGCCTCCCCAATGTCTGTAGACGAAGTTCTGGTAGTTAAGGCTAATTCTTCTTCTGAGGCAGGCGCCTATTTAGAAGCAGCTCAGGCTCATCTTGAAAGTCAGAAGAACATTTTCGAAGGCTATGGAACTGATCAGATGGCACTTCTCGGAGAAGCTTCTGTAGAAAAGCGCGGTGCCTATGTCTGGTATTTCTGCGGTGAAAACGCCCAGGAACTTCGCCAGGCTTTATTATCCATGATATAGGAGAATTGACGTTATGGTATTTAACAGTGTAATTTTTATATTTTGTTTTCTTCCCATATTTCTGCTGATCTACTATTTCGTGCCGGCCAGGGCCCGTAATCCGGTACTTTTCGCAGGAAGCCTTTTCTTTTATGCATGGGGAGATCCTACCTATCTGGTTCTTATGCTGTTTTCCAGCTTTTTCAATTATTACATGGGCAAAGAGCTTGGGAAAATAACCGATGAAGATCCGTCCCGCAAGCGAAACCTTATTTTCGCAGTAGTGATCAACCTTCTGATCCTGGGATTTTTCAAATACTGGGGATTTCTTCTTGATACCGTCAGCGGTGTCACAGGACTGAAGCTTACCTATCCGCAGCTTGCATTGCCCATCGGACTTTCTTTCTATACCTTTAAGAATCTGTCCTACATCCTGGACATCTATATGGGAAAAACAGAACCCTGTAAAGGATTTTTTCCATATGCCGTATACAGCACCATGTTTCCGCACATGACAGCCGGACCCATTGTCCGCTACACTGACATTTCGGAATCCATCAGCCGCCGCAGTATAAACACAACGCGCCTCGGTGCAGGTGCAGAGCTCTTTATCAAGGGGCTTTCCAAGAAGGTTCTCCTTGCAGACAATCTTTCCGCTCTGTACACCACCCTTCAGTCTTCCGGTACTACCTCTTTTGTGGGAACCTGGCTTGCCATTGGCGCATATACACTGGAGCTGTATTTCGATTTCAGCGGATATTCCGATATGGCCATCGGTCTTGGACAAATGCTGGGCTTCAATTTCAACAAGAACTTTGATTATCCTTACATTTCCACCAGCGTCTCTGAATTCTGGCGCCGCTGGCATATTTCTCTTGGAAGCTGGTTCCGTGATTACATCTACATCCCACTGGGAGGCAACCGTGTTTCCACAGGCCGACATATCCGCAACATCCTTGTGGTATGGGCACTTACCGGTCTCTGGCATGGCGCCAGCTGGAACTTTGTGTTCTGGGGTGTTTACTACGGTCTCCTTCTTCTGGCAGAGAAATTCCTTCTTGGACGTTTTCTTGAGAAAGCACCTGTCTGGCTTCGCAATTTATATACCATGTTTGCCGTGATCATCGGCTGGGTATTTTTCAGCCAGACCACACCTGCAGCCATAGGAAAAATGCTGGGAGCCATGTTTGGATTGGGAGCTTCCTGCTTCGCAGACCGTGCCTCCCTGTATGCACTGAAATCCGGACTGATCCTGATGATCATTTCCGTGATCAGCTGCCGTCCGGGGCTTTATCAGTATTTCAAGCGCCTTGCAAGACGCAATACTTACCTTGCCGCAGTGATAAACGCAATCCTGTTTTTCCTCTGTATTGCGTATATGATCTACAGTTCCTACACACCATTTATGTATCAGCAGTTCTAGAGTAAATTTGAAAAAGCCCTGAACTGGTACCATATTAATTGGAGGACCCATGAAAAAGAAACCAAACGGATACCGCTATTTTTGTCACCTGACCGGATGCCTTTTCGGAATCTTCATCCTGGCAGTACTGATAATCAATTTTTTAGTTCCGGACCGGGGCTTTTCCCAGAAGGAAAACCGTGTGCTGGCCTCCCGTCCGGCTATCAGCGTTTCACAGCTCACATCTGGCAAATTTGCTGACGGTTATGAAACCTATGTAAATGACCAGTTTTTTCTTCGTGACTGGTGGATCACACTGCGCGCCACAGCTCAGCGTATCCTTGGAAATACGGAAGAAAACGGCGTTTTTCTTGGCAAAAACGGTTACCTGATGGAGGATTTTACAGCGCCCTCCCAGGAGCGTCTGAACCGTACTGTAAACGCTATGACAGATTTTGCAGCAAGGCATTCTGATCTTCCCCAGTATGCGCTGATCGCGCCAAATGCCGTGAATATCCTTTCAGATAAGCTCCCTGCCCTGGCTGCTGCCACTGACCAGAATCCTTATCTGGACGCAACTGCCGCTGCTCTTGAAAAGGCAGGTGTCACTTTCGTGGATGTGCGTGACACCCTTTCCCAGCACAAGGATGACGGAATTTATTACCACACAGACCATCACTGGACTACTCAGGGAGCTTACTTTGCTTATATGCAGCTTGCAAAGGTACTTGGAATCGATTCTTCTTCCATCTCCTACGACAAGCTCCCGGTTTCCATGAGCTTCCAGGGAACCCTTTCCGCCAAAAGCGGTTTCCGTGCTTCTGAGAAAGAAGAAATGGATGTCTTTCTTCCAAGAGATGACTCGGTTCCTTCCTCTGTTGTAAATTATGTAGACGAACAGAAAAAAACAGCCAGCTTTTACGATACCAGCAAGCTGGAAACCAGAGACAAATACGCCATGTTCTTTAACGGAAACCATGGCAAGGTTGTGATCACCACCCCTACAGAAGAAAACCGTACCTTACTTGTGATCAAAGACTCCTACGCAAACAGCCTGATCCCTTTCCTGGCGCCTTACTACCGCAAGATTGTTATGGTAGACCCTCGTTATTTCTATGACGATCTGGAAGAACTGATGCAGGTAGAGGAAATTCAGGAAGTACTTTATCTGTATAATGCAAATACATTCTATTCAGATACTTCCCTGGAGCTTGCACTTATGCCTCAGAGCAGTACAGATTCCACACCTGACAGCATTGAAACGGATAACACAGATACTGCTTCTGCTTCTTCTGACAACGCTTCTGCTGACAATCCAGAAGCTTAAAGCGTATCTGAAAAAGGCTTTCTGCAAGATATGCGTCACAATTTGTGGGAATGATTTTTCAGACATACTTTAGTCTTATTTCCTTCTGCCAGACAGGCAGGAGGATTTTTTTTCCAAATTTCATTGTACAACTCATGCAAATTCGCTATAATTACTTTATTAAGCAGCTATTTTCTGCAAAGTGTTTTTTGGAACGCAGTTCGCAGAAATCCCAATAAAACAGAATCCTGCAAGCAGGATTCTCCGCCTGCGGCTGGTCGCCTCCAGCGACATCCAGCGCATGTTTGAAAAAGGCTTTCCGCTGCAGTGCGAAGCGGGTAACTGTGAAGGTACTGGACAGTTACCTTTATTAAACATTTAGGAGCGAAATTATGAAAATAGTATTAGAACATCTCACAAAGCAGTTTCCGCCCCGTGGAAGAAAGGCTCAGGAGCCGGTCACAGCTGTAAGCGATTTCAATTTCGAAATTCCTGACGGTCAGCTGATCGGACTTCTAGGTCCCTCCGGCTGCGGGAAAAGTACTACCCTGAATATGATCTGCGGTCTGGAGAAACCAACCAGCGGCAGAATCCTTTTCGGCGATGATGATGTGACTTCATTTCCCCCAGAGCGGCGCGGCGTTGGTATGGTATTTCAGAATTATGCACTTTACCCCCACCTCACAGTGAAGCAGAACATCCTCTTTCCTCTTCAGAATCTGAAAGGAAAGGACAAGCTTTCCAGATCCCAGATGGATGAGCGGGCTCAGAATGCAGCCCGTCTGGTGCAGATCACAGAGCTTATGGACCGACGTCCTTCCGAGCTCTCCGGCGGTCAGCAGCAGCGCGTAGCCATTGCCCGTGCACTTGTAAAAATGCCCCGCGTACTGCTTCTCGACGAACCACTCTCCAATCTGGATGCCAGACTCCGCCTCCAGACCCGGGAAGAGATCCGCAAGATCCAGCGGGCAACAAAGATCACAACTGTCTTTGTCACCCATGACCAGGAGGAGGCCATGAGCATTTCCGACATGATCGTAGTCATGAAGGATGGTGTGGTACAACAGATCGGGAAGCCCCAGAACGTTTACGACAGCCCTGTAAATCTGTTTGTAGCCAAATTCCTTGGTACCCCTCCCATCAATGTATTCGAGGGACAGATCCGTGGCGGAAGCCTTTACATCGGTGAAAATGCAGTTCTTCTCACACCTGGGATCTCCGACCAGCCGGTTTCTGTGGGAATCCGTCCGGAGGGATTTATCCCCGATGAGAAGGGAGCGCTCTGCTGCCAGCTTGGCGGCATGGAAGTAATGGGCCGTGACATCTCCGTTGTCTCCACCCATGCATCCTCCGTAAATCCTGTGATCCGCTCCATCATCAGCTCTGACACCCAGATCCGGCTTGATGCAAAAACCATCCGTTTTTCTATCAAGCCAAACAAGATCTTCCTGTTCCGGCATGATACCGGTGAACGGATCAACCTTTAAAGGGAGGCTCCTATGAACAAACGAAACTTCAAAGGCTGGCTGTACCTTCTGCCGGCTATGCTTTTTCTGGGTATTTTCATGGTCTACCCTCTTATCGATGTTTTTATCTATTCCTTTGAAGAGGGCTATAATTCCGCTTCCCAGACTTACTATGGGACAGGTATGTACAACTATTCCTACGTCCTTCATGACCCATATTTTCTCCAGGCGATCCGGAATACCTTTATCCTGGTTGTGATCACAGTGCCCCTTTCCACTTTGCTGGCACTTCTGATTTCCGTTGCCTTAAGTTCTGTGAAGGCTCTGAAAAAACTTTTCCAGACCATTTACTTTCTGCCATATGTAACCAACACACTGGCCGTTGGACTGGTATTCATGATTCTTTTCAAAAAAACCGCTTATTCCGACGGACTGATCAACCTGGTGCTGAAGCTGTTTGGACAGGGACCTGTAGATTTTATTGATGGACCATACTGGGCGAAGATGCTGGTATTATGTATTTATACCATCTGGATCGTTATGCCATTTAAGGTACTGATCCTTACCAGTGCCCTGGCTTCTGTAAACCAGAATTATTACAATGCAGCCCGGGTAGACGGTACCTCCAGATTCCGTATTTTTATCCGGATCACCCTACCGATGATCTCTCCCACTGTTTTCTATCTGATCATCACTGGTTTTATCGGTGCATTCAAGGCTTACAGCGATTCAGTTGCCCTTTTTGGCACAGACTTAAACGCAGCTGGCATGAACACCATCGTAGGCTATGTTTACGACATGCTTTACGGAAATGGCGGCGGCTACCCGTCCTATGCCTCAGCAGCAGCGATCCTGCTGTTTGTTATTGTTTTGACAATCACCTGCATAAACCTGCTTGTAAGCAAAAAACATGTATACTACTCGTAACGGTGAAGGTTCACCCTCTTTATCTGAAAGGTATTTTCGGGCAAAATCTCTCACAAATTGTGACGTACATTTTACAGAAAGCCTTTTTCAAACACGCTCTAGTACATCGTTTCGTAAATAACTACACCAATCGCGTAGGATGTGGATTCGAGTGTGCAGGCATAAAAACGCAGGCGTAGCGGGCTACGCCGAGGCTTTTATGCCTGTGCAATCGGATTCCCAGACAAGTGAGTGGTATAGTTATTTCGAAAACGATGTACTAGTCTTCATAAAGGAGAAAACATGGAAAAAGATACCACTCAGTTTACAAAATCGGAGCATACTGCCGCCAGACGGCATTCCCTAGGAAACATCCTTGTCTACCTGCTGCTTACCATCTGGGCTCTGGTCGTACTGTTTCCTTTTTACTGGATGCTTCTTACCTCTGTAAAAAGCTACAGTTCCTACAACGCAGAGCACATTCCCACCTTCTTTACACTGACGCCCACCCTGCAGAATTATGCAGATGCCTTTACAGCAGTGCCTCTGGGAAAATATCTGCTGAACACACTGATTTTCACAGTTGCCACCACTGCTATTATGATGGTTGTGATCACACTGTCCGCCTTTGCTTTCGCAAGGCTTGAATTCAGAGGGAAAAATCTGGCTTTCACTTTATTCCTTTCCCTGATGATGATTCCAAACGAACTTGTGATCATTACCAATTTTGTGACCATCACCAACCTGGATATGCGGAACACCTTCCTTGGGCTAATCCTGCCATCTGTCACCTCTGTATTTTATATTTATCTTCTGAAAGAGAATTTCGAACAGGTACCGGATGAGCTTTACCGTGCAGCCAAAGTGGACGGAACCTCAGATCTGAAATACCTTTGCAAGGTGATGATTCCCATCTGTAAGCCTACCATGGTCACCATTGCTATCCTGAAGGTAATCGAATGTTGGAATTCCTACATTTGGCCAAGACTGATCACCGATGACCAGAACTACTATCTAGTTTCCAACGGAATCCAGGAGATTCGCGAAAACGGTTTCGGTCGTGAAAATGTCCCTGCTATGATGGCGGCGGTAGTTGTGATTTCCCTGCCCCTGATCATTTTGTTCCTGCTTTTCAGAAACAAGATTATGTCAGGAGTTTCAAGAGGAGGTACAAAAGGATGAGACTATTCAGACAAAAACATCCTGGAGCGTTCCACCAAAAGCCTTTCCTGCTTTTTTCCCTGGCTGCCCTTTCTTCTGTGACTCTGCTTACAGGCTGTCATGGCGCGAAGGACCAAAGTGCCTTTACCATTCCCGGGGAATTTGACACCTCCAGAGATTACGAAATCACTTTCTGGGCCAAAAACGACACAAACAAAACCCAGACCGAAATCTATAAAAAGGCAATATCCGATTTTGAAGCCCTGTACCCCAATATCACTGTAGATCTTCGGCTTTACACGGACTACGGCAAAATCTACAACGATGTAATCACCAACATCGCCACAGGCACCACTCCGAACGTATGTATCACCTACCCGGACCATATTGCCACCTACCTTACGGGAAACGATACCGTTGTCCCTCTGGACGATCTGATGGCAGATTCCAGCTACGGACTTGGCGGTGATAAGCTTGAATTCGCCTCAGTGAAAAAAGATGAGATCATTCCCCGTTTTTTACAGGAGTGTTCTTTTTCCGGTCACTATTATGCACTGCCTTTCATGCGCTCCACAGAAGCCTGCTATGTAAATAAAACCTATGTGGAAAAGCTTGGATACACCCTTCCAGAAACCCTCACATGGGATTTTGTGTGGGAAGTAAGTGAAGCCGCTATGGCGCAAAATGCAGATGGAACCTACAAGGTCAACGATCAGAATGTGCTGATTCCATTTATTGACAAGTCCACAGACAATATGATGATTGAAATGCTAAAGCAGAAAAATGCAGGATATTCCACTGACAGCGGAGAGATCCAGCTTTTTAACGACACCACGGCAAGTCTGCTGGATACCATCGCGGAGCATGTAAAAACCGGTGCTTTTTCCACTTTTAAAATTTCCAGTTATCCGGCTAACTTCCTGAATGCAGGGCAATGTATCTTTGCCATTGATTCCACAGCAGGCTCCACCTGGATGGGTACAAATGCCCCTCTTGTGGACATCAGTTCTGATGCTCTGGTGGATTTTGAAACAGAGGTTATGACCATTCCGCAGTTTGATCCGGATAATCCGCAGATGATTTCACAGGGACCTTCTGTATGTATCTTCAATAAGAAAGACCCTCAGAAAGTGCTGGCCTCCTGGCTCTTTACACAGTATCTGCTCACAAATGACGTACAGACCGCTTATTCTGAAACGGAAGGTTATGTGCCAGTTACCAGCAAAGCCCAGGAATCCGACCAGTATCAGGATTATCTTTCCAGGGAAGGGGAAGACAATTCCACTTACTACGATGTAAAAATAAAAGCGTCCAGGCTGCTCCTTGACAATATGGAGCACACTTTTGTCACCCCTGTATTTAACGGCTCCGCTTCTTTACGTGATGCAGCAGGACAGCTGATTGAAAGCGTGACCAAATCTGTCCGAAGAAAACAGGAGATTGATGATGCCTATATTGATAAACTTTACAGCGATGTTACCTCCCTGTATCACCTGGATCAGATTTCTTCTGAGCAGTCCTCCGGGAAAAAAGAGCTTGGACCTCTTCCCGCAGAATCCAGAATTCTTCTTGGAAGTCTGGCAGTAGTCTGGGGTCTGATTCTTCTTTATCTTTTACTTGAACGATTAAAGAAGAAAAAAGGTTACTGTTCACTCCGTTCACAGTAACGCGCTTCGCGATGCACAGAAATCATGCATTCGCATGATTTCGCGCCGCAATTCTCGGGTTTTCTGTGAACTTTGTTCACAAAAAACGCCTCGCGGAACGTTACCAGTGAACAGTAACGAAAAAAGCGTAATATTTAAGCTTGATTTCCCCATAATTTTGTTTATAATAAAAGTGATTGTGTACAATCGTTTTTGACAGATGACTTTACACTCACCTTGTCAGACATCTGAATTTACGTACCCAGAAAGGAGATACTATGAAAAAAAGACTTGTATTACTGATGGCGCTCTCTCTTACATTTGCATTCCCGGCAGCTGTTATGGCTGAGGATACCACTGCTGCAGAGGAAACTGCTGATGACACAGAAGCAGCTGACAGCACTGCAGAAGATGCAGATGTGAAATCCGAAGGTGTTATGACCCATGACGAATACCTTGCAGCAGCTGTTGATGACGAAGTTACCATCGAGACCTATGTACAGGCAAAGCAGTCCTGGTGGGAAGATAAAGCTACCTTCTATACCCAGGACAAAGATGGTGCATACTTCATTTATAATATGCCATGCTCCGAAGAAGACTATGAGAAGCTGGTTCCGGGAACCAAGATCAAAGTAACCGGATATAAGGCAGAATGGTCTGGCGAGATTGAGGTTGCAGATGTTTCCTCTTTCGAGATTGAGGATGGCGAATACATCGCAGAGCCGCTTGATGTAACAGATCTTCTTGGTAAGGACGAGCTGATCGATCATCAGAACGAGCTGGTATCTTTCAAGGGAATGACCGTAGAAGCTGCCGGACAGGATGCTGACGGAAACGATGTAGCTTACCTTTACAATTACGATGGATCCGGTTCTGAGGGAGATGACCTTTACTTCAACGTTTCCCTTAACGGCGAAACCTATACTTTCACAGTAGAGTCTTATCTCTGTGACAAAGACAGCGATGTTTACAAAGCCGTAGAAGCTCTGAACATTGGCGATAAGATCGATATGGAAGGCTTCCTGTACTGGTATGAGGGCGTAAACCCGCACATTACATCTGTTACAGCAGCTGAATAATTTCACATAATTCCAGACAAAAAAACACCCGGGCACAGCTTCCTTTATGAAGCACGTATGCCCGGGATTTTTTATCCGATTTTTGTGTTCCTGTATACATGTACCCAATATATAATTTCCACCACTGCCGTAATTCCCCATGAGAAAATGTACAGCAGATATAAAGACGGAATCGTCTTAAAGTGGGCAAACACCGTATTTACCCATACCATTCGGAAAATACAGGATCCTATAATTACAATAACCGTCGGAATAACACTCTTTCCAAGAGCACGGGAAGCCGCAATGGCACTGTCCATAAATGCAGAAAATCCATAACTAAATCCCATAATCGTAAGTCGTTTCATTCCGGCATCCACAACCGCAGGATCATTGGTAAAAAGACCCAGGAACTGTCTGCCGAAGATAACCAGTGCAATACCACCTATAGTTCCAATTCCAAAGGAATAAGCCAGGCTGACCAGATAACTGTTTCGCACTCTTTTTCTTTTCCCTGCACCGTAATTCTGCCCCATAAAGCTTCCGCAGGCTGTATAAAAAGCAGCCATGGAGTCATACAAAAGAGCATCTGCATTTGCCGCAGCGGAATTACCTGCCACCATTGTAGCATCAAAGGTATTGACGCCTGCCTGGATAAACAGATTTGCCACCTGAAAAATACCGTTTTGCAATCCTGCCGGAAGACCGATCTGGATAAGGTATCCTGCCATTCTCTTGTCAATCCTCAGTTTGGAAAGACGAAGTGCATAATCCCCGCCCACTTTTACCAGCGCCCGAAGGATCAGAAACGCAGATAAATACTGGGAAATAATACTTGCAGTTGCAACACCTGCCACATCCATTTTGCAGACAATTACAAAAAACAGATTCAATACTATATTTACAATACCAGCTGCACCCAGATAATACAAAGGCTTCTTCGTATCTCCAAAAGCACTGCACACCGCATTACCAAAATTATAAAGAGCCATTGCCGGCATTCCCAGAAAATAGATCCTTATATACAGTACTGCACCATCCAGAAGTTCTTCCTTGGTATTCAACAGCTCCAGAATTCCTTTTGAAAAGAGCAGTCCAAAGATCAGTACGATCATCCCCGCAGCCATACTTACCAAAAGAGCCGTATGTATCGTCTTGATCGTACTTTCTTTATCCTTCGCTCCGAAAAATCTTGCCACCAGAACATTGGTACCGCCGCCCATACCGATCAGAAAGCCCGTAAAAAGAGTTACAAGCGTAGTAGTGGATCCCACTGCCCCCAATGATAAAGAGCCCGCAAACTGACCAATAACCGCGATATCCGCCATATTAAACAACACCTGCAAAAAGTTGGTCAGCACCAGAGGGATACTAAAAAGCAGCATTTTCCCCCAGATAGAGCCTGTGGTCAGGTCCTGTCTGTCCTCTTTCATTTCAATTCTTCTCCTTCGTCAAATCCAAAATTTCTTCCGGCACTGCACCTCGAAACTGTTCAGAACTTTCAATGCAGCTCGCACCCCTTCAGATCAAGCCAAACCTATTTTGCACCGGAATTTTGTGCGCAAATAAAGCTCTTGAATAAATCAAGAGCTTTAAGAGGTGCCACCCAGATTTGAACTGGGGATAGAGGTGTTGCAGACCTTTGCCTTACCACTTGGCTATGGCACCATATTATTTAGTTCTTCGCCGAAGCGAATGACTCCAAGGGGATTTGAACCCCTGTTACCGCCGTGAAAGGGCGGTGTCTTAACCGCTTGACCATGGAGCCTTATCAAATCGGGCTTCATGCTCCGATTAAACTCCCCCTGTTGGACTCGAACCAACGACACTTCGGTTAACAGCCGAATGCTCTACCGACTGAGCTAAGGAGGAATATAAAGGTTTGCACCTTCAAAACTACATACATGTTACATCCTTGTGGAATATTTGTCAAGAATCTTTTTCAAAACCTTGCGATTTTTGGTCAAGCCCTCACCCTATTAGTAACAGTCAGCTCCGTGCATTACTGCACTTCCACCCCTGCCCTATCTACCTCGTCGTCTTCAAGGGGGTTTACTTCTTTCGAATGGGACATC
>NZ_CAXUBQ010000020.1:0-94677 GCF_964249465.1 Ruminococcus sp. Marseille-P328 | reverse complement strand
GTCGCAGTTAGCAGTTAGTTCGCTGGAGCGTTGCGCCGGCGAGTGAGCAATCACCATTGTCCGAATGCGTCCGCCTTTAACAACTTTCAACACACTAAATAGTAATAAAATATACAGAAAAGAGGACATCCCATGAGCAAAGTAACCATAATCACCGGCGGTACATCTGGAATCGGAAGAGGGATTGCGGAGAAAATTCTGGAAAATTCTGCGTCGGACGATATTTTATATGTGAGCTATGGACATAACACGGAGCAGGCGGAGGAATTTCTTCATGCACAAACAGAGGAAAATCAGAAAAAAATCCGGTTGCTCCAGGCTGATATGTCATCCTATGATGAAATGATGAAATTTGTATCCCGGGTCAAAGAAGAAGCGAGCCATGTAGACTGGCTGATAAACAACGTAGGAATCAGCACCTATGCGAAATATGAAGACTACACCTTCAACGAATGGACCAAAATTGTGAATACCAACCTGTCTGTTCCGGTATTTCTGGTGAAAGAACTTCGCCCCATTATGAGCGAAGGCGGCAGCATTCTTTTTACAGGCTCCTACGCAGGACAGCAGGCTTATTCCTCATCTCTGGTTTACGGCGTCACCAAATCCGCCATTCATTTCCTTACCAAATCTCTGGTAAAAGAACTGGAACCAAAGCAGATCCGGGTCAATGCCATTGCCCCGGGATTCATTGAAACCAGCTGGCACAAAAACCGCACCCCGGAAAGTTATGAACGTATTAACCGTAAGATTGCGCTTCACCGCTTTGGAGAGATCTCCGAAGTGGCAGATATGGCATACGAAGTTCTGAAAAATGGATACATGAATGGAAGCGTTGTAGACATTCATGGCGGATATGACTATTTCTAAAAAGAATCCTGTGATCTGATTCCAAATAAAAAATCTGTATCAGGATTATATTCGCGAAGTGATTAACAAAAACAAAATTCACAAATATAGTTCGGGATTTTTCTAAATATAAAATTTCTGGAATTAATTGATTTTAAGAAGATAGTGTGCTAAAGTATTTATAATGTTGTGCGAAAGCGAGGAGAAAACATTGCACAAAAGTGATGAAAAATACCAGGCTTACGTAAAAATCCTAGAGGAAGAACTGGTTCCTGCAATGGGATGTACCGAACCCATTGCCATTGCCTATGCAGGAGCAGTGGCGAGAAAAACTTTAGGTAATCTGCCGGAACAGCTGGATATTAAAGTAAGTGGAAATATTATCAAAAATGTAAAAAGCGTCATCGTTCCCAATACTGGCGGCATGAGGGGAATTGCAGCTGCTCTGTGCGCGGGTGTGATCGCAGGCGATGCGGAAGCGCTCCTTGAAGTAATTGCAAGAGTAACATCCGGTCAGAAGGAGGAAATCAAGTCCTACATGGATCAGGTGAAACCCAGGATCATTCCGGCATCCACCGGGCATGTATTTGAAATTGATCTGACCGTAGCCCAAGGTACCGAAACGGCCCGTGTCCGCATTGTAGATACGCACACCAATATCATCCTTATTGAGAAAAACGGCCAGCCTGTTTTCCAGAAAGATGTCTGTTCAGGTAAGGAAGAGAAAAAGATCGACCATTCCATATTAAACATAGAAGACATTATCGACTTTGCCAACACTGTGGACACAGAAGATGTAAAGGAGGTTCTGGAGCGTCAGATCCGTTACAATACAGCCATTTCTGAGGAGGGACTTCGTGGAAACTATGGAGCGAACATCGGAAAAGTCCTTCTTCACACCTACGGCGACAATATTAAGATCCGTGCCAGAGCCAAGGCAGCAGCCGGTTCCGATGCCCGAATGAATGGCTGCGAGCTTCCTGTGGTGATCAACTCCGGAAGCGGCAATCAGGGCATGACTGCCAGCATTCCGGTCATTGAATTTGCCAGAGAGCTGCAGGTTTCCCATGACAAATTGCTTCGCGCCCTGGTGCTTTCCAATCTTGTAACCATTCATCTGAAGACGGGAATCGGAACTCTTTCTGCCTATTGCGGTGCAGTAAGTGCAGGCTGCGGAAGCGGTGCAGGAATTGCTTATCTCTACGGCGGCGATTATGAAGTAATTGCACATACAATCGTGAATTCCCTGGCAATTGTTTCCGGAATCATCTGTGACGGAGCGAAAGCCTCCTGCGCAGCCAAGATTTCAGCAGCAGTCGATGCCGGAATCATGGGCTATGAAATGTACATACAGGGACAGCAGTTCTACGGCGGTGATGGAATCGTTACCCACGGTGTGGAAAATACCATCCGGAACGTGGGACAGCTGGCGAAGGAAGGTATGTGCGAAACGGATAAAGAGATTATCCGGATTATGGTAGAGCGTGGTTGAAAAAGGCTTTCTGCAAGATGTGCGCCACAATTTGCGGGAGCTTGCGGAAATACTTTTTCAAACAGGTTCTAGGAAAAGGAGATGAAGGGAAAACACTATGAAGTGGAAATACATATTAAAAAGAATACTGATTGCCATTCCCACTTTTTTCGGAATTACCATATTGGCCTATTTTATTCTGAATATGGCGCCTGGTTCACCGCTGGATGCACTTCTGGCAGATCCGGGAATTACTCCGGCAGAGCTGGAACGTAAGAGAGTGGCACTTGGACTGGATCAGCCGGTGATCATTCAGTATTTTACCTGGCTGAAACAATTGCTTATGGGAAATCTGGGATTTTCCTACAGCACCCAGAGACCGGTGGCATCGATGATACTGGAGCGTCTTCCGGCTACTGCGATTCTGGCGGCAAGCTCCATTGTACTGTCATTGATCGTATCCATTCCTCTTGGAATCTTTGCTGCATCCAGGCCGAATTCAGGAAGAGATTACTTTTCCGGCGGTCTGTCTATGCTGATGATGGCGACTCCGAACTTCTTTGTAGGACTGGTATTTATTTATCTGTTCGCCATTGTATTTAACATTCTGCCATCAGGAGGAATGTACAGCTCAAGCGGAGCTCATACATTCGGAGATCTGATGAAGCACATGATCCTGCCTTGTCTGGTCCTTTCCTTTCAGCAGATCGGAGGATGGGTAAGGCACATGCGAAGCAGTATGCTGGAAGTTATGCAGGACGACTACATTCGTACCGCCAAGTCCAAAGGTCTTACCAAATGGAAAGTGATCATGAAGCACGCCTTGAAAAATGCCCTTACACCGGTCGTTACAGTTGTGGGAATGTCCATTCCTTCTATTGTAGGCGGCGCAGTTGTAACCGAGCAGGTTTTCGGATGGCCGGGAATTGGTTCTCTTATGGTAACAGCGATCAACGGACGAGACTACCCGGTTATTATGGGAATCACGGTTATGATCGCGGCAGCGGTTCTTATTGCGAATATTCTCACTGATGTTGCATACGGAATTCTGGATCCGAGAATCAGCTATAAGTAAGGGAGGATAGAAGACAGAAATGAAAAAACAGAAAAACGAAAATGTAAGCTATCTTTCCGAGGTACTTGATAAACTGAAAGAACACAAAATGGCTATGGCAGGTCTGGTGGTCCTGATCGTGGAAATCCTGATGGTGGTTTTTCTTCCCATGATCCTGAAATTGGATCCTTATACTTCAGATTACACTGCCTTTTCTGCAGCTCCGGGAGGAGCGCACATCCTTGGAACTGATGCTATCGGGCGTGATGTTTTTGCCCGTCTGATGTATGGCGGAAGAACCTCTCTGCTGGTTGGTTTTGTTTCCACACTGATCAGCTGCGCAATCGGAGTTCCTCTTGGCCTGGTTGCTGGTTATGCCAGAGGAAAGGCGGAAGCAGTTATTATGCGAATTGCAGATATTTTTATGTCTTTTCCCTCAATTGTGCTGATCCTGGTACTGGTTGCAGTTCTTGGACCGTCTGTCTGGTCTGTAACCTGTGTCATTGGTGTGCTCGGCTGGACACAGTTTGCCAGACTGATCTATGCAAATGTACTTTCCGTATCCGAGAAAGAATATGTAGAATCTGCAAGGGCAATTGGTACCTCCAATTTCAAGATCGTGACAAAGTATGTTCTTCCAAACTCTTTTGCCCCGATCCTGATCGCAATCACATTCCAGATGGCGAGTGCCATCCTTTCTGAATCATCGTTAAGCTTCCTTGGCATGGGTGTACAGCCGCCGGGAGCAAGCTGGGGAAATATGCTCTACGATGCGCAGTCCATTACTGTGCTTTCCCAGAAGCTGTGGATCTGGCTTCCGCCGGGACTTGCACTTCTGATCACGGTGTTAAGTATTAATTTTCTGGGCGACGGCATCCGCGATGCGCTGGATCCGAAAATCAAACTGTAATGTCTCAGGATCATGAAGGTCTTGATGCAAGACCGGACAGTCCGTTGACATAAGATTGGTTCCGGGAGTTTCCCGGACTGATTTGCTTCACAAAACCTGTCAGAGAAAAAACATCCCTGACAAAAGAAAAAGGAGGAGACCTATGAAATTCAACATGAAAAAGGCTGCAGCGCTCCTGCTTGCAGGAAGCATGGTAGCAGGCTATGCTGTTCCGGCTGCTGCTGAGGCAGAGGAAAAAGTTGTAACAGCTGCCATGGACCAGGCATGGGATACCATGATGCCGCTGAACACCACAAGCAACTACACCCGTTTTATCTGTGACCAGATTTATGACCGCCTGACACAGACAAACGCAGACGGTTCCATTGAGGGACGCCTTGCTGAGTCCTGGACTGTAAACGATGCCAGTGACGCAGTTACCTTTAAGCTTCATGAAGACGCAGTATGGTCTGATGGTGAGCCGGTTACAGCAGAGGACGTTGTATTCAGCTACCAGATGTATTCTGATCCGTCTGTAGAGGCAAAGAGCCGTTATCACCTGGAGTACATTGCCGGTGTGGATGATTCCGGAGCAGAGCTTTCCGAGGATTCTATCGAAGTAACTGCAGACAGCGATTATGAAGTAACCTTCAAATTAAAAGAGGCTATGTATCCTGATACATTCCTGCAGGATATCGACACTGTTTTCATCATCCCGAAACATATATTTGAAGGAAAAACAGCAGAAGAGATCAATGCTCCTGACCTTTGGGCAAATCCGGTAGGTTCCGGCCCATTCATCTATGACAGTGAGATCAATGGTGAGCGTATGGAGTTCACAAAGAACGAAAACTACTATCTTGGAACTCCAAATATTGACCGTCTGATCATCCGTGTAGTACCGTCCGCAAACGTTCTTTCCGGTCTTATGAACGGCGAGCTTGATTTGATCGGATTCGGTTCCGTACTGACTGATGACTGGGAAACAGCCAAGTCCCAGGATAACCTGGTAACAGAGTCTGTTCCTACCACTTCCTATACCACTCTGATCTTCAATACTCAGAAGGAATATCTTACTCAGGAAGTTCGCCAGGCACTGAATATGGCAATCAACCGTGACGTACTGGTAAATGGTCTTCTTATGGGAGAGGGAACTCCGATCATGACCCCGATCGCACCGGTAAGCCCATACTACAATGACAAAGTTCAGGTTCAGTACGATCCTGAAAAGGCAAAAGAGATGCTTGCAGAAGCAGGCTTCCCGGCTGGACAGACACTGAAATTCTTCATCTCCTCTGGAAGCAGCATTACCGAGAGATGTGCAGCCCTGATCGTACAGGATTTTGCAAATGTCGGTGTAAATGTAGAAATTGAGCAGATGGACTTTGCAACTCTGATGAGCCGTATGCTTGACGGCGAGCATGATCTTGGAATCATTGGTTCCGGCGGAACTCTTGACCCAAGTGAGAGCCGTGAAATGATCTATCCGGAAAGCTCCTGCAACTTCTGCCAGCTTCAGGATACAGAGCTTTCTGACCTGATCGACAAAGGAAACGCAGAGCTTACTTTTGAAGCAAGAAAACCATACTTCGATGAGTATCAGGAAAAGGTTGTAGAAAAAGCAGCTATGGGCTACTTATATACAAAGAACCTTCTTACCGCTTACAACAAGAGCATGAAGAACCTGAACGTTGCAGACTTTAATTGTCTGAACTGGTCTTCCTGGGAGTGGGATAAAGAGTAATAAAAATGGGAAACAGGACAAAAGCGGATAAAGCTTTTGATCCTGGAACCCGCCAAATATGAGAGAAAAGACTCTCATGTCTGGCGGATTTCAGGAGCTGTGAAAGAATCACAGTGAGTTAATTAAGAGAAAAAGGAGTACAGCTATGGCATCTTTACTTTCAGTAGAGAATTTACAGGTACAGTTTCAGACAAAAAAAGGCATTAACACAGCCGTTGACGGTGTAAGCTTTTCTGTAGAAAAAGGCAGGATCCTCGGAATTGTAGGAGAGTCCGGATGCGGAAAAAGTGTCACATCCATGTCTATCCTTCAGCTTCTTGGAAGCAACGCCCGGATTTCCGGCGGCAGCATCAAACTGGATGGAAAAGAACTGATAGGGCTTCCGGAGAAAGAGATGTGCAGGATCCGTGGAAATGATATTGCCATGATTTTTCAGGATCCAATGACTGCCCTGAATCCGACTCTGACTATTGGAACCCAGCTGATGGAACCAATTATGCTCCACCAGAACTGCGGTAAAAAAGAAGCCTGGACAAGAGCTGTGGACGTTCTGAAAAGAGTTGGGATCGCTGCTCCGGAGAAGCGGATGAAGGAATATCCGCATCAGCTTTCTGGCGGTATGCGCCAGCGAGTGATGATCGCCATGGCAGTATCCTGCGAGCCAAGACTTCTTATTGCAGATGAGCCTACCACAGCCCTGGACGTAACCATCCAGGCACAGATCCTGGAGCTGATGTGTGAGCTCAGGGAAAAAATGGGAACAGCCATTATGCTGATTACCCATGATATGGGGGTAGTAGCAGAGACCGCAGACGATGTGCTTGTTCTTTATGCAGGAAAAGCAGTAGAATACGGCAGCATTGAGGATATTTTTGAAAGACCGAAGCATCCTTACACACAGGGACTTTTGAACTCTATTCCCCGCCTTGATGAGGATGTAGAGCTGCTGAATACCATTGAGGGCACCGTTCCGGCACCGGACGCCATGCCTGCAGGCTGCAGATTTGCTCCCCGATGTCCTTACGGAAAAGACCGCTGCATGAAAGAAAAACCAGGCGTTTACCATGCTGAAAATTCTCTGGTAAGCTGCTTCAGATACGAGGGTGAGAAATAATGAGTGAGAACACAGGAATCTTATTGGAAACAAAGGATTTATCCAAATATTTTACGGCAAAAAAAGGGCTTCTGAACCGTAATCCATCTGTAGTAAAAGCAGTAGACCATGTAAGTCTTTCTGTGAGAAAGGGTGAGACACTGGGCCTGGTCGGAGAGTCCGGCTGCGGAAAATCCACTCTGGGAAGAACTATTCTCCGCCTGATCCCGGCAACAGAGGGCCAGGTTATGTACAATGGGGAAGATATCCTTACCTATGATAAGAAAAAAATGTGGGAAATGCGCCGGAAGCTGCAGATTATTTTCCAGGATCCATACAGCTCCCTGAATCCCAGAATGACCGTTTATGATCTGATCAGTGCCCCTCTTGAGGTTTATAAAGTGGGGACGAAGGAAGAACGCAGGGAAATGGTGGAAGAGATCCTTCAGGAGGTTGGACTGGATAAACAGTATCTGAACCGTTTTCCTCACGAGTTTTCGGGCGGTCAGAGGCAGCGAATCGGAATTGCAAGGGCACTGATCCTGAATCCGGAATTTGTTGTCTGTGACGAGGCGGTTTCCGCACTGGACGTATCTGTCCGCGCGCAGGTGCTGAATCTTATGAGAAATATGCAGCAGAAGAAAAATCTGACCTACCTGTTTATCTCCCATGACCTGAGTGTAGTCCGCCATATCAGTGACAGGATTGCAGTTATGTATCTTGGAAGTGTGGTTGAGGTTGCAGAAAAAGCCCAGCTTTATTCCAATCCGATGCACCCCTATACAAAAGCTCTTCTTTCTGCAATCCCGCTTCCAGATGTGAAGAAGAAACGTCAGCGTATCATTCTGGAGGGTGACGTGCCAAGTGCCTACAATCCACCGTCAGGATGCAAATTCCATACCCGCTGTCCCTATGCAACAGACCGCTGCAGGCAGGAAGCTCCTGTGCTTCAGGAGGTGGAAAAGGGGCATAAAGCAGCCTGCCACAGGGCTTTGGAGCTTGCCTGAAAATTTATTTCCTGCAATCTGCAGGCTCCGCAAATTGTGACGTACATTTTGTAGAAAGCCTTTTTAAACATGTTCTGGAGTCTGCTGAATAATTACATATCAGGAAGGATACTACCGGTTTCCAAAGAATTCCATTAAAGGGATATCTTCGGGAAACCGGTATTTTTTTAAGCTATTTTTGTTTAATTTGACGTTATTTTCGTTGCTTTATTGAAAAATATTTCATTTTTTGCTAAATTATATATAAATATGGAGTATTCTGATTTTGTTTAGAAATACTCCAAAATTTCGAAAGGGGATGGAATGGTGGAAAACAGAAATAACAGGTTGCTGAATGCGAAATTAAACAAGTATATCGTTCCAGGTATTATGATGTCGCTGGCACTTCAGCTTGGAAACATTGTGGACACTATCTTTGTAAGTAATTTAATTGGTGTAGAAGCAATGTCCGCAGTCACAATGAGTCTTCCGGTTGAAACGATAGTTCAGCTTACCGGTTACTGTCTGGGTGTGGGAGGTTCCATAGCCGCAGGAAATATGCTTGGTAAACGTGACAAAGAAGGGGCTTCGAGATTGTTTTCGGCCACTTTTATTGTCACACTCGTGGTGGGACTGCTGTTTTCTCTTATTGCATTTCCTGCTGCAGGACCTATTGCCAGATTTCTGGTATCCGGAGACGGAGTTTTGACAACTTATACAAGAGACTATATCCGCATCAGCATGTTAGGTGCACCGGTAATCGGAATCGGTCTGATGATGGTAAACTACCTTGGGGTGGAAAACCATCCGGAGCTTGCTTCTGTTTATCTGATCGCAGCCAATGTGATAAATCTTGTGCTGGATTACATATTTCTTAGATTTACACCACTTGGAGTTACAGGTGCATCCTTATCAACGGTACTTGGCTTTCTTTTTGCCATGGTGGTTTTCCTTTTCTATATTCGCTCAGATAAGAGGAATATCAGTTTCGTGCGGCTGAATGCAAAGGATTTCGGAATCGTGAAGGAGGCAGTGATTACAGGTGTGCCCATGCTTGTTTTCATGGCAACCAATTTTGTAAAAGCCCTTGGCCTGAACACCATCATTATGAATCAGATCGGGGAAGACGGAATGGCAGTATTTACGGTCTGCGACAATGTTTTGCTGATCGTGGAAATGCTTACAGGCGGAATCATTGGCGTAATTCCTAATGTTGCAGGAATTCTTTTTGGAGAAAAAGACTATGTGGGAATCCGTGTCCTGTGCAAAAAAATGCTGAAATACAGCTACATCGTGCTGGCAGTCATATTCGTTCTGATCATGCTGTTTACAGAACAGATCACCATTATGTTCGGAGGCGGCGGAGAGCTGGGACGGGAGATGGTTCATGCACTGCGTATTTTTGCTTTATGTGTAGTGCCTTATCTCTGGAATAAATTTACCGTAAGCTATTATGAATCTATTGAAGAGACTGCAATTGCAAGCTTTGTTACCTTCCTTGAAAACGCAGTGGCAGTTCTTCCTGCAACATTTATAGGAATTTCTATCTGGAAACAGATTGATGGAATCGGTACAAATGGAATTGGTGCTGCATTTGTTGCCACAGAGATCATAACCTTGATCACAGCCTGGATTTTCCGAAAGATCAAACACAAAAATTCTACTTTTTATATTGTTCCGGACCAAAATCCCGGAATCAATTTTGATTTTTCCATTAAGAGCATCATGGAAGAAGCTGGCGCGGTTAACAGAAAAATCCTGGAGTTCTGCAAGGAAAACGGTGTATCCGGAAACAGAGCCAATCTTGCTGCCGTGTGTGCAGAAGAAATGACTGTGAATATCATTAAATTTGGTGGAAAAACTTCCAACTGGATCGACATCAATCTTTGCCTGGAAGATGACATTTGCCAGTTAAGGATAAGAGACAACGGAGTGAATTTTAATCCGTTGGAATACAGCTATGACCATGAGGAGTTTGATATCCATGGAATTGAGCTGGTGAAAAAGATTTCAAAATCAATGGATTATATCCGCGCAATTGATATGAATAATACTATAATATCATTTTAGGAGGTGCAGGAAATGTCTGACATTAACGAAAAGAGCAATTTTGTTTTTGAATTTCAGCCTGTGACAAAGCTGTTTGAAGAGCAGGTGCGGCTTCATCCTGACAAATGTGCTGTAGCTTCCAGCAAGGAAAGCTTTACCTACGCACAGCTGAATGAAAGAGCAAACAGAATTGCGAATTCTCTTATTGAAAAAGGCGTTGGCTGTGAAAAAATCGTAGGTGTGGTACTGGAGCGCTGCTGTGACTTTTACGCAGTCCGTCAGGGTATTTTGAAGGCTGGTGGTGCATTTGCTGTCGCAGCCCCGGATTATCCCGATGACCGTGTGCAGTTCATTTTTGAAGATGCAGGAGTTCCCTTTATTATCACCACAAAGGAAATCGCGAAGGACCGCCAGGAGCTGTTTTCCAGGCTTTCCTGTACGGTGCTTCTGCTTGAAGAATTGCTGGAAAATCCAAATGCCGGGAACCCGGATACCAGGATTAAGGAACATGATCTTTGCTACTGTATTTACACCTCCGGTTCCACGGGAAAACCAAAAGGTGTTATGATCGAGCATATCAACCTTGCCAATTTTGTAAATCCTAATCCAAAGAATGCGGAAACCTATGGCTATGTAAGCAGGGGAAGCGTTTCCCTTTCCATGGCAGCCATGACATTTGATGTTTCGGTACTGGAGGAATTTCTCCCTCTCACCAATGGAATGACTGCAGTGATCGCAAGCGATGAAGAGATCCTGAATCCCATTATGCTTGGAGATTTAATTGTAAAAAATAAAGTGGATATTATGACCACAACTCCTACCTATCTTTCCAATATGATCGATCTGCCCCAGCTTCAGGAAGCAGCTGCCCAGATCAAGGTATTTGACGTAGGAGCAGAAGCATTCCCGCCTGCACTTTTTGACAAGATTCACGCAGTAAACCCGGATGCTTATATTATGAACGGCTATGGACCAACCGAGACTACCATCAGCTGTACCATGAAGGTGATCACCGACAGCAAAAACATTACCATCGGAGAGCCAAACGGCAATGTTCAGGTTTATGTGGTTGACAAAGAGAACAGGATCCTTCCGGACGGAGAGACCGGAGAGCTTGTAATTGCAGGTCTTGGAGTAGGTCGTGGCTACATCAATCTGCCGGAGAAAACAGCAGAAGTTTTCATCACTCTCAACGGAGAAAGAGCCTATAAAACAGGCGATCTTGCAAAGATCACTCCAGATGGCGAGATCGAATTTTTCGGAAGAATTGACAATCAGATCAAGCTTCGCGGTCTCAGAATCGAGCTTGGTGAGATCGAGGAGGTTGTTAACAGCTTCGAAGGAATCATCACCAGTATTACAGTACCGGTGGATAATAAATATCTTTGCTGCTACTTTATGGCAGACCGCCAGATCAATGTTGAAGCGCTTACCGCTTATGCGTCAGAATCCCTGGCTCATTACATGGTTCCGGATGTTTTCATCCAGCTGGAAAAAATGCCTTTAACACAGAATGGCAAAATTGACAAAAAAGCATTGCCCAAGCCGGTGGCGCAGCCCAGAAACCTGAAAGAGCCGGAAAATCCAATGCAGAAGAAGATTTTTGACATTGTGGTCCAAGTAGTAGAAAACGACTTCTTCGGAATCGACACCAGTTTTTATAAGGCCGGCCTTTCCTCCATCAGTGCAATGAAGCTCTGTGTCCTGATCTCAGAGGAATTTGGTGTTACCGTAAAAACAAGCGATATCCACGAGAACAATACCGTGGAGAAGCTGGAAAAATATGTCATGCTGGCGCCGAAACTCAGAACCTACGAAAAGAGAGAGGTTTATCCTCTTACCGGTTCCCAGAAGGGTATTTTTGCAGAATGCAGCAAAAATCCTGAGAGTACCGTATACAATATCCCCTTCCTTTTTGAACTGGATCCAACAGTGGATACCCGGAAATTATCCGATGCAATTGCCAGAATGGTAAGCGCCCATTCCTATCTGCTTACACAGGTATATCTTGACGATAATGGGGAGATGGTACAGCGCCCTGGAAATGAGACATTTGTGCCGGAAGTGATCGAGACCACAAATGAGAAATTTGCCAGCCAGAAGGAAAGCCTTGTACGTCCGTTTAAGCTGGAAAAGGGACGTCTCCTTCGTGTGGCAATTTATGTGACAGAAGATAAGAAATACCTCTTTACTGATTTCCACCATATTATTGCTGACGGCAACTCCTATGATATCATTTTCGAGGATATCAATAAGGCCTATATGGGTGAAAAACTGGAAAAAGAGTCCTATACCGGATTTGATGCGGCCCTTGACGAAGAACAGCAGATGAAAGAGGGCAAATACAAAAAAGCTGAGAAATATTATGACAGTATTTTTGAAGGAATTGAAACGGAAACCCTCCCTATGCCAGACCTGAATGGAAAAGCTCCTGAAAAAGGTTATCTGGAGAAGACCATGGGCCTGAAAGAAGAGGCCATTCTTTCCTATTGCGAGAAGCTGGGTGTTACCCCGAATATTTTATTTACAGGTCTGTTCGGCATCCTTATGGCAAAATACTCCAATGCAGAGGACAGTCTGTTTTCTACTATTTATAATGGACGAAACGATTCCAGGCTTGAAAACACAGTCTGCATGCTGGTAAAAACCCTTCCTGTTTATTGCAAATTCGACCCGAAGACCACCGTACAGGCGTATATGGCAGAGCTTTCCGAGCAGATGCTGTCCTCCATGGCAAACGATATTTTCCCATTTTCCGATATTTGTGCAAAATACGGGCTGAATTCGGATCTTACCTTTGCATACCAGGCAGAGTTAAGCGACGATTATCCAATTGGAGACACCATTGCCAGAGGCCACGACCTTTCCCTGGATATGGCCAAAATGCCTCTGCTGATCCAGGTAAGAGAGTACAACCACACTTATGTGCTTACAGCAGAATACCGCAGCGACATGTACAGCCAGGCCTTTATTGACGGAATCCTGGATTCCTATGAAGCTGCCATGAGCTCCATGCTGAAAACAAAATATGTTTCTGAAATCTCTGTGATCTCTCAGAGTGGGGTAAACAAGATCGCAGAATTCAATCATACAGAAAACGAATTTGACAGAAGCAAAACCATTTCTGACATGTTCGCTGAATTGGCAGAGACCATTCCAGACCACACCGCAGTGGTATTTAAAGACCGGAAATATACATACAAAGAACTGGACGAGCTCAGCAACAGACTTGGAAAATATATTGCATCCCAGGGAATCGGCAGGGAGGATGTAGTCTCCATTCTGATCCCCCGCTGCGAATACATGGCCATCGCACCAATGGGCGTGATCAAAGCCGGTGCGGCATACCAGCCTCTTGACCCTACTTACCCGAAAGACCGCCTGATGTACATGCTGGAGGATTCTGCTGCTAAGCTTTTGATCGCAGACAGAGAGCTTCTGCCGCTGGTAGACGGCTATCAGGGACCTGTTTTATTTACAGATGAGATCCCACAGCTGGAAGAGCGTGATGTGGAACTTAAGAAGCCAGAGCTTCATGATCTGTTTATTTTACTGTACACTTCCGGCTCCACCGGCGTGCCGAAAGGCTGTATGCTGGAATATGGAAATATCACTGCATTCTGCCACTGGTACAAAAAGTATTACCAGGTAGATCACAGCTCCAAAATAGCAGCTTATGCGTCCTTTGGTTTTGATGCTTCCATGATGGACATTTACGGTGCAATTGCAAACGGTGCAGAGCTTCACATTATTCCGGAAGAAATCCGCCTTGATTTCATTGCACTTCAGCGTTATTTTGAAGAGAATGGCGTTACCCATTCCTTTATGACTACACAGGTGGGAAGACAGTTTGCAATGGAAATGAGCTGCGAGAGCCTGCAATATCTTTCCATAGGCGGAGAGAAGCTTGTTCCTATGGAGCCGCCGAAGGATTATAGATTCTTTAATGCTTATGGCCCTACAGAGTGTACAATTTTTACAACTATATTTGAAGTAGATAAGTACTACTCCAACATTCCAATTGGAAAGGCACTTGATAACTTTAAGCTTTATATAGCCGATAAGTTTGGCCATTTGCTTCCATACGGTGCTTGCGGTGAACTGATGATATCCGGATGGCAGGTTTCCAGAGGCTATCTGAATAAACCAGAGAAAACTTCGGAAGTTTATACAAAAAATATTTATGACGATGCAGAAGGCTATGAAGTCCTGTATCATTCCGGTGATGTTGCCAGATATCTTCCAGATGGAAATATCCAGATCATTGGAAGAAAAGACTCCCAGGTTAAGGTCAGAGGCTTTCGAATTGAGCTTTCCGAGGTTGAGGAGGTCATAAGAAGATATGAAGGTATAAAGGATGCGACCGTAGTAGCTTTTGATGATCCTAATGGCGGTGGAAAATACATTGCAGCTTATGTAGTATCTGACAGTCAGGTTGACATAAATAAGTTAAATGATTTCATCAAAGAAACCAAGCCTCCATACATGGTTCCGGCAGTTACCATGCAGATCGACAAGATCCCGCTGAACCAGAATCAGAAGGTAAACAAAAAAGCCCTTCCACTGCCAGAGCGAAAAGTGGAAGAAATCGTGAAACCGGAGAATGAGACTCAGCAGAAGCTGTTTGACTGTATTGCTGAGGTTCTTGGCTATACCGAATTCGGCATTACCACAGATATTTACGAGGCAGGACTGACCTCTATCACTGCTATTAAGCTGAATATCCTTATTTCCAAAGCTTTTGACATTGTGATAAAAACATCTGACATCAAGGATCACCCAACCATTCAGATGTTAGAGAGCTTTGTGAAGACTGCCGGAAAAGAAACCAAGAGGGAAATCCAGGAAAATTATCCTCTCACCAATACTCAGGAGGGAATTTTCATCGAGTGTACAGCCAATATGGGATCCACCATTTACAACATTCCATATCTTCTGAAGCTTGACAAAAAGGTTGACCTGGATAAGCTGGCAGAAGCAATTGACAGCACCGTTGCAGCTCATCCTTACCTGAAAACCCGTCTCTTTATGAGCGACGAAGGAGAAGTCCTTCAGAAACGTAATGATGCTTTCACTTATAAGACGCAGATTATAAATGGAATGAACCGGGAAACTCTGGTTCGTCCGTACATGCTGTTTAATGAACAGCTTTTCCGCTTTGAGATTCACAGAACCTGTGATGGAAATTATCTGTTCCTTGACATTCATCATATTGTTGCAGATGGTACCTCCCTGGGCATTATCCTGAACGACATTAACAGGGCTTACAGCGGAGAAAAGCTGGAAGTGGAAGAGTATACTTCCTATGATCTGGCCCTTGATAACAGGGATGCTCTGGCAAGTGATGCTTATAAGAATGCAGAGAACTACTATAAATCCGTTTTTGAAAATGCGGGCGGAAGCATCAACTTCTATCCAGACAAGAGCGGAGCAGCTCCAACCGCAGAGATGTATCATCGTGAGACCAGTGAGTTCTCCGTACAGGACGTGAAGGCATTCTGTAAGAA
The DNA here is from genome assembly GCF_964249465.1 of Ruminococcus sp. Marseille-P328. NCBI lineage: Bacteria > Bacillati > Bacillota > Clostridia > Eubacteriales > Oscillospiraceae > Ruminococcus > Ruminococcus sp. Marseille-P328. The sequence goes on along the minus strand of NZ_CAXUBQ010000020.1, from coordinate 79,035 downwards.
GCACGGAATTACAGAGAATGTATTCTTTATCTCTGCTTTTGGTATTACTCTTGGAAAATACAATTTCAGGAAGGATGCGGTATTTACCACTATTTACCACGGCAGAAACGATTCCAGACTTTCCGATACCGTGGGTATGCTGGTAAAGACTCTTCCCGTTTACTGTGATTTCTCAGGAAGCACTGCGGATTGCCTGAATGCTGTCCAGCAGCAGCTGATTAATTCCATGAACAACGATATTTATCCGTTCTCCCAGATCAGCCATGAGTTCAACATCAAGGCAGATGCCATGGTGATCTATCAGGGCGACAACTTCGCCTTTGATAATATCGGCGGGGAATATGCGCAGGAAGAACCTGTTCAGCTGAATGCGGCAAAGGCACCTGTTTCCATCAGTATTTCAATTGAGAGAAATAAGTTTGTCTTTGAGATTGAGTACAGAGGCGACATGTACAACGAGGAAACCATCAAATACCTTGCAGATAACCTGGAAACAACGGCAGATGGAATCCTGAGAGAATACGAGCCGGCAGACATCAGACTGATGTTTGAGGAAGAAACCAAAATGGAAGATGATCCTTCCCATGCCGGAAAGACCTTTGTAGACCTGTTCAGGGAAACTGTTGCAAAATATCCGGACAGACCGGCGGTAAAAGACGGAATGGGCGAGCTTACCTATAAAGAACTGGACCATATGTCAGATTATGTTGCTCAGAAGCTTACGGAAAATGGCTTTGGCAGGGAAAAGGTTGCAGGTATTCTGTGCGGAAGAACAAAGGAATATGCCGTAGCTTATATCGGTGTTATGAAAGCCGGCGGTGCGTATGTTCCATTGGATCCGGAATATCCGCAGAGTAGAATTGAGTACATGCTGAAGGATTCCGAGGCAGAAAACCTGCTTGTAATAGACCGTTACCGCAGTCTGGTAGGCTTCTACGACCAGAATGTGATCAGCCTGGATGACGTGGCAGCAGAATCCAAAGACTTTGCACTTTCTGTAGAGCTCACAGCTCCGAAACCAGAGAACCTGGCTTATATGATCTACACCTCCGGTTCCACCGGAAAACCAAAAGGTGTTATGCTTGAACAGCGGAACCTGCTGAACCTGATCGAGTATATCCTTATGACAAGAAAACTGACACCAGATGATATTGTGGCAGAGTTTGCAAGCTTCTGCTTCGATGCATCCGTGATCGACCTGTTTGCTCCGCTTACTGCAGGCGCGGTACTGTACATTTTGCCAGAGAGCATACGAAAAGATGCAGTTGCTGTTGGAAAATTTATAAAAGAAGAAAAAATTACCACAGCTACCTTCCCAACCCAGATGGGCGAGTTGGTTGCAGAGCTTCTTGACGATGCTCCGAGCCTGAAATTTGTCACCCTGGGTGGTGAGAAGTTCAAATATTACCGGGATAGAACTTACCAGATGATCAATGGCTACGGTCCAACGGAGAATACTGTTTCCTCCACAGAGTTCTGGGTTGACAAACAGTACGACAACATCCCGATCGGTAAGTCACAGCGGAATATCCGCAGCTACATTGTGGACGAAAATATGAAACGGCTTCCGGTAGGCGCTTCTGGTGAGCTTTGCCATGCCGGACGTCAGATTGCAAGAGGATATCACAATCTTCCTGAGAAGACGGCTTCCGTATTTGTGGAAAATCCGTTCTCCGTATGTGACGAGGACAAACGTCTTTACAGAACCGGTGATATGGTCCGCATGAAAGGTGACGGAAATATTGAATATATCGGAAGAATCGATTCCCAGGTAAAGATAAGAGGATATCGTATTGAACTTGGTGAGATCGAAGGAGCTCTTCTGAAGCACGATAAGGTGAAGAATGCTGCTGTTATAGTGATCGAAAAAGGCGGAAACAAATATATCACAGCTTATTATACTGGTGAAATCATTCCGGAAGATGAGCTGAAACTGTTCCTGAACCCGCTGATTCCGGATTACATGATGCCATCCTTCTTTGTCCATCTTGAGAAAATGCCGGTGACTCCTGGCGGAAAGATAGACAAAAAGGCGCTTCCGGTACCAGAAGTAACCACCACAGCAAGCACAGCCTATGTGGAGCCTGTTACCGCTGTCCAGATTAAACTTTGCGAGATATTTGAAAAAGCACTTGGCATTGAAAGAGTAGGAATTGAGGATAACTTCTTCGAACTTGGAGGCTCCTCACTTACTGCATCAAAAGTTGCTGTTATGTGCCTTTCCAAGAATATTTCCATTGTATATGCAGACATTTTCAAATATCCGACCATCCGTGAGCTTTCTGCAATCGTGGATAACAGTGAGGCATTTGAAAATCCGCAGAGTGAGAACGAATTCTCCAGCTACAATTATAACCGGATTCAGAGCGTGATCAGCGGAAATGTGGAAGAAAACGTAAACCAGGTGACAAAGGAAGAAATTGGTGATATCATGATCACGGGTGCAACCGGCTTCCTGGGAATTCATGTTCTGAAGGCTTACCTGGATAATTATGACGGTAAGGTTTACTGTCTGGTACGTAAGGGTAAATATGAGTCCATGGAGAAACGAATGATGCATATGTTGATGTATTACTTCGATAATCCGTGCCAGGAACTGTTTGGAGAGCGTATTATCTGTGTGGATGGCGATATTACCTCGAAAGAACAGGTGGAGAAATTTGCAGATTACAAATTTAACACCATTATTAACTGCGCAGCCTGCGTAAAGCATTTTGCAGCTGGTGATGTACTGGAGAAGATAAATGTACACGGAGTGGAAAATCTGATTGAATTCTGTAAAAATAGTGGACGCAGACTGATCCAGATTTCTACTGTTTCTGTTGCCGGAGAAGGTTCCGATGGTGTTCCGCCAATGTCCAGAGTCTTTAATGAAAACGATCTGTATATTGGACAGAACATCACAAATGAATATATCCGCACAAAATTCCTTGCAGAGAGAGCTGTACTGGAAGCTGTTTCCAGTGGGCTTGACGGAAAGGTTATCCGTGTAGGAAATCTGATGAGCCGAAATTCAGATGGTGAATTCCAGATCAACTTTATTACAAACGGATTCCTGCGAAGCCTGAGAGGATATGAGGCAGTTGGTAAATTCCCAATTGGGGCTATGCACGAAGTTACAGAATTTTCACCAATTGATTCTACTGCACTTGCAGTGTTGAAACTGGTGCAGACAGACCGGAGATTTACCGTATTTCACGCCTGCAACAGCCATCATATCTATATGGCGGATCTGATCTATGCAATGCGGAGCCATGGATTTGACATTGACATTGTAAGTGATGAAGAGTTTGAGGCTGCAGTAAAAGAATTTGCAAAGAACAGTGATGATTCGGATGTTGTTTCCGGACTGATCGCGTATACGGCTCATAATGAAAATGAGATTTATACCCTGGATTACAGCAACCGGTTTACAGCACAGGTTCTTTACAGACTGGATTACAAATGGCCGGTTACAGATGACAGATATCTGGAAAGCGCTATTGAGGCACTTGACAGACTTGCATTTTTTGATTGATGATGGAACAAAGTTACTGCCCACAGATGAAGTTTTACATACAGCTGGACAGTAACTGGTTTACTCAGTGGGCAGGGTGGGAGCTCGTGTTGGAAGTCCCCTCCTGGGCCCGCTGCGTGATAACCCCGGAAACCCGTTGAGCGTGTTTCCTGTAACTTAAAGGAGGAAATTGTAATGGAAATTGTAAGTAAGACAGAGGGCAGCAAGGTAACTATGGAGATCACAGGATGGCTTGACACCCAGACTGCACCGCAGCTGGAAAAGGAGCTGTCAGCACTTGATCCTGGTACAACCAGCCTGGTATTTGACTTTGCAAACCTGGAATATATCTCTTCTGCCGGACTTCGTCTGGTAATCGCCGCTTATAAGAAGATGGCAGGCAAGGAAGGCTTCAGGATTGTAAATGTTTCTGATGAAGTGTACGATGTTTTCAGCCTTACCGGATTTGATCAGAAGATTAATATTGAGAAGAAATAAAGGCTGAATTCGTGCATGGCGAAGCGCATTGCATGTCACAGGCAACATTCCGCGAGGTGCTTTTTGGACAAAAAGTTCACAGAAAACTCGAGAATTGCTGCGTATTGCTGTAAGCGAAGTGAACAGCAACCTGTCTGGAGCAGGCCTGGGGAATCTACAGTTGCTACCCGGTGCTTTTTATAGTAAGAAATGATAAAATTATATAGAATCAATATCAATACTCTTGAGGATCCCTTGCAGAATGAAAGTCTTTTGGAACAAGTTGGACCAGAGAGAAGAAAGAAGGTCATCCGGTATCTTCAGCCGGATGACCGAAAAAGGAGTCTGGGCGCAGGAATTATGATCCGGAAGATCCTGAATGGGAACGGACTTTCCGAAAGCAGCCTGAAATATTCCGAAAATGGGAAGCCTGTGGCGGATCATCTCCATTTTAATATCTCCCATGCCGGAGACTATGTGGTGGGAGTGGTGTCGGATGATGAAGTGGGATGCGACATTGAGCGGAATGTCAATGCGCCTCTGGAAATTGCGGAGCATTATTTCCATTCGACAGAGCGGGAATATATAGAAGCTGCTTCTGACCCGGGCAAAGCTTTTTTTACACTTTGGACCTTAAAGGAAAGTTATATGAAAATGACAGGCAGGGGGATGAGCCTTCCGCTTGATTCTTTCGAGATCATTCGAAAAGATCAGGGCTTTGTTCTGGGAAAATCACCGAAAAGACCAGGCTTTTTCAGGACAATGGAATTTGAGAATTATATTTTCTCAGTGTGCATGGAAAGTGATTTTTCTTTGCCGCCCAAGGGCTTTACAGAGCTTCTGTGACACTACTGCCTTTTGCTGCTATCCAGCATGGATTGGAGCTTATTTTTAGTCAAAAAATCCTTAAGAATTATATGCAAAAGACTTGACGGATATGTCCGCTGTGTGGTAAACTGTACAAGCGACATGGAAGTTAGGTCTTTTTTTTATGCCGAAAAACGGTGGCGGATACACCGAAAAGGCTGATTTAAGACCATGCAAATGAAAACACTGGAGGTGGAAGTTGTGCGCGTTAGGATTACATTAGCATGTACAGAGTGCAAGCAGCGTAACTACAATATGACCAAGGAGAAAAAGAACCATCCTGAGAGAATGGAAACCAAGAAATATTGTAAGTTCTGCCAGAGACACACAATGCACAAGGAAACAAAATAGTCACTTTAGATTGTGAGGTTAGGCTATGCAAGAAAAAGAAAAATCTGCAGGCAAGACCGCCAAGGCTAAGGAGCCGAAGAAATCCTGGTTCCAGGGGCTGAAGGCAGAGTTCAACAAAATTGTCTGGACAGACCGCGATACACTGATGAAACAGTCAGTTGTTGTTATTGTCATAACCGTAATTCTCGGTGTGATCATCAGTGTGATGGATGCAGGCATTCTGGAATGCATTAATCTTTTAATCAAATAAGGACAAAGGTGATTGTATGTCAGAAGCAAAATGGTACGTTGTCCATACCTATTCCGGTTATGAGAACAAGGTAAAGGCCAACATTGAGAAGACAATTGAAAACCGACATCTTGAGGATCAGATTCTGGAAGTACGGGTTCCTCTGGAAGACGTTGTGGAGATGCGTAATGGTGTTTCCAAGCAGGTCCAGAGAAAAATGTTCCCAAGCTATGTTCTTATCAACATGGTCATGAACGACGATACCTGGTATGTTGTCCGGAATACCCGTGGAGTGACTGGGTTTGTTGGTCCGGGATCCAAGCCTGTACCGCTCACAGAAGAGGAAATGAAGCCGCTGGGCATCAAAGATGAGACTGTCCGCGTTGATTTCGTCGAGGGCGATACCGTTGTTGTAACAGGCGGAGCCTGGAAAGAGACTACAGGCGTTGTGACTGCCATCAATCCGCAGAAGCAGCTTGTAACGATCAATGTAGAGATGTTTGGACGCGAAACACCGGTTGTAATCAGTTTCGCAGAAGTTCAGAAAATGTAACAGACAAAGGTAACACAATATCGTGGGAGGGACATACCCCCGCCAATACCACATAGGAGGTGCCGAAAATGGCAAAGAAAGTAACAGGATATATCAAATTACAGATTCCCGCTGGTAAAGCAACTCCAGCACCACCTGTAGGTCCGGCTCTTGGACAGCACGGTGTAAATATCGTTCAGTTTACAAAAGAGTTCAATGCGAGAACAGCAGATCAGGATGGTATGATCATTCCTGTAGTAATCACTGTTTATGCAGATAGAAGTTTCAGCTTCATAACCAAAACTCCGCCGGCTGCAGTTCTTCTTAAGAAAGCTGCAAACATCAAATCCGGTTCCGGCGTACCGAACAAAACAAAAGTTGCTAAAGTTACAAAAGCTCAGGTTGAGGAGATCGCTCAGCTTAAGATGAAAGACTTAAATGCAGCATCCATCGAAGCAGCAGCAAGCATGATTGCTGGTACTGCAAGAAGTATGGGAATTGAAGTAGTTGATTAATCACAAATAGTAAGTGGGAGGGCTTTTCCCCGCAAATACCACAGGAGGTTATAGAAATGAAACGAGGAAAGAAATACGTGGAGGCTGCTAAGGCAGTTGACCGCGCAACATTATACGATACTAATGAAGCTATCAGCTTAGTTAAAAAAGCTGCTGTTGCCAAATTTGACGAGACTATCGAAGTTCATATCCGCACAGGCTGCGATGGACGTCATGCAGATCAGCAGATCCGTGGTGCAGTAGTTCTGCCACATGGTACAGGTAAAACTGTTCGCGTTCTTGTATTCGCTAAGGATGCAAAAGCTGAGGAAGCTAAGGCTGCAGGTGCTGATTTCGTTGGCGCTGAGGACCTTATTCCGAAGATCCAGAATGAGGGATGGCTTGACTTCGACGTTGTTGTAGCAACTCCGGATATGATGGGTGTTGTTGGACGTCTTGGTCGTGTACTTGGACCGAAAGGTTTAATGCCTAACCCGAAGGCTGGTACTGTAACTATGGATGTTACAAAGGCTATCAATGATATCAAAGCTGGTAAGATTGAGTATCGTCTTGACAAATCAAACATTATCCATGTGCCGATCGGTAAAGCTTCCTTTACTGAGGAGCAGTTAAGCGACAACTTCCAGACGCTGATTGGAGCTATTGTAAAGGCTAGACCTAGCACACTGAAAGGACAGTATTTAAAGAGCGTTGTTATTGCTCCGACAATGGGTCCTGGAGTGAAGATCAACCCGATCAAGTTAGCTTAATAGATGAAAATGAAGAGCACTCACCGCGAGGTGGGTGCTTTTTTTCATGTCATAATTTTGATATTTTATAGTGAGTTTTGGTATATGTTTTTTATCATATGAGATATCATATGGGAAAATCGGGTCAATATAAAGACCAGGAGGAGTGTGCAGGGATGAAATATGGATATTTTGATGATAAGAAACGAGAATATGTGATTACCAGACCAGATACACCAGCGCCTTGGGTAAACTATCTGGGAGATCCTGAGTATGGTGCCATTGTGTCCAATAATGCAGGCGGATACAGCTTTGTAAAGTCTGGGGCTAACGGAAGAATTTTACGTTATGTTTTTAATCAGTTTGACGAGCCGGGAAGATATATTTATCTGAGGGACAATGAAACGAAAGATTTTTGGTCAGCGTCATGGCAGCCTGTAGGAAAGGATCTTGAAAAATATAAAAGTGAATGTCACCACGGTACTGCTTATACCAGGATGATGGCAGATTACAGCGGTATTCATTCTGAGGTTAGGTATTATGTACCCCTGGGACAGTCTTATGAGGTGTGGAGCCTTTGTGTGGAGAACTGTTCTGATAAGGAAAGAGAAATTAATGTAACCGGATATGCGGAATTTACCAACAACAGCAACTATGAGCAGGATCAGGTAAATCTGCAGTATTCCCAGTATATTACCAAAACTGTTTTCAGAGGAAACCGTGTACGCCAGATGATCCATGCAAATCTGGATCGTCTTGATGAAGGGGAAAAGGTAGATAACAAAGATGTGACAAATCGGTTCCTGGGTCTGGCCGGCGTGCCAGTGGATTCCTGGTGCGGTGAAAAAGAAGCATTTCTGGGGAGATATCACGGTTATGGAAACCCGGTAGGAGTAATTGACGGCAAGCTTAATTGTGAGGGAAATTATAATGAAAACAGCTGTGGTGCATTGACAGCAGTGTTAAAGCTTGCCCCGGGAGAAAAGAAAGAGATGGCTTTTCTTGTAGGTATGAAAAAAAATGACGAGGCAGAAGCGATTGTTGCGCGTTATGACCAAAATTGCCAGCAGGTTTGCGAAAGGGAACTGGAAGAACTGATCAGTTACTGGCATGGACAGCTTTCACATTTTCAGATAAAAACTCCAAGTAATGAATTTAATACCATGATCAACACATGGAACGCTTACAACTGTTTTATGACTTTTATCTGGTCCAGAGCAGCATCCTTTACTTACTGCGGTCTGCGCAATGGATATGGATACCGCGACACTGTGCAGGATATTCAGGGCGTGATCCATCTGGCACCTGAAATGGCAGCGGATAAGATCCGTTTTATGTTGTCTGCCCAGGTAGATAATGGTGGTGGTCTGCCTCTTGTTAAATTCACCCACAATCCAGGACATGAGGATACGCCGGACGATGCTTCTTATGTACAGGAAACAGGGCATCCGGCATATCGTGCTGACGATGCTCTATGGCTTTTTCCAACTGTATATAAGTATGTGTCAGAGACAGGAAATGTAGATTTTATTGATGAGGTAATCCCATTTGCCAATAAAGATGAAGGAACAGTATATGAGCATCTGAAACGTGCGATCCAGTTCTCGATGGAACATCTTGGAAAACATGGAATGCCGGCGGGACTTTATGCAGATTGGAACGACTGCCTGAGGCTTGGAAAAGATGGAGAATCTACTTTTGTAGCTTTGCAGTTTTATTATGCAATGACCATTTTGAAGGAGTTTGCGGCTTACGAAAAAGATGAAGAATATATCTCATATCTGGAAAAAAGCCAGGAAAAGCTTGGGGAACTGATTGAAAAGCTTTGCTGGAATGAAGACCGGTTTATCCGCGGTTTTACAGAAGCAGGAGAAATAATCGGACAGCGTACAGATCCGGAAGCAAATATGTGGCTGAATCCCCAGAGCTGGGCTGTGATCAGTGGGCTTGCAACAAAGGCGCAGTCAGAACTGGCACTTGAGCAGGTTTATGAAAGACTGAATACAGAGTATGGTGCTATTCTCATGGATCCCCCATATCACGCACATGCTTTTGACGGCGCACTGGCTGTAATTTATAATGCAGGAACAAAAGAAAATGCAGGAATTTTTTCCCAGTCACAGGGATGGATCATTTTGGCAGAAGCATTAATGGGACATGGAGAAAGAGCATTTGGCTACTTTATGGAAAATGCTCCGGCTGCACAGAATGATAAGGCGGAGATCCGCAGGCTTGAGCCATATTGCTATGGTCAGTTTACAGAGGGGAAAGCAAGTCCGAATTTTGGCCGTTCTCATGTACACTGGCTTACTGGAACTGCGTCTACTGTTATGGTAGGATGTGTGGAAGGCATTCTTGGAATGCGTCCTGATTTCTATGGTCTTCGTATCGCACCGTCCATACCGAAAGAATGGGATGGATTTGAAGTCGAAAAAGATTTCCGCGGCTGTCATCTGCACATTAAAGTGCAAAATCCGGGACATGCAGAGAGTGGATTTAAGAAACTTACTGTAAACGGTGAAGAGTTAAAAGATAATTATATTCCACAGGATAAGCTGACTGCTGAAACTGAGGTTGAATTGTATCTGTCGTAAAAATTTAGTAGGCCTGGTGGGTGGACGCAGGCAGAAAGCGAGAAACATTGATGAAACATATAGAATTTCAGGATAAAAACGGAAGCTTTATTATACATGATCCGGAAAATTATAGTGGTCTGTATCTGCCTCTGGCGGGAGAAAAAGGACTGAAATCCAGTATCACCCCTAATCTGGGAGGTGACAGCAAAACAGATCAGAATCATTTCCTTCTTGAGCCTGTAAGTATTGAAAACCTGCATAATAACCGAAATACCAGAAATTTCTGGTGTCAGGTATATAAAAACACAGAAGCAGGTGATACTGCTCTGTCTGGAGCAGATCCGAAGCTTCTGGGCTGTTGGTCTGTCTGTGGAAATTCCGCAGAACAGGAATTTCAGAAATTTACAGATAAGCAGGACGAAAGCACACTGGAAGCTGGTTTTATGTGGCAGAAGATTTCCCGAAAATCACAAAAATATGGTCTTCAGGCAGAAGTAACTTCTTTTGTTACAATTTCCGGGGACATGGAAGTAGAATATGTGGAAATCACAAATATTTCCGAAAAAAAAGTGGAAATTGTGCCAACAGGTGCAATTCCAGTATATGGAAGAAGTGCAGATAATCTTCGAGATCACCGCCATGTTACCTCCCTTCTCCACCGAATTCGGACCACCGATTATGGTGTGGAAGTAACCCCGGTTTTGTCCTTTGACGAGCGGGGACATCAGAAAAATAATACTACATATTTTGTATACGGTTCAGATGAAAACGGAGAGAAGCCGGAGTCATTTTATCCTACGGTGGAGGAGTTTATAGGAGAAGGCGGAACCTTTCTGAATCCAGAGGCAGTAAGAATTAATAAGCCCGGAAAACCCTCTGGAACAGAACTTCAGGGAAAAGAGGCTGTTGGAGGCATCCGATTCAGCCGGAAAACACTGAAACCAAGGGAAACAGCTGGTTATATTTTACTATGTGGGATTGCAGATGCCGGTGAGCAGCAGTTCCCAAGAAAGGAGAATACAGATAAAAAGGCAATAGATCCGGCAAAAGCTTCTAAATGGATAGAGTCGTTGACTTCTGGCTGCAGGACCCGCTCCCAGGTACGGAATATGCTGGAAGAAGTAAAAGAACACTGGATTCGGAAGGTTAATGTAGCGTTTGAAACTGGAAGCGAAGATGCGGATAATTATCTGAAATGGATCTGTTTCCAGCCAATCCTCAGAAGAATTTATGGATGTTCTTTTCTCCCCTATCATGATTATGGAAAAGGGGGACGCGGCTGGCGCGATTTATGGCAGGATTGCCTTGCCTTGTTGATCATGGAGCCATCTGAGGTAAGACAGATGATCATTGATAATTATGGAGGTGTTCGTATTGATGGAACAAATGCCACAATTATAGGAAGTGGTCAGGGAGAATTTATTGCAGACAGGAATAATATTACCCGTGTATGGATGGATCATAGCTTTTGGCCGTTTGTAACTACGAAGCTTTATTTGGATCAGACCGGGGATCTTGATGTTTTATTTGAGAAGATTCCATATTTTAAGGATCTTCAGTCAAAACGCGGAACAGCTCATGATGAAGAATGGAACAGCAGTTATGGTAATTTACAGAAAACAGATGCTAATGAAATATATCATGGAACTGTTCTGGAACATATTCTTCTTCAAAATCTGTGCGCATTTTTTGATGTGGGAGATCATAATGAAATGTGTCTGCATGGAGCAGACTGGAATGATGCCTTAGACATGGCCTGGGAAAAAGGTGAGAGTGTGGCCTTTACCTGTGCTTATGCCGGAAATTTGAAGGATATCGCTTATGTGCTTAGAGAAATAGAGAGTGTTCAGGGAATTAACAGGATTGAGCTTGCAGAAGAAATGGAATGTCTGTTTGCCTGTGGAAAACAGTTATATGAAAACCCTGAGAAAAAACAGAAGGTTTTGAAGCAATATACTGATTTGAGTGCCCATAATCTCAGTGGAAATAAAGTAGTGCTTTCTCTGAAAATGGTATGCAGCAATCTGGAAGAAAAAGCAGACTGGCTCGTGGAAAATATTCGGAAAAATGAATGGATCCAGGATGGGGATAAAGGCTGGTTTAATGGATATTATGATAATCATGGAAGAAAAGTAGAATATAGCGCGGTTTCAGATGAAACCGACAATAAAGCTGGTGCAGAGTGTAACACCCGAATGATGCTTACCGGACAGGTATTTGCTGTCATGAGTGGTACCGCTACAGAGGAACAGATCCAGGCAATCTGCAGGAGTGCAGATGCATATCTGTATGACAGGAAAGCCGGCGGATACCGCCTGAATACAGATTTCAAAGAGGAAAAATTTGACCTGGGAAGAATGTTTGGATTTGCATATGGAGAAAAGGAAAATGGTGCCGTCTTTTCCCATATGGCAGTTATGTATGCCAATGCATTGTACAAAACCGGTCACGCCAAAGAAGGATACAAAGTTCTTCAGACTCTGCTTGATACTGCAATGGATTTTGAACGCAGCAAAATGTACCCGGGAATCCCGGAATATTTCGATAATCAGGGAAGAGGCTTATACGCATATCTGACCGGAGCTGCAAGCTGGTATATGCTGACCATGATAACAGAAGTTTTTGGAGTAAAAGGCCAGCTGGGCGATATGGTGATAGCACCTGCACTTATGCCTGAGCAGTACGATCAGGAAGGAAAAGCTTCCTTGAAAATAGAATTTGCCGGAAGGAAATTTTCCATTCATATTTTTAACAGGGAGAAAAAAGAATGGAATAAAGTGCAGATAAAAGAAGCCTTTTGTGATGGTACTTTGCTGTCGGCAGAAGGCGGCAGGCAGGCTCGCCTGAAGCGCTCTGAAATAGAAAAACTGACTTTGGAAAAAGTACATGAAATTAATATTATTTTGAACTAATCTGGATAAAGAATTAGAAAAATGACCAGATATTCAGGAATAACAATGCATAAATAAAGGTTATTCCTGAATATCCGGTCTTTTTATGTAAGGCGGAGAATTATGCATTGCAGGAGCCTTACGTGCTAGAGCCTGTTTGAAAAATCATTCCCGCAATCTGCACGCCCCACTTTGCGGTATATTTTGCCCGAATTCAGTTGCCGTAGCCCGCTACGGCGCCTTCATCCGGACAAAATCTTCCACAAATTGTAACGCACATCATGCAGAAAGCTTTTTTCAAACACGCTCTAGGTCAGCTTACCACATGGATTTATAATACCTATCCCTGTATTTTTTTGGAGTCAGACCAGTGAAATTTTCGAATACCTGAATAAAGTGACTCTGGGAAGAGAAGGATAGGTAATTGGCGATGTCAACTACTGCTTTGTCCGAGTAGCGAAGAAGATGTGTGGCTTTTTCTATTTTTTTCTCCCTTATGTAGTCACTGATGGAAATTCCAAGATTTTGTTTGAATACCCTGGATAGATAATTCTGGGAAAGACCGGTGTGGCAGGCAAGGTCTTCTATGGTGATACGGTCCTTTATATGAGCATAGATGTAATCAATGCACTGCATAACTGGCTTGGAAAGTACGGATAATTTTTTTTGCAGGATCATTTTTCCGGTAAAATCCTTTGCCATAGTGTGGTGAAGGTCTGCAATCTGTCGCAGGGAAGTGCAGGAATCCATTTTTAAAATGTAAAAGTCACTAAGCCGGTAGGCCTGCTCTGCCTCCATTCCTCCGTCAATGCAATATCTGGTAAGCATCGCAGCTGTAACCACAAAGTGGTATTTCAGATTCGTGACAGGGTTTCTGGAAAGGACTCCGGTTCCCTCCAGATTCGTAAAAGAATCTGCATTACAGTTCTGTATGACAGTTTCCATATCTCCGGTTTTTACTGCCGTATAAAAGGAATATTCAACAGAAGGCGGCCTGTGCTTGGATTCAGTTTCGTTTTCTTCAAATTCTGTGTTGTACCAGTCTTTTGATATTGCCATGTAATCCCCTCCAAAACAAAAATGTGTCATTTTTTATATTATGACATGAATCTGATATTTTGTTAAGAGAAATAATATAATGTCAAAAATAAAAATGGTATATTTATTGCACCAAAGAGATACAGCATTAAGAAAATGCTCAAAAAAGGAGGATCTTTTATATGAAGAAGAGAGCAGTATCTATGTTACTTACAGCTGTTATGGCAGTTACCGGTATGGCTGCAACAGCAACCGTAGCACATGCAGAAGGAGAAGAGGGAAAGGTTATTAACATCTATTCCTGGAACGATGAGTTCCGTACACGTCTGGAGGCTATTTATCCAGAAGTTGAGTCCACTTCCAGCGATGGAACTGTTACAACCTTAAAAGACGGAACTGAGATCCATTGGATCATCAACCCAAACCAGGATGGTGTTTACCAGCAGAAGCTTGATGAGGCGCTTCTGAATCAGGCTGATGCATCTGATGATGATAAAGTAGATATTTTCTTAACTGAGACCGATTATGTTTTCAAATATACAGACAAAGATGCAGATGTAGCAATGCCGCTTACAGATCTTGGAATTGACCCGGATACAGATCTTGCAGATCAGTACGATTTCACAAGAACAACTGCTTCTGACTCTGACGGAGTACAGAGAGGTTCTACATGGCAGTGCTGCCCAGGAACCCTGGTATACCGTCGTGATATTGCAAAAGAAGTTTTTGGAACAGATGATCCGGCAGAAGTAGGCGAGAAAGTAAAAGACTGGGATACAATGAAAGAGACTGCTGCTCAACTGAAGGAGAAAGGTTACTACACATTTGCTTCTTATGCAGATACCTTCCGTTTATATGGAAACAGCATCACACAGTCCTGGGTACAGCCTGGTGAGACAACCATTACAGTTGACCAGAAGATTATGGATTGGGTAAATGATTCAAAAGAGTGGCTGGATGCAGGTTTCCTTAACCCGACTGTAAAAGGACAGTGGAACGATGACTGGAACAAAGCTATGGGCTCTCAGTCAAAAGTATTTGCATTTCTGTTCCCGGCATGGGGAATCGACTTTACATTAAGTCCAAACTGGGATGGCGATGCAGGTTCATGGGCAGTTACAAATCCTCCACAGGAATACAATTGGGGCGGTTCTTACATTCATGCAGCAACAGGTACTGATAATCCAGAGCATGCAAAAGACATTATCCTTGCTATGACTGCAGACAAAGACAACCTGTTAAAGATTTCTAAGGATTATTCAGACTTCACAAATACAAAGAGTGGTATGGCAGAGGCTGCTACAGATGATGCAAACTTCTCTTCTGAGTTCCTTGGCGGACAGAACCCATTTGCATATTTTGCACCTGTTGCAGAGAACATTAAGATTGCTCCGCTTTCTGCCTATGACCAGGGATGCGTAGAACTGATCCAGAATTCCTTCAGTGATTATTTCCAGGGAAATGTTGACTTTGATAAAGCAAAGGCAAACTTCGAGACTGCTATTAAAGAGCGTTATCCTGAGATCTCTGAGGTTAAATGGCCGGAATAATGTAGATAGTTCTGAGGATTTTGTTTGCAAAAACATCTTGCAGAATACTATTAAAAAAATAATGTCCATGTGACATTTGAAAATTGGTATAAGGAACGTGGAGAGGATCCTGTAACATAGGATTCTCTCCTGTTCTGTAAGATGTGTGTAAAGGAGAACTGTTATGAAGAAAAACAAGAAAAGCATTAATTATGGAAAATGGGGCTACCTGTTTATCCTTCCTTTTTTTATAATCTATTTGATTTTTTCTTTGATTCCATTGGTTGATACGGTCCGTTACAGCTTTTTTGAATATTTCCGTTCTGGAATTAAAGAAATCGGACCCAATTTTATTGGAATGGCAAATTACATCAGTCTGCTGAAATCCGATATGTTTAAATATGGAGCAAACACATTGATTCTGTGGCTGATCGGATTTGTGCCGCAGATTGTGGTTGCGTTAGTTCTGGCAGCCTGGTTTACAGATGCCCGTTTGAAAATAAGAGGAAAACAGTTTTTTAAAGTGGTAATATATCTGCCGAACCTGATTATGGCATCTGCATTTGCACTTTTATTTTTTACTATGTTTTCTACAAACGGACCAATAAATTCTATTCTGATGTCTCTTGGATGGATTAAAGACCCTATTGATTTTATGGGATCTGTAGTTGGAACAAGATCATTAATTGGCTTTATGAACTTCCTTATGTGGTTTGGAAATACAACGATTATGCTGATGGCGGCTGTTATGGGTATCAGTATGGATATTTTTGAGGCTTCTGACCTGGATGGCTGCAATAGTATTCAACGTTTCTATTATATTACATTGCCGCTGATCAGACCGATTCTTGCATATACATTGATCACATCTATAATTGGTGGTCTTCAGATGTTTGATGTACCACAGATCCTGACAAATGGACAGGGTAATCCAGATAGAACGTCTATGACGCTGATCATGTTCCTGAACAGTCATCTGAAGAGTAAGAACTATGGTATGGCTGGTGCATTATCTGTTTACCTGTTTATTATCAGTGGTATTTTATGCTTCATCGTATATCGCATGACCAATGATAATGATCCGGATGGTTCCAAAAAGGCTGCAAAAAAACGTGCTAAGGAAGAAAGGAGAAGATTAAGAAGATGAAGAAGAAAGCAGGAAGCCAATTCAGAACAGTTTTCGCACATATCGTACTGATTCTTCTGTCTTTTATGTGCCTGTTCTTCTTTTACGTATTGATAATTAATGCAACCAGATCTCATGGGGATCTGCAGAAAGGTTTCTCAGCACTTCCAGGAAAATATTTCCTTGAGAATCTGAAAAACGTGGCAAACGACGGAAGCTTTCCAATGTTTCGGGGAATTTTGAACAGTGTGATCGTATCTTCCTGCAGTGCCGCACTTTGTACATATTTTTCATCCCTTACGGCATATGGTCTTTATGCTTATGAGTT
Organism: Ruminococcus sp. Marseille-P328; assembly: GCF_964249465.1. Taxonomy (NCBI): domain Bacteria; kingdom Bacillati; phylum Bacillota; class Clostridia; order Eubacteriales; family Oscillospiraceae; genus Ruminococcus; species Ruminococcus sp. Marseille-P328. Next base: position 62,352 of record NZ_CAXUBQ010000020.1, on the reverse strand, counting down.
TAAGGCAAGAAAGGTTGCTTTTACATTTATCATGGCAATTCTTGTAATGCCAACGCAGGTTACTGCAATGGGATTCCTTCGTCTGGTTACGAAGATGGGATTATATGATTCCCTTCTGCCGCTGATCATTCCCTCCATTGCATCTCCAGCTGTATTTTATTTTATGTACAGTTATCTGCAGTCATCTCTGCCGCTTTCTCTTGTAGAGGCTGCCAGAATCGATGGTTCCGGAGAATTCCATACCTTTAATCGCATTGTGCTTCCAATTATGAAGCCTGCAATTGCAGTTCAGGCGATTTTTACATTTGTTGGTTCCTGGAACAACTACTTTGTACCGGCCCTGATCATCCAGTCCAAGAGTAAAATGACGGTGCCGATTCTGATCGCTACTCTTCGTGGTGCTGATTATATGAATTTTGATATGGGTAAAATTTACATGATGATCACAGTTGCGATCGTGCCGATCATTGTTGTGTACCTGCTTCTTTCCAAGTATATTATTGCAGGTGTTACCCTTGGTGGTGTCAAAGAGTAATGGCGTTTACACAGTTTAAGCACAGTGGGACTTTGAATCCGGAAATATCTGTCTGCGAGAAAAAGCATAGCTCTTTTGCAGAAAAAGCGGCAGAGGAAGGCATTGTTCTATTGAAAAATGAAAATATTCTTCCCATTTCATTATCTGCATCGGTTGCCCTTTTGGGCATCGGTGCGGATAAAACTGTAAAAGGGGGGATTGGTTCCGGAGATGTAAATAACAGGCAGAATATTACCATTTACGAAGGAATGGAAGAATCCGGAATTCGGATCACCAGCAGGGACTGGCTGGATGATTATGAACATCGCTATCAGAAAGCGAGACTTATATGGAAAGAGAAAATTCTTGAAGAAGCAAAGCATGTAAATAATCCTTTTGATGCCTATGCATCCAATCCATTTATCATGCCGGAGGGGCGTCCTGTTTCTGAAATGGATATCCAGGAAGCTGAAATTGTTGTTTATGTAATCAGCCGTATTTCTGGTGAAGGAAAAGATCGTCGTCTTGAAAAAGGTGACTATTATCTTAGTGAACGAGAAGAGAAAGATATTCTTTTTCTAAACAGCAGAAGTGTGCCTATTGTTCTGCTTATAAATGCCGGTGGTCCTGTGGAGCTTACAGATATTCTGGAAAAAGCGCAGTGGATAAAAGGTATCCTCAATATTTCCCAGCTTGGACAGGAGGGGGGACGTGCGGTTGCAAGGATCCTTCTTGGAGAAGCTGTTCCAAGCGGAAAGCTTACAACAACCTGGGCAAAAAAATATGCGGATGTGCCATTTGCAGAGAATTTTAGTTATCTGAATGGAAATCTGGAATTGGAAGAATATAAAGAAGGAATTTATGTGGGCTATCGGTATTTCGATAGTTTTGGTGTAAAGCCACTTTTTCCTTTTGGCTTCGGTCTTTCTTATACAGATTTTAAGATTCAGTTTTGCAGTATTGAAATTGACAAGGATAAGATTGCAGTAAATGTATCTGTAGAGAATATTGGAAATACTTTTGCAGGAAGAGAAGTTGTACAGGTGTATGTATCACTTCCCCGGGGCAGGATAGAGAAAGAATACCATCGCCTGGTTGGATATGCAAAGACAAATGTATTAAAGCCGGGAGAAAAACAGGAATTAAAAATCCTGTTTGATGGAAAAACTATTGCAAGCTTTTTTGAGGATGCAAATGCCTGGATTGTGGAAACAGGAAAGTATGGTCTCTGGATTGGAAATAATTCAGCCAATCTGAAGCTGGAGGCTTTTATAAATGTGAACCAGGATGTAGTTCTGGAGCAGACGCAGAAACTGGAAGCATTGGTTGAATTATCTGAAAAACTGGAAGCTTCGAAGAATGTAAAGGCTGCAGAAAAGCAGCTGGAGAAAAGTAGAAATGCTGATTTTCCCACCATACAGTTTGAAGCATTGCAGAGAAAACAAAAGGCTGGAAATGTTGACCGAGAGTCTCTGGCCATGGGAAACTCGCTGGAAATTCTGGCAGAAGAGCTGCCTGTAGAAGAATTGATCCCACTTTTATACGGAAATACTGGTGGTATTAGCAGCAATCTTGGAGCAGCAGGGATTAAAGTGCCTGGTTCAGCTGGCGAAACTTCAGAAGCTCTTTATGAAAAATATGGAGTTCCGGTATTGATCATGGCAGACGGACCAGCTGGTATCAGACTGCAAAGAAGTTATGAGGTAAATCGCGAGAATGATTCTGTTTATGGAATCGGTGTTCTTGGTTCTTTGGAAAATGGATTTCTGGTAACAGAAAAGCCTCACCAAAATGCAGATACGTATTATCAGTACTGTACTGCTTTTCCGGTTGGTACAGCTTTGGCGCAGTCCTGGAATCGGCAGCTGTTGAAAGAGTTTGGAGAAATGATAGCTGAGGAAATGGAGAAATTTGGCGTCAATCTCTGGTTGGCACCGGGAATGAATATTCACAGAAATCCCCTGTGCGGACGAAACTTTGAATACTATTCAGAGGACCCGCTGCTTGCAGGAAGTCTGGCAGCAGCAGTTACCAAAGGGGTTCAGAGTAAAGCAGGATGCGGGGTAACGATTAAGCATTTTGCATGCAATAATCAGGAAGATAATCGTATGGGAGTAGATGTTCATCTTTCTGAAAGGGCTCTTCGTGAGATTTATTGTCGTGGATTTGAGATTGCCATAAAGGAGAGTAAACCTGTGGCAATTATGTCCTCCTATAATCTGGTAAATGGGGTACATGCCGCAAACAGCAAGGATCTGTGTACCAGAATTGTGCGTGATGAGTGGGGATTTGAGGGCGTGATCATGTCGGACTGGAATACTACGGAACCCAAGGACGGAAGTATTCCATGGAAGTGCACAGCTGCCGGAAATGATATTATCATGCCGGGAAGTGAGAATGATCATAAAAGTATTCTGGATGGTTACAGAAGCGGGGAGCTTTCAGAAGAAGAAATTCGTATTTGTGCCAGAAGGGTCTTGAAACTAATTGATAAACTGCGAAGCAGTTATTTGGTTATGAGCAAGTAGTGAAGCGGATTGCGAATATTCGCTTGACTAAAAGGACTGAGCAAGGTATGCGTATGTGTACTTTGCTCTTATTTTTTTTCATTTTTATAGAAATTATAAAGAGAGATGTGGTAGTATGGAAAATACCAGCGATACAAAAAGAAAATCTGGAATGGAGCTTGAGGTGAAAGATGGTGCTTTGCTGTGGCAGAGTATAGAAATAGACGAAAGCAAGAGGAGCGTATAAAAGCAGTGGAAAATGGAAGGAGAGTCTAAATGGATGAGCGAAGCAAACGGGCGCAGATGGAGCGGAAGAGGAGAATTCGTAGAAAGAAACAGAGACGTCGGGTTTTGATTAGTGCGCTGGTGGAAGTTTTGATTCTGGCAGTGTTGGCTTTGGCGTTTTGTTGGGATAGAGGACTTAGTGCTAAAGTGTCGGGAGTGCTCGGGATTTTCGACAGACCGCCTGCGACGGAACTGGATGTGTCGGGAGTGAACAGCTCAAATGTGCTTTTAATGGATGTAAAAAGCGGAAAGGTCATTGGAAATCTAAATGGGGAAGAGCGGATTTATCCGGCATCCATGACGAAGATCATGACTGCAATTGTGGCGTTGGAAGCATTTTCAGATCTGGATCATGAGATTACTTTAAGTGAGAATATTTTTTATGCTCTGGACGGACATGATGCCACACAGGCAGGCTTTCAGCCAGGGGAGAGCGTGAGAGTGCGTGATCTGGTCTACGGCGTAATGCTGCCTTCCGGAGCAGAATGTTGTCTGGCCTTGGCAGATGAAGCATCCGGCTCAGAAGAAGCATTTGTGGAAAAGATGAATAAGAAGGCCAAGTCCATTGGGATGAAGGATACCCATTTTATGGATTGTACTGGCTTACATGATCCAGAGCATTATAGTACAGCATATGATATTGCGCTGCTGCTTAAGTATGCGTTACATAATGATACTTTCCGTGAAGTGGCAGAAAGCCATTTCCATTCTACGCCAGCTACCAATGTACATCCGGATGGAATTACCTATTACAGTACCATGTTTAAAAATATGTCGGATACATCGGTAACCGGCGGGGAAATTCTAGGTGGCAAAACCGGGTATACCTCTGAGGCAGGGCATTGTCTGGCAAGCTTTGCACAGATATATGACAGGGAGTACATTCTGGTAACTGCAGGCGCCGCGGCGGACGCTACGGGAGTGCCGCACATTCTGGACGCGAAAACAATTTATAACCGACTGGGCGAAGCAGTGGCGAAAAAATAAGAGCCTGCGTGGGGAAATTGGAGATTCCGGGTCACGGAGTGAACAGGAACAATTGGAGAATAATTCTATGACAGTTACTTACTTGTAATATTGAATAAAAGATGCTACCTTGAATAATAGTAGATACAATAAAAATCAGGGAGAAACGAAATGATTCATGTAGCAGTAGTGGAAGATGAAGAAAAGTACAGAGAGCAGTTATCGGAGTTTCTTTCCAGATATGGGAAGGAAAAGGGGATTTCCATACAGACCAGAATTTATTGTGACGGAATTGATATTCTGGATGAATATGCAGGTCAGTTTGAAGTTATCCTGCTGGACATTCGCATGAAGCATATTGATGGTATGGAAGCTGCTAGAAAGATTCGGGAAAAAGACAAAGAGGTTATTATTATTTTCATTACGAATATGGCAGAGTATGCCATACAAGGCTACGATGTGGAGGCCAGAGGGTTTATTTTGAAGCCAGTGCGCTATAAACTTTTTGCCCAGCAGATGGACAGGGCACGCAAAGAACTGGAAAGTAAAAAAGCGGAGTATCTGTCCTTACAGCTTCAGGCAGGTGTAAGAAATGTAAGTTTAAACGATATTTTCTATATGGAAAACAGAGAACATTATCTTCATATTCACCTGGAACAGGAAGATATTATTTTTTACTGTACCATTAAAGAAATGGAGAAAAGATTGGAAGGGAAGCCGTTCTTTCGCTGTAACAGCGGACTGATCGTAAATCTTGCAAAGGTACAGAGTGTGAAAAATAATGAGATTCTGGTACATGGCGAGACATTGACGGTGAGCCGTTCTAGAAAGAAAGAGTTTATGGAACAATTGACAGAATATATGGGAGAGGGAGAATATGTTTGAAGCGGCATTGCCGGGAATTCCTCGGCTTATTACAGCGTTGTCTCAGTGGCTTGGAATTACAGTAATGATCCTGCTTCTGGAAAAAAGGAAGTCCAAAATAATTTCTTTGGTTGAAATTTTACTATCTGAGATTGTAATTTTAACATTAAATTTTGTAATCGTAAGCTGGTTGCAGAGAACTACTATTGAATGGATTATTGATATGGTAATCAGTGTTCTTGTAATGATCTTATGCATATGGGTAATCTGTGAAATAGATTTTTGTAGTGCAATAGGTTACGGCATGATTGGATTTGTAACCGGTGAATTTGCCGCGTCCGCAGAATGGATGCTGAGTTGCTGGCTTATTGGTGGAGCTACTTTATGGAATGGATGGGCATTTTTTATATTGGTCAGTTCTTTTTTGCTTGCGTATGGAATTTTCTATTATCTGGAAAGAAAAATTTCAGAACGCTTTGCAGATATGGAAAAGAAACAGACACTGGTATTTGTTCTGATTGCTTTGTTAGCTATGATTGTTGGAAATCTGGGCTTTTATCGTGTGGATTATCGGACTACAGTGGAAATTGATGCAAGTATGATTTTGGCAATCATCAGAACACTGGTTGATTTCGGGGCAATTGCGGTAATTCTTTTTCTTCAAAGAAGCTGGCAGGAAGAGAGTGTCAAAAAAGAATTGACGGCAATCAATCATATGCTAAATTTGCAGTACAAGCAATATCTGGATTATAAAATGAACACGGAATATATCAGTCGCCAATGCCATGATCTGAAACACCAGATTGCGGCGCTTCGGAGTGCTTGCTCGTCAGAAGAACGGGAGACTTATTTGAAGGAACTGGAAGCGGCTGTACAACAATATGATTCTCAAAAGGTAACTGGAAATGCAGTGCTGGACTCCATTCTTACCCAGAAGCAGATGCAGTGTGCGCAGAAAAATATTCAATTTATCTGCAATGCAGATGGAAGGTTGCTGAAGAATCTGGCTGTCCGCGATATCAGCAATATTTTTGGAAATATTATAGATAATGCCATGGAATGTGTGGCAAAATATGAGGATGAAGATGACAGAATAATTCAAGGCTCTGTTTATCAGAAAAACAAGTTTCTGATCATTCGCTTTGAAAATTGCTGCTATGAGCAGTTGAAATTTGAAAAAGGTGTTCCTGTAACTACAAAGGAAGATAAGAACAGGCATGGATATGGTGTTACCAGCATTATTTATACTGTGAAAAAATATAATGGACATGTTCAGATTCAGTGTGAAGATAACTGGTTTGTAATAAAGGTTTTGATGCCAATTATGTAAGGAAAATGTCAAAACAGGTAAAATATCTCAATGGAATAAGCATTTGTGTTATGTTCTCTCTTGTAAAAAGAGCCGGTAATCAGACAAAAGGAACAAAAAATGTTCCTGGTTATTCTATAAAGAAACAGGAAAATAAAAACGTCTGAGAAATGGTAGAAAAACAAGGGAGGAAAAAGAAATGACATTTAGTGCAGAAGATGTAAAAATGGTCCTGAGTACAATCTCAGGATATCTGATCGTAATGGCTGTTCTTCTGGTGATAGCAATTGCAGTGGTAGTAGCAGTTCGTAAAATGGATAAGCCGAAGAAACGTCTGATCAGATGGCAAGCTTTGTTTGCATGGCTGCTGGCTGTAGTAGTTTGTGTAAACGCAATTTGCTTTGGAGTCTATGGAGATACTTTAAACGCGGCGTTAGCTGAGAAAAAGGATATTTCCGAGGAAGCCAAAGAGGCATCCAGAAACACAGTACAAGAAACAGCAGAGGAAGGAATCATTCTGGCAAAGAATGAGGACAAAGTGCTTCCTGTAACAGATGAGAAAAAGTTAAATGTATTTGGTTGGGCTTCTACGAACCCAATCTATGGAGGATCCGGTTCCGGAGCTTCTGATTCTTCATCTTCTGTATCTTTGCTGCAGGGACTTGAAAATGCAGGATTTGAGCTGAATACAGAACTGACAGATTTCTATAAGGATTATGCAGAGGCAAGGCCGGAAGCTGGTACTTCTGTGCAGGATTATACTTTACCTGAGCCTACGGCAGATTCCTACAGTGAAGAAATGCTGGAAAACGCAAAGAATTTTTCTGATTATGCAGTGGTTGTTGTTTCCCGTGTTAGCGGAGAGTGCTTCGACCTTCCGACTGATATGTATGAGGTAATCCACAATGACAATTTTGACCCAGATAATCAGTCCATTGCTGAAAATGGTACATATACCAATAATGGCGATTACGATGATTTTGAAAAAGGGCAGTCTTATCTTACACTGGACAAAACAGAACAGGATATGGTAAATCTTGTTTGTGAAAATTTTGATAGTGTAATTGTTGTTTACAATGGTGCCAACACAATGGAGATGGATTGGACTGATGAGTATCCGCAGATCAGAGGTGTGATTCTTTGTCCTGGTGCAGGAAGTACTGGATTCAATGCCCTGGGAGAGATTGTTTCCGGTGAAATAAATCCAAGCGGAAAAACAGTTGATACATGGGTAAAGGATCTGACAAACACTCCATATTTCAACAATATTGGAGATTTTACATATGATAATATCCAGGATTATACAGACCAGATCATCGCAGCAGATAATGGTTCTCTCTATCCGGGAACATTTGTTGATTACAATGAAGGCATTTATGTAGGATATAAGTTCTATGAGACTGCAGCTGAGGAAGGACTCATTGATTATGATGATTTTGTACAGTATCCATTTGGTTATGGACTTTCCTATACAGAATTTTCCCAGAAAATGGGTGAGATTCAGGAAGACGAAAATGGAAACATTACATTTGATGTTACAGTAACAAATGAAGGGGATACTGCAGGAAAAGATGTAGTAGAAGTGTATTACAATCCGCCATATACAAACGGTGGAATTGAGAAGGCTTCTGCAAACCTGATCCAGTTTGAAAAAACAGACCTGATTCAGCCAGGTGAGAGTCAGACTGTAACGATTTCTTTCAACAAAGATGATATGGCAGCTTTTGACAGCTATGATAATCAGTGTTATGTACTGGAAAAAGGAGAATATGGAATCAGTGTTCGTTCTGACTCCCATAATATTCTGGATGAAAAAACTTACGAAGTATCTGATACGATTGTATATGATGAGAGCAATCCAAGAAGTTCTGATGATACAGCAGCAGTAACGCGTTTTGCAGATGTGGAAGGTGACGATAGCTGTGACATTACTTATCTTTCCAGAAAAGATGGTTTCGCAAATTACGAAGAGGCAGTTTCTGCTCCATCTGAAAAACAGCACAATATGAGTGATGAGCTTCTGGCAACGTATGTTTCCAACGCAAATTACGATGGAACTATTTATAATGATGATTCCGATGGTATGCCGATTACCGGAGCAAAGAATGGTGTGAAACTGGCGGATTTAAGAGGTCTGGATTATGATGATCCAAAATGGGATGATCTGCTGGATGAGCTGACCTATGACGAGATGGAGAATATGATTGAGTTTGGCGGCTGGCATACTGCGGCAATCAAATCCATTGACAAGGTGGAAACAGCGGAATGCGACGGACCAGCTGGTGTAAATAACTTTATGACACAGCATTATGGAACGTCTTATTGCGTAGAGGTAATGCTGGCACAGACCTGGAGCAAAGAGATTGCTGAGAAATTCGGTGAGGCAATGGGGCAGGAGTTTGCTGATATTGACAATTATGGCTGGTATGGTCCTGCTATGGATACTCACAGATCTGCGTTTGGCGGAAGAAACTTTGAGTATTATTCAGAAGATGGCGTGCTTGGCGGTTACATTGGTGCTGCTGAGATTAATGGTGCAGCAACAAAAGGTGTTTATGCATATCTGAAGCATTTTGCATTAAATGACCAGGAAATCAATACTCGAGAAATGCTTTGCACATGGACAACCGAGCAGGCTATGCGTGAAATTTATCTGAAACCATTTGAGGTTGCAATAAAGAATTTTGAAGGTACAAGCATTGGCGTTATGGTTGCCTTTAACTTCATTGGAACTGCATGGGTGGGAGCAAGCAAGCCATTAATGACAGAAGTTCTCAGAGATGAGTGGGGCTTCCGCGGCGCGGCAATTACAGACTATTTTGGTGGATATGGTTATCAGAATGCAGATGCAGGGGTGCGTGCGGGAACAGACCTTATGCTGAACATGGTAAGCCAGTTTGCGCATATCACAGATAAGAGTGCAACTATGACAAAGGCTCTTCGCCAGGCATCCAAGAATATTCTGTATATGGTTGTAAACAGTGGTGCTTATACCGATCAGGCATATGAAAATGCAACCAAGATGCCTGCATGGAGAAAAACATTTATTACAGTTGATGTGATTTTAGGTGTACTTCTGGTTGTTGCTGAGGTTGCAGTAATTCTTAATTACAGAAAGAAGAAAAAAGAGCAGGAAGCATAAAATGCGCAAGCTAAATTGCTTCGAAATTTCAATGCCCCTGTGGGCTGTCAAAAATAGACAGCCTACAGGGGCATCATAGTTTTCAGCTTTTTCACAGTCCCCTGGGGTTCTGAACTGTTGCAAGATATGTCGTTTTATAGGAGAATTTTACGAACGATAAAACTTTACTTTATGCAGATAACCTTGTAAGCTATTTAAATATAGGAAAACACAAGAAAAACGGTGCACAGTTATTCTTTACTTTCAATATAGAAAACTATATAATAAAAGGAAAACTGTTTGATGAAAGATCTTAAGGAATTGAATCTGCTGGACCGTTTTCTGTTTGCTGAGGCGATGGAGGATCCGGAGAATATGCGGGATGTGTTGGAGATCATTTTTGGAAAAAATACTAAGAATCTTCCGAAAAGAAGCAGGTTTTACCAGAGCATGATCGATTCAAAATTATTGGAGCCTGGAGAAAAAGACTTTAATAAGATGAATGATGTGTACATTATATTAATAGCTCCATTTGATTTGTTTGGCGAAGGAAAATATATGTACACCTTTCAGATGACATGTCAGGAATCTTTTTCGGTATTGCTAAATGATGGAGCAACCCGCATTTTTCTAAACACGCATGGAACGAATCCAGAAGACGTGAGCCCGGAACTGGTGGAATTGCTTCACTACATAGAAAATACAACTCAGGAAGTGGCAGATTCTTGCACAAGTCCTAGAATACATAAGATGCAGGAGCGTATATGCAGTATCAAATCCAGTGAGGAAGTGAGTGTGAAATATATGCAGAGATAGGAAGAAATGGAAATGGAAAAAGACAAGGCGCGTGCAGAAGGGCGTAACTCTATAGCCAAGCTAATGGACAAGTTGCTGGAAGAAAATAGAGTAGACGACTGCAAAAGAGCTGTAAAAGATCCGGAATTTTGCCAAAAACTTATGGATGAGTTTGGAATAGAATAAGCAAAATAAAAAACATTCATTTCAATTAAACGTATATATTTAAACTGGGATACAATTTGTACCCCAGTTTAAATATGTTGGAGCGGTGTTATTTTGCCATTTTCAAAATTGCCACAATATCTCCTTTCGTCAGCGGCTGGAAAAATCCAACATGTCCATTTCTGCCGAAAACGCATTTCTCAGCCATTTCCTCAAACTGGGCGTCGGTTGGATGGATGCCTAGTTCAGTAAGGGTGATTGGCATGCCTATGGAGTGGCACCAGGTTTTCCAGGCGGTGATGGAATCACTATCCCCGAAAACTTTTTCACCAAACTGTGCAAATCTTCCTGGATTTGTGTTATACACATATTTCGCCCAGCTTCCCCATATAGCTGCAAGTCCGGCACCATGTGCCACATCAAACATACCGCCCAGCTCATGCTCGATCTTGTGTGTTCCGAAATCAGAAATACGTCCTGCACCAGTTAGTCCATTGTGGGAAAGGCTTCCAGCCCACATAAGAGTAGCCCGGGCTTCATAGTTTTCCGGCTCCTTTACCGCAACCTGGGCTGCATCGCGGACAGAAACCATCAGTCCCTCTGCGATTCGGTCAGTAAGGCTGGTATCCGTGTCAGTTGGGGTAAAATAGCGCTCCATGGTGTGCATCATGATATCAGCAGCGCCGCTGGCAGTCTGATAAGCCGGAAGGCTGTAAGTCAGCTCCGGGTTCATAATAGCAAATTTCGGACGTGCGCAGTCATGTCCATAAGAACGCTTCATCATGCCGTCTTCAATTGTGAGGACCATGGAAGAAGACATTTCAGAGCCTGCCGCGGCAATTGTAAGAACAACGCCAATGGGCAGGTTTTTATCTGTTTTTACACATCCATAAAGCAGGTCTTCCATCTCAAAATCATTGGCAATTCCGTAACCGATTCCCTTAGCCGTATCAATTACGCTGCCCCCGCCAATGGGCAGAAGGAAGTCAACACCTTCCGCACGTCCAATGCGGATCCCCTCTTTTACCAGGGAAAGACGTGGGTTTGGTACAACACCGTTCAAATCTACGTAGGAAAGACCTGCATCACTTAAACTCTTATGAACCCTGTCCAAAAGCCCGGAAGTCTCAATGTGTCCGCCCTTTTTTCCATAAACGATCATAACCTTATGTCCACCAAAGGCTACAACCTGTTTTCCAACCTCACTCTCACGCCCAGCTCCAAACAGAATCTTAGTAGGAGTGAAAAAATCAAAATTTATCATAAGAAAGTTCCTCCGTAAAAATATGCAACAGCAGTTTTTTTATTCTGAGCCCATTATATAGCAGGATTTGAAAAATATCCATTACTTTTGCGAATTCGGTCATCTATGTTAAAGTCAAAATTATGATATTTGTATATTCTTATAAATGGCTTGACAATACTACTACTATATTGATAAACTAAATGTATAAAAAATATACCACAAGGAGGCGAAAAAGAATGTCAAAAGAAGACCTTGGAAAATTGATCGATAATAAGAAATTTTCTAAAACGATGTATTGTTACGGAGATGACAAGCTTGGAAATTTTATTAAAGAAATATATTTTGATGGTATGAGAGAGGGATATAATTTAGCAAAATTTAGACTGGAGCTGCTTGATGGGATGCCATTTGATGCAGCTGATGAATATTGGGATAATAATATGGAAAAAATCAGAAGCATTTTGAATCTATGTAAACGGTATGATGAGATTGACAAACAAAAAAATGATTGACACCATATGCGACACCACATATAATGTGAATAGGAGATATAATAAATGTCAAAATGGGATAAACTGATAACACGTATATGCAATTTATCGAAAGACCTCCGATTTGACGAATTGCGGAAGGTATTGGAAAGTTATGGATATGAAATGAATGCACCGAGAAGTGGAAGCAGTCATTATACGTTTAGAAAACAAGGGTGCACACCAATTACAATACCGAAGCATGAACCAATCAAGAAAGTGTATGTGGAGATGGTAAGACTGATTGTGGAAGGCGAGGTGAAAAATGATGAAGACGTTGAATGATTATATGGCAATGTCCTATCGTATGGAAATTGTGGAAGATAAAGACGAAGGCGGATTTGTAGTTTCTTATCCAGATTTACCTGGCTGCATTACTTGCGGAGAAACTTTAGAACGTGCAGTGGCAAATGCGGTGGATGCGAAAAAAGCCTGGCTTGAGGCTGCATTAGAAGATGGGATAGAAATTCATGAGCCAGACAGCTTGGAAGATTATTCGGGACAATTTAAGTTGAGAATACCTCGAAGCCTGCATAGATCATTGGCAGAACATTCTAAGAGAGAAGGAATCAGCATGAATCAATATTGTGTATATCTTCTTTCCAGAAATGATGCAGTATTCTCTAAGTAAAATTGTCGTAACGATTCAGAGATTGAGAACTCAAACAAATATATGTAACTGAAATAGAATAGTGAAAAAGGCATCCTCAAACGAATTTGTGTAAGGGTGCCTTTTGCCATTTTAGCTACACGATTCTCGTTTCAGCAGCCTCTTATAGCTGCAATCCATCCCAATAGCCCCCAACGGCGCGGTGATCAGAATGCCCAGAACTGCTATGGAGAGCACGATCTGTCCGCAGGAGAGGCCCATGGCCATTGGGACGGAGCCGATGGCGGCCTGGACGGTTGCTTTGGGCAGGTAGGCGATGGAGCAGAACAGTTTTTCTTTTGCGGTCAGGTTGGTTCCGGCTACGCAGAGGGTGACGCCAAGGGTGCGGATTAGCAGGGCGGCGAAGATCATAGCCAGGGCTGCAGGACCTGCTTTCAAGGTATAGCGGATATCTACGGATGCACCCACAAGTACGAAAAGCAGGACTTCAGCAGCCAGCCACAGCTTTCCGAATTTCTGGGAAAGACGGGCGGAGACGGAAGAGGTACACTTTAGCTTTAAAACGCAAGCCATGCTTACCACAGCCAGAAGCCCGGAAATAGAAACCACCGGTTTCAGCCATGTCTCAATAGACATCAGCAGGAAAGACATGCCCATTACCACGATCACCTTCATACTGTTCCGCACCATATGGCTGTGGGCGTAGGCTGTCTCGAAAAACAGGGAAAGAAGATAACCAGTCACACTTCCAAGTACAATACCCAGGACAATGGAAACCGGAATGTTGATAAAATCCTTCACATGTGCACTGCCGCCCTGTGCCATAGTAGAAAATGTGGAAAACAGCACGATCACATAAATATCATCACAGGAAGCGCCTGCCAGGATCATCTGGGGAATGCTTTTGGCTGTGCCGTATTTTTCATCCATCAACTGTACCATTCTTGGGACAACTACAGCCGGGGATACCGCACCCATTACAGCGCCCATCACAGCCGCTTCCAGTCTGGTAATTCCCAGAAAATACGGTGCCAGCAAAAAGTAAGCCAGGATTTCGAAAGTTGCAGGAATGCAGGCCATCATGATGGCAGGACGTCCCACTTTCTTCAGATCGGCAAGATTCAGGGAAAGTCCCGCTTTCAGCAGGATAATGATCAACGCGATCTGCCGCAGCTCCGATGAGATGGACAGAATCGACGGATCCAATACGTTCAGCACATAAGGTCCCAGTAAAATACCGGTGATCAGCATACCGATAATACGCGGTAGTTTCAGTGTCTGGCAAATAGCAGCCAGGGAAAGTCCCACAAGAAAAATAAAAGCCAGAGATGTTAACATTGTTATAAATTCCTCCTTTTTACGCAGAAAAGCTGATGCTTCCTGCGACAATTGTTATCACAGAAGTCATCAGCTTAATAAGCGGTTCGGGATGATCCCGGGGAGACATTCATTCCCCTTTGTTTCTGGTGGTATAATAGCACATTATAAAAGTGGTGGCAAGAAGAAATTATAAATCAAATAACAACTTCGGCTGTGCACGTTACTGCTCACTCTGTGACCAGTAACCGCTCCGCGATGCACAGAAAGACGAACCTTCTTGTGACAAGCACAAGAAGTAGCGTTTGCTGCGCAAACTTAATTCTCGGGTTTTCTATGAACTTTGTTCACGAAAAACACCTCGCGGAATGTTACCAGTGAACAGTAACCTGTGCACAACAACGTGCTTTGTAACATGTAGAATCTAAGTTTTGTATCATTAGGCGTTGGGGGAAGAGAATTAAAACAACGTCTCTTCATTCTCCTCAAATAGTTTATCATTAATTTCAAACAACTTAAGCCTATGAAGCAGTCCATAATAAATAATGGCATCTCTTTTTAATTTCGGATAAAGCTGTGCCATTCCACAAAGCTTCAGCAGTTCCTGGGTTTCGTCAACCGTCGCTTCAAGCCCATAACACAGGCACAGCAGACGATTCCGCGATGGATTACGGCGGCCTGCGAAAATCTGATGGAGATATATTTCGCTCATACCGGCCTGTTTGGCAAGCGCTGCCTTAGAGATATGTTTCTTCTCGAACAGACGGTTTAATAATTCTGCCACACTCTTATTTTCAAATTGCTCCTGGTTCTGGGACAGAAACTGGCTCAGATCCGGGGAATCCATAAGCTCCTGCTGTAAACCATCTGTATTTTTCTTTTTCATATTCGCGCCTTTACAATAATTTGTCAATAAGTTAAAATAATTTTAACAATACAATCAAATAAAACTATACTATAAAAAATTCTGAAAAACAATATGCAGTCAGCATAGTGGTTGTTGCCCTCTGGCAGTGTTCCATAGCTGTGGGAGTGCCATTGGCGAGGAACAGCTGATTCTCATAGCGTGCAGGTGATATGTCCATTTGGGGAATGATAGTTGGTGATAAGGAGAAATATGGAAATTTATGACAGTCTTTTAGGCGCAGTTTGTGACGAATATGACAGGGTCACATTGATCAAAAAAAGCGAGCGGGGCGAAGTAACCTTGATACGCCACAGGGCAAGCGGAAACCGCTATATTTTCAGACATTTTTCCGGCAGCAGTGAAGTGTACCGGAAGCTTCTTACGGTATCCTGTCCCAATCTGCCCCAGATCATGGAGGTGGGGGAAAAGGAGGGAAAAACAGCTCTTCTGGAAGAATATGTGCAAGGTGATACGCTGGGGGAGATTTTACAGGGCGGACTTTTGACAGCGGCACAGGCAAAGCAGATCACCCGCCAGCTGTGCATGGCTTTGTGGGTGCTTCATTCCCTGGGAGTTGTACATAGAGATGTAAAGCCAGATAATGTGATCATACGTGGAACCGAAGCGGTTCTTATCGATTTTGATGCTTCCAGAATTTATAAAAATGAAAACAGAGAAGATACACAGATTCTTGGAACCACAGGCTTTGCAGCACCGGAACAGTATGGGCTCTCCCAGTCTGATGGGCGTGCGGATATTTATGCACTGGGAGTTCTGCTGAACATTATGCTGACTGGGGAACATCCCTCCAGGAAGCTTGCCAGCGGAAGAATGGGCAGGATCGTCCAGCGTTGTACCATGGTAAATCCGGAGAAAAGATACAAGAATATCCTTCATCTGATGGAGGTTTTGTAAAGCATAAAAAGCTTATGGTCTCTGGAAAAAAGCCTGTAAATTTATAATACAAGATGGATAATTACTTACTAGAGTGTGTTTGAAAAATCATTCCCGCAATCTGCACGCCCCACTTTGCGGGAGATTTCACCGGAATTCGGTTGCCGTAGCCCGCTACGGCGCCCTCATCCGAGCGAAATCTCCCACAAATTGTGACGCACATTTTGCAGAAAGCCTTTTTCAAACACGCTCTAGCTGTAAGGTATGTTAACCATAAATATATCGTAATAGGAGAAAAATATGAGTAAAAAATGTATAAAATGCGGACAGCCTCTTTCGGACAACGCTTCTTTTTGTCCTCACTGTACAGCAGTCCAGAAGGAAAAACAGGAGATAAAAGCACCGAAACGATGGAGAAAGGCGGCTTTTGGAGCAGCTGCTGTGGTAGTGCTTCTGGCAGCTGTTGGAGCAGCTTTTTCCCTGCATCACCGTCCGAAGTCCTATGAGGGAGGGGCGCAGGTGGTTTATACAGACAAAGGAAAATCTTATAAACTGCTGTTGAATTTTTCCGAAGATGATGGAGTAACAGGACATGCCCAGGGTGAACGTACTGATACACTGGCACAGGGAATGGAGAGTGCCCTTCCATGTCAGCTGTATGTTCTGGATCAGGAGACTGGAGAACTGGCGTGGGAAGAATTTACAGAAAAGGTAGTTTCCTGTAAGGTGGATACAAAACCTGGAGAAAATTCCCGGAAGGTAGATTATGTAGAACCGGTTCATAACGAGAGTTTTCCAAATGCAGCATATGTTTCTGATATTATTTATACCTCAGACAGCGGTACTAACGATATCTTGTGGAACCTGACGATGAAAAACGGAGATACGATTTCTCTTAGCACACGGCTTACCATTGAAAAGCAGGCAGCAGTTACCTATTTTTCAGAGGATACGCCTATGGAGACCACAGAGGAACTGAATGCATTGCTGGCTTCCATTGAGGAAGAGGTGTCATCGGAAACTCCGGTTTACCTTCATCTTCCGGCAGTAACTTATGATGGTGATATTGTTTTTGGAAATCATGTGTGGGGAATTTATGGCAGCTCAGACGGAGATGACGTGACTACTTTCACAGGAACCGTCAGCTTGCGCGGATTGAATGGAAATTACGCGGAAATGTCAGGAATCCAGTTTAAAGGGAATTCTGGAATTGGGGTGAACGCGTATTGTCTTACTTTACTTTCCAAATGCAGTTTTAATGGTTGGGATACGGCTGCAATTGCCAATAATGAAGCCTGGGTAAATGCAATGGACTGTACTTTTACCAATAATAAAATTGCACTGAAGTTTAACAGCAGCATGGCTTATGGTACAGCGCCCAACTATCTGAATAATACATTTACCGGAAATGGAACGGCGGTCTGCATTGAGAATCTGCCTGGAAATGAAGTTCTTGATTTCGCGGGAAGCACTTTTTCAGGAAATGATGTGGATATTGATAATAAGGCAGAGCATTCGGTGGATACGGCGAAGGCGAATTTTGAGACTGCTTCGGAGTAATGCTCTGTGAGGACTTTTTTATATAGCGTTCAAGTAATATTTTAATAAGATTTTTAGGGTTACAGATCGATCAATTTGCGGTCTGTAACTCTTTTTTATATTACGGCACAATGGCAGATGCCGCCGGGACTCCCTGCAACAGTAAGAGAAGCCTGCAAAGTATGACTTCTGTGCATCGCGAAGCGTGTTGCTGAGAAGGTCGTGAATAGTAATAATTTCTTCTTGTACTATGCTTTCAGGTAATTGCTTTCCTTCCTCCTATTATTATATAATAACTTATCAGTCTCAAATAAAATTACAAAAAATGGGGGTCAAAGGATGAAGAAAAGAACATTAGCGCTGGCGTTGGCATTGGGGGGGTGTATTTATGTCTCCAACGCTTTCCTATGGGGAAGAGAATGCAGAGGTAGTTTCAGAAATAGAAGAGGATTCCAGTATGGATGAAGGAAACAATAACTCCTGGGGAAAAGTTGCGGTAGTAGATGACCTCGGGGATGCAACGGGGCAATCTGTTATAAGTACGGTTGTTTCCGGAACCTTTAGCAATACGGCAACAACTGGAAGTGATGTGCTTGTCACAGCATATATTAATTTTGATGAATTTGATTATTGTTATGATTTATCTTTTAAACTTTTAGAGTATAAGGATACCCCTGCTACTTATTTTTCTTCTGATTCTAAAGAATTGAAAATAAAAGTTGGAAGTATAAATACGGTATATGAATATGGTTTGCTAGGTGAGGAACCCAATGGCAATGTTTATGTCAGCGGATCTTCAGGAGAAGATATTGTGAAATATTTATATGAAGGAAATGATATACGTTGTGTACTGAATCTTGGTTCATCTAAATATAGCTTTGCATTGGAAGCAGGCAATATCGCAGAGCTAATTGATGAAGGCGGATATGGTGCGCCGTTAGATGAGGAAGGCAGGAAGGAAAGAAAAAGTAAACATGAAATAGAAGAAGCGCAGGAAAGCAGCAGGAAAAAACAGGAAGCAGAGCTTGCACAGGCGGAGAAGGTTATAAAATCCAAAGATGATTTTATTGCTGCATATGTGAATCATACAGATGCGGATAATGACTATGAAAGTGGATTTTATTACTTCAAAGCTCATGCAGACGAGTTTGAGACTTTAACAGAAGAGGAATTATCCTCCATTTTTCCATGCAGATTCCGGTATTATACGGTCAACTGGGCAATTGGCGGAACCACTGGTGCCGGAGACCTTTATGAATATGACGCAGATGGTAATACAAAACAGCTTGGAAGCTTTGGAACAGATGACAGCTATCGCACAAGAGAAGAAATAAATCCCAACTGGCCTGAGATTAATGGAAGCTGGCGAATCGAAGATGGAAAACTGATCCGAACAATTACATCTGGAAATCAGGAAAAACGTTATATTGTGAAATCATTAGACCGTGACGGCTATTATTTATTATGCTTTGAAAGTGCAACCGGCGAGGTGAATGCGGTTATGATGATTGTTTTATATGATGAGAACAATATGCCGTTGTATGAATTTACAGAAAATTAAGTACAAAATAGCGAGAGAAGCTATGCGGGGAGGGACTGTGGTCCGCACAAATTAAACGAAACGGGAGAGACACATTTTGAGAGTTTTTAAGAGTGAAAAATGGGTTAGGGACACCTGATTTACATATTAAAAATGACGGAAGTCTGCCCAAAAAGGGAATCACGAAAGTGATTCCCTTTTATAAAAAGCTTTATTTTATGCGATTCCCCGGTAAAAATTATTCTCCGAAATATCTCTTAAGCAGACCAGCGAATGCTTTTCCGTGTCTTGCTTCGTCTCTTGCCATCTCATGAACTGTGTCATGGATTGCGTCAAGGTTAGCTGCTTTAGCGCGTTTCGCAAGATCAGTCTTACCAGCTGTTGCACCGTTCTCAGCGGCTACACGCATCTCAAGGTTCTTCTTGGTGCTGTCTGTAACAACTTCACCTAATAACTCAGCGAATTTAGCTGCGTGCTCTGCTTCTTCATAAGCAGCTTTCTCATAATACATACCAACTTCCGGATATCCTTCTCTGTGAGCAACACGTGCCATAGCAAGATACATACCAACCTCAGAGCACTCGCCCTCGAAGTTTGCTCTTAAATCAGCAAGGATGTCTTCGCTGACACCTTTAGCAACGCCTACAACATGCTCAGCTGCCCATGCCATTTCATCATCCTGTTTCGTAAATTTCTCAGCCGGAGCCTTGCAGATTGGACATACTTCCGGAGCTGTGTCACCTTCATGAACATAACCACATACACTACATACCCATTTAGCCATAATTAAATTCTCCTTTTCTTATATAAAATTTTTATTTAGTTTTTAATAATAGTAATCATTACTGTTTTATGATAACATATTGTTTCTTGCTTGTCAAGAGTTATTGAAACTTTTTTCTAACAGGATCGAATGTTCACTTAAAGTTTGGTGCTGTGGCCATTGCTTGTCGAGCGGCTGTAATTCCCTACAGAATAGCTATGATCAGAAAATGAAAAATTTATTCAACTGATTAGTGAGACTCTTCCTTCAGGCATTCCTTGCAAATTCCGAAAAATCTTGCTTTATAATCGGAAATCTGACCATCCTTAAAGTCAGCTGCAATACTCTCAAGGCTTTTATCAATATGTTCGCTGAATACGTCCATCACTCTGCCGCAGCGGGTGCACATAAAGTGACAATGGGGAACGGTGCGGGCATCGAATCGGTCTGCTCCGCCAAAGCTGGAAAGCTTCTGTATTTCACCCAGATCAGCGAGAAGAGAGAGGTTTCGGTATACAGTTCCAAGGCTGATGTTTGGATAAATCTGCTTCATATTCTCATAAACAAAATCAGCGGTGGGATGGTCGGTTCTGCCAGTAAGAAACTCCTTAATAGATTCTCTCTGGCGGCTGTATTTCAATGTGGCCATCTGATTCCTCCTTTCTCTCGATAATAGTAATTGTTACTGATATTAATATACAAGATAATTGCAAATTTGTCAATAGTAATTTGGCTAAATTTACACTAAAATTATAAATATTGCATCGCTGTAAAATGATAAATTTGGGTTTACAAACCCATTAAAATGTGATACGCTCTTTTATATGAATTTATAAGCCAAACCCATAGAAAAAGAGAGTACATTTGCGTACCGCATTACAGAGAATCCCCCGGGAGATGAGCAGTTAAGAGTTGCTTTTCCAGGCTGAGAGGGGGTGTGTATGGAACAGATGGAAGATGGCTTTGGAGGGGCGCAGTTGAAGTAATTTAGGCTGCGACAGGAACGCCTGTTATAGCGTAAGGGTATGAAGGTACCCGGTGAGATTCCCGAAGATGGTTTTTCCATCTGTACCGTGAGGCGGGAATGAATAGAAGTGGTAACACGGGATAACTCGTCTTCTCAGTATATTTGAGAAGACGTTTTTTTATGTTGTGACAGGAAGGAGAAGTTTAACCAGCTCTTTTTGTTACACAGAAAAGGAGGAAATACAATGAGTAAACCAAAATATTACATCACCACAGCCATTGCCTATACATCTGGCAAGCCGCACATTGGCAATACCTACGAGGCGGTTCTGGCAGACGCCATTGCGCGTTATAAAAGACAGCAGGGCTACGACGTATTTTTCCAGACCGGAACTGACGAGCATGGCCAGAAGATTGAGCTGAAAGCAGAAGAAGCAGGTGTTACACCTAAGGAATTCGTTGATAACGTATCCGGTCAGATCAAGAATATCTGGGATCTGATGAACACATCCTATGACAAATTCATCCGTACCACAGATGCAGACCATGAGAAACAGGTACAGAAGATTTTCAAGAAAATGTATGCAAAAGGGGACATCTACAAAGGAGAGTACGAGGGAATGTACTGTACTCCATGCGAGTCCTTCTTTACAGAATCCCAGCTTGTAGACGGAAAATGTCCGGACTGCGGACGCCCATGCGTACCAGCTAAAGAAGAGGCTTATTTCTTCAAAATGAGCAAATACGCAGACCGTCTGATCGAGCACATTAAGACACATCCGGAATTCATTCAGCCGGAATCCCGTAAGAACGAGATGATGAACAACTTCCTTCTTCCGGGACTTCAGGATCTGTGCGTATCCAGAACTTCTTTCAAATGGGGAATTCCGGTAGACTTTGATCCGAAGCATGTTGTATATGTATGGCTGGATGCCCTGACCAACTATATTACCGGAATCGGTTATGATTGCGATGGAGACAATTCTGAACTGTTTAACAAGATGTGGCCTGCCGACCTTCATCTTATTGGAAAAGATATCATCCGTTTCCATACTATTTACTGGCCAATCTTCCTGATGTCACTGGATCTGCCTCTTCCGAAGCAGGTATTCGGTCATCCGTGGCTTCTCCAGGGCGATGGAAAAATGAGCAAATCCAAAGGAAACGTTATCTACGCAGACGAGCTGGTTGATTTCTTCGGCGTTGATGCTGTCCGTTATTTCGTACTTCATGAAATGCCGTTTGACAACGATGGTGTGATCACCTGGGAGCTGATGGTAGAGCGTATGAATTCCGAGCTGGCAAATACTCTTGGAAACCTGGTAAACCGTACCATCTCCATGTCAAACAAATACTTTGGCGGCGTGGTAGAGAATAAAGGCGTAACAGAACCTGTTGACGATGATCTGAAGAGCTTCATTCTTTCTGTTCCTGCAAAGGTTGATGCAAAGATGGAGAAACTTCGTGTAGCAGATGCCATCACAGAAGTGTTCACTATTTTCAAACGCTGCAACAAATATATTGATGAGACAATGCCATGGGCACTTGCAAAGGATGAGTCCAAACAGGATCGTCTTGCAACCGTTCTTTACAATCTGGTTGAGGGCATTTGCATTGGAACCACTCTTCTTGAGTCCTTTATGCCGGACACAACAAAGAGAATCCTTGGTCAGTTAAATGCTTCTGAGAGAACTCTTGAGGATCTGAAGACATTTGGACTGTATCCGTCAGGAAACAAGGTAACAGACAAACCGGAGATCCTTTTTGCCCGTATGGACATCAAAGAAGTTATGGAAAAAGTAAACGAGCTTCATCCACCGAAAGAAGAGCCGAAGGAAGAAAAGCCAGAGGAGAAGGTTGTAGATATTGAGGCGAAGCCGGAGATCACATTTGATGATTTCGCAAAGCTTCAGTTCCAGGTTGGTGAGGTTATTGCCTGTGAGGCGGTGAAGAAATCCAAGAAGCTTCTTTGCTCCCAGGTTAAGATTGGAAGCCAGGTTCGCCAGATCGTATCTGGAATCAAGGCTTACTATACACCAGAGGAAATGGTTGGCAAAAAGGTTATGGTAGTAACCAACTTAAAACCAGCGAAACTTGCAGGAATTCTTAGTGAGGGAATGATTCTCTGCGCAGAGGATGCTGAGGGAAATGTATGCGTAGTCAGCCCTGAAAAAAATATGCCGACAGGATCTGAAATCTGCTGATTTTGACCGGAAGCGTCCATCTGATATAGCCGGAATATAATACAATAGGTTAATATTGTTATAAAAAGGGACGAATTATGTGTAATAAACTAAGCCATTTTGATAAAAATGGTAATGCTGTTATGGTGGATGTCTCGGATAAACCGATTACCCACAGAACTGCAATTGCAACAGGTTCTATCCAGGTTGGAGCAGAAATCATGGAGCATCTTACTGCAGGCACTGTGGCAAAGGGAGACGTTCTTGGCGTTGCCAGAGTTGCCGGGATCATGTCTGTGAAGCACACCTCGGATCTGGTACCTATGTGCCATCCTTTGCCGGTTACCAAATGTACCATTGATTTCGAAATTGAAAAAGAAAATGGAATTATCCGCACTTTTTGCACTGTGAAGACAGACGGTAAAACCGGTGTGGAAATGGAAGCCCTTACAGGTGTGCAGGTGACTCTTCTTACAATTTATGATATGTGCAAGGCAATCGACAAGCATATGGTGATGACGGATATTCACCTGGTAGAGAAAACTGGCGGTAAGAGTGGAGATTTTTTATTCAAAGAAATAAAAACGAAGGGGGGAGAAAAATGAAACGAGTAGCAATTATCACATCCAGTGATATGGGATTTCAGGGCAAGCGGGAAGATTTAAGCGGTCCGGCAATTAAGGAAATCGCAGAAAGAGAAGGCTATCAGGTAGTATCTATGGATATTCTTCCGGATGACCGTGCCATGCTTTCCAGACGAATGGCGGAAATCGCAGATGAGAATCAGGCAGAACTGATTTTGACTACTGGTGGAACAGGTTTTTCCCCGCGGGATGTTATGCCGGAGGCCACCGAAGATATCACAGAACGTAAGGTTCCAGGAATCTCGGAAGCCATCCGCGCCTACAGCATGACGATCACAAAACGCGCCATGCTCAGCCGCGCCACAGCCGGAATCCGGAAAAAGACTCTGATCATTAATCTTCCAGGCAGTCCGAAAGCAGTAAAGGAGAGTCTGGAATACATTATTGGAGCTCTTGGTCATGGCATTGAGATTATGACCGGGGAAGCTGGAAATTGTGCAAGGCAGTAAATATTCATAAATTTTATAGTAAATGAGAATCCCCTCCACTATGCAGCAGTTGCTTTTGTGGAGGGGATTCTTAGTTTGTGGGCTGACGAAGACTGCTTATGGCTGCTCTTTCATAGTTTTAAAATACTGGCTTGTTACAATCAGTGAATTGTGCACCATATCTTCCAGTGCCTGATCGGTAAAATATGCGGCGTGAGGCAGCATAAGTACATTAGAGCCTGTTTGAAAAATCATTCCCGCAATCTGCACGCCCCACTTTGCGGGAGATTTCACCCGAATTCGGTTGCCGTAGCCCGCTACGGCGCCCTCATCCGAGCGAAATCTCCCACAAATTGTGACGCACATCTTGCAGAAAGCCTTTTTCAAACACGCTCTAGGAAGATCTATAATTCGAAATTTTTACGAATTACATTTGCAAGCAGCTCTGCAGTACCGTCAATTCCGAAATTGTTGCTGTTCAGCATCAAATCCATATATTCGGTACTTCCTGGCTGTTGACCAAATGTCGCAATCAGTTCGCTGATGCTGTTGTATGCAGGTTCAAAAGCAGAAGTGTCAGGCGTGTTTTCCAAGTATTCCAAAACGTAGCTGACGGCAGCGGCAGTACCATAGATAAGTCCGTCCTCGTCCAGATCAAATTCCGGGGTATGGTGATTAGCGCCGGAACCTAATTCGTCATTTTTTATTCTC
This sequence comes from Ruminococcus sp. Marseille-P328, assembly GCF_964249465.1. NCBI lineage: Bacteria > Bacillati > Bacillota > Clostridia > Eubacteriales > Oscillospiraceae > Ruminococcus > Ruminococcus sp. Marseille-P328. Next base: position 37,548 of record NZ_CAXUBQ010000020.1, on the reverse strand, counting down.
ACGAAGGTTTCTACACCTGGAAACAGGCTGCACATATAACTGAAGGTTTCAGATGCCATCCATGGCTCACAATCATATATGACATCTTCGCCGATCTGTTTCTTGATAGAATCAATATAGGTTTTTCTGCATGCAGGATAGTTCTCTGTAGGTAAAAGCTGTTCCAGCAATTTAAACTGGTAGGTACAGTAATTAAGAGGACAAATTGCAGCAACAATTCGTTCAAATTCTTTGATAAATTCTTCTCCGCTGCTTCGATCCATCATTCGGATGCTTCCCTCGCAGGTAAGCTTGTCGGGAATCAGGTTAAAGGTTGCTCCTGCATTGACAGAGCCCAGAGACCAGGTCAGAACGGTGTTTGGTTTTATGTATTTTAACCGGAGTGTATCAAGGTTGGAATATATGTCATGGAAACAGTCAATTACACTGTGAGCAAGATCCGGTCTGGAACCGTGTCCGCCTTTTCCATTTATTTCAAGTACGAAGTGGTAAAGACCTGACATGGCAGAACCCTGGCAGCAGGAAAGTTTTCCTGTGGGAATGTCCCAACGCACATGAGAGGCGTAGCAGGTGTCAAACTTCATGTCCTTTTCTGCCATATAAGCCAAAAGCTTTTCTATATTCCGATGTCCTTCTTCTCCTTCCTCAAACATAAGGACAACGCGTCCATTTAGGGATGCTTCCATATTCTTCAGTATTTTTGCGGCGCTAAGAAGCATAGCAATGTGGCCGTCATGGCCGAAGCCATGCATAACACCAGGATTTTTGGAAATACATACTTTTTTATTCTTTAGATTAGTCTCGGATTCCAGTATGGGAAGTGCATCGATGTCGGATCTGAGAAGAACTGTTTTTCCGGTACTGTCTCCGTTTATATATGCAAAAATGCTACCGCCTGGTACCTAGACATAAGGAATATCAATTTTTTCAAGCTTCACATTATCTGTCGAATCTTCTGAATTGTCAAGTATTTTTTGTGTTTTTGAAATTGTGTTTAAAATAGTTCGATGTTCGTTCTATTCACAGTAACAACTAAAATAGAACTTCCAAAAAGAGGTTTATAACACTTTACTGGTATGATTTTAGTATGCTATAATTGTTGTATTTCAAAGAAAAATGAGGCAGAAAAATGATATTTGATACACATGCACATTATGATGATGAGGCATTTGACGAAGACAGAGATCAGCTCCTTTCTTCCATGAAAGACGGGGGAGTGGGCTGTATTGTAAATGTGTGCGCGTCAGCCGGGGGATTTGGCGGGACCTTGGAATTGATAAAAGCGTATCCTTTTGTGTATGGCGCAGTGGGGGTTCATCCCGACGATGCAGGAATTATGACACAGGATACTCTGGATGAGATCCGGCGTCTTTCCCATTTGAAGAAAATGGTCGCCATCGGAGAAATTGGTCTGGACTATTACTGGCATAAGGAAGCGGCGGAGCATAAACAGCAGCAGGAGATGTTCCGGGCCCAGATGGACATTGCCAGGGAGGAGAAGCTGCCATTTATGATCCACAGCCGGGATGCAGCCGAGGACACTCTGGAGATTGTAAAGGAATATATGAAAAAAGATATGTCCGGCGGAATCATTCACTGTTTTTCCTACAGTAAGGAGATTGCGGCGGAATATTTGAAAATGGGACTTTATCTTGGCATTGGCAGCGTGCTTACTTTCAAAAATGCAAAGAAGCTGAAAGAAGTAGCTGCCATAGCGCCGCTGTCCCAGATCGTTCTGGAAACGGACTGCCCTTATATGGCACCGGAGCCCAATCGAGGCAGGAGAAATTCTTCCTTGAATCTGCCCTATGTTGCAGAAGCCCTGGCGCAGATTAAGGGAATTACTGCAGAAGAAGTAATTGCAGTGACGGAAGAGAATGCGAAGCGGTTATTATTCAGAGCGTAAATTTTGACGGACAAGGAGACAAGTAGTGCAAAGTCAGTTAGTATTTCAGGAAGAAAAAGAGAGGGAACGACTGAGAAGACAGAATTTGCTGTTGTCACAGGCAGAGAAACCTGCGTTAGAGCATTTTTTTAAGGGGAAGCCAGAACTTTCTGTTCTGGATATTGGTTGCAATGATGGAGCCCGAACCTTTCACCGCTTTTCAGATGACAGGATTTCCAGGGTGATTGGCCTGGAGTATAATCAGCAGCTTGTGGAAAGAGCCAACAGTCAGTACGGAAATACTAAATTTTCTTTTTATCAGATGGATGTGGATCGGGATTCGTTTTCCGCGGATTTTCAGAAGCTATGCACGGAACCGGAAGACAGAGAATTTGATCTGATCTGTCTTTCTTTTGTATTAATGCATTTGCATGATGGGGAAAAGCTGCTTCGCACATTGAAGAATTTTTTGAAAAAAGGCGGAGTGATTTTTATCACAGAAAGCAATGACCGCATATCCACTTTGGCTCCAGATGAAAAGAATCTTCTTGGACAGTTTCTGGATATCTTAAAAGAGGACAAATACGCAGGAAAAAGAGAAACCGGTCAGGCCGTTCCCGGCTGGCTGACCAACTGCGGATACGATCATATCCATGTCTGGTGCAAGGGGATTTCCGCTGCCAAAGGCGAACAGCAGCAAAAAGAAGATATTTTCCAGACCTTTTTTTCCTATTTGCCCGAGGATGTGGAAATCTTGCTGGCAGAAGAACCGGATAACAGAAAATATCAGGACTGGCAGAACTGGCTGAAGAAGAATTATGAAGAGCTTCAGCAGCTGATTCTGAGTGAGGAATCGGAGATTACAATGGGCATGCAGATTTTGTCCTGTGAGAAGGGAAGCTTATGACACAAAAGACAGGGAGGTTTGGGGCTTCTGGCAGAGAATTTTGTCTGTGTTCATTGGAAAAAGAGGATATTGAGGAAACACTGCAGCTTATGGACCGGTGCGTAGGCGAAAATCTGTATCAGAAAGAAGAGCTTGAGCAGGCTATTGGAAGCAGTGAACGGGCATTCCTTCTGCTGAGAACTGCAGAAGGAGAACTTGCAGGATATATTTATTACTATCTTACCAATGAGAAGCAGATTGCAGAGGATACCAGGCTTACGGAACAGAAAATCCAACAGGTATGCCAGCAGGATACTTTGGCACCTGTTGGCAAGATTCAGTCAGTAGGAATAAAAGAAGCATTTCGCAGACAGGGTCTGGCAGTTGGGCTTATGAACTATGCATTGAATCAGTTTGTGGAGAAGGGCATAGGGGAAGTGTTTATCATCTGCTGGAATGCAGGCGGTAAAGTTCCTCTGGAAAGGGCACTTCAGGAATGTAAGTTTGTTCATCTTTTTTCTGCAAAGATGATCTGGTATAATAAAAAAGAACTTTATTGTCCATATTGCAAAGGACGCTGCAAGTGTGATGCAGAGGTCTATTTTAAGAAAGTTAAGGAAAGGAATTGCAAATGAAAATAAAACTTCTTCCTAAATTTATACTTTCACTTGGCGTGATCGGTGTAATCCTTACCATTGCCATTTCTCTTTTCAGCTATAGAAGCTCCAGATCCTATCTGGAAAATCTATATGCACAGAGGGTAATGACGAACAGCAATAGTATTGCAGATATGATGTCGGTTTCGGATGTGAAGAAAATCCTGGCAGAAGGTGGGGACAAGACAGAAGAATATTCGGAAATGGTTACGTTGTTTAACAAGCTGAAAAAGGACGGCGATGTTACATATCTGTCTCTGGTTGTTCCGGATGAAGACAGTGTTCATTTCTACATAGATGCCCTGGTTGAGGAAATGGGAGATGATCCTGCGAATCAGATCGCCTATGGAAGTGACATTTTGTACACTGATGCTGCAAATCCTGATGATCCTGCTGACATGGAGAAATATATTACCATATGGAACCAGTATCAGCAGAATAAAGGTGTGGATCATCCGCTTGTGACGGACAACAGCTATGGCTATAATTACACGGGCGTTTCGGTGATTCTGGACGAGAATGGAAAGGCTCTGGCAGAAATTCAGTATATTCTGGATATGAAAGAGGTCAGGAATTATCTGAATTCCTTTCTTATCAATATGCTGCTGATTTCTTTTTGCATTATCGCAGTGACGATGGCTGCGTATATTGTCTTTGTGCGAAAGACAATCACCAGACCGATCAGCAGGCTGGCTGATTTTACCCAGGAGATTACAGAGAGCGGAAAGTTTGAGAATCAGAGAATTACTATGAAAACTGGTGATGAGATCGAGGCACTAAGTGACTCTTTCAACTTTATGATGGAAGAGCTTGAAAATTACATTGCCAATCTGTCCAAAGTGACTGCTGAGAAGGAGCGAATCGGCACTGAGCTGGATATCGCCAGGAATATTCAGGCATCCATGCTGCCATGTATTTTCCCGGCTTTTCCGGATCGTAAGGAATTTGATATTTATGCAACTATGACACCTGCAAAGGAAGTTGGCGGTGATTTTTACGATTTCTTCATGGTAGATGAGACACATCTGGCAATTGTTATGGCCGATGTATCCGGAAAAGGTGTTCCGGCTGCGCTCTTTATGGTCATTGGAAAAACGCTTATCAAGGATCACACTACACCAGGAAGAGATTTGGGGGAGGTTTTCTCTACTGTAAATAATCTTCTTTGTGAGGCAAACAGTGAAGGCTTGTTTATCACTGCTTTTGAAGGTGTGCTGGATCTGGTGACAGGAGAGTTCTGTTTCGTAAATGCTGGACATGAAATGCCATTTATCTGTAAAGCAGGCGGCAGTTTTGAGGCATATAAGATCCGTCCAGGCTTTGTCCTTGCTGGATTTGAAGATATGAACTATAAAGCCGGCAGTATGACGCTGGATGTGGGAGATTTGATCTTCCAGTATACAGACGGTGTGACTGAGGCTACAAATGTAGAAAATCAGCTTTATGGAATGGAGCGTCTGGAGCAGGTTCTGAATCGTGTAAAAGACAGAACACCATCAGAAATTCTGCCTGAAGTGAAAAAAGATATTGATGTTTTTGTGGGAGAGGCACCGCAGTTTGATGATATTACCATGCTTTGCGTAGAGTATAAGGCGAAGATGGAAAAAGCATGATCGGGCAAAAAAAGGCTGAATTCTGGAAATGAGATAATTTCCGGAATTCAGTCTTTTTTAAATATGCTCTGGTCAAAAATCTATTTAGTACCAAAAATTCTGTCGCCTGCATCGCCAAGTCCCGGGCAGATATAAGCGCGGTCGTTCAGTTCTCTGTCCAGATGTCCTACATAGATCTGCACATCCGGGTGCACCTCATGAAGTCGTTTCAGACCTTCCGGAGCAGCGATAACAAACATACATTTAATGCTCTTTCCACCATGTTGTTTGATGAAGTTAACGGCGGAGATAGCAGAGCCGCCAGTTGCAAGCATGGGGTCAACCATAACGATGAGACGCTGGTCGATAGGATCCGGAAGCTTACAATAGTACTCATGAGGCTCATGAGTAACCGGGTCACGGTAAAGACCAATATGACCGATCTTGGCAGACGGAACCAGAGTGGTGATACCATTTACCATACCCAGACCTGCACGAAGTACAGGAACAACAGCAAGCTTCTTACCAGAAATCATAGGAGTTCTGCAAGTCTCAATAGGAGTCTCAACTTCAACATCCTCAAGGGGAAGATCGCGAAGAGCTTCAAAACCCATAAGAACTGCAATCTCCTCAATAAGTTTGCGGAATTCATTTGTTCCGGTCTCCTTATTACGAAGAATGGAAATCTTATGCTGGATCAGCGGGTGATCCATAATAAAAACATTGTCCATATCTGAAAAATTTGACATGATAAAAACCTCCGTAGTGTGATAAAGTTGCCATTGCCCTATGCAATAACAATCGTTACTGTTCACTCCGTGATCAGTAACACGCTTCGCGATGCACAGAAAGACGAACCTTCTTGTGACAAGCACAAGAAGTAGCGTTTGCTGCGCAAACTTCATTCTCGGGTTTTCAGTGAACTTTGTTCACAAAAAACACCTCGCGGTACGTTACCAGTGAACAGGAACTAACAATCCCTTCAGAACTTTTTTCAAATAGGCTCTATAGCGTATTGAAAATGCTTTATGGGAATACTGTAAAAATCATATCGCACTTTCTATAGAAAGTCAATAATTGTAAAAAATTGTCGCATACTTTATACTATAACAAGATTGCTGTTCACAGTATAGACCGTATTGGAAGAAATCATGCGAATGTATGATTTCTGTGCATTGTGAAGCGCGTTACCAGTCAGGTCGTGAACAGGCGATAGAGCGTGTTTGAAAAATCATTCCCGCAATCTGCACGCCCCACTTTGCGGTATATTTTGCCCGAATTCAGTTGCCGTAGCCCGCTACGGCGCCTTCATCCGGACAAAATCTCCCACAAATTGTGACGCACATCTTGCAGAAAGCCTTTTTCAAACACGCTCTAAGGGAAAAGGAGGAACTATATTTATGAAATTCAGAGTTGAGGGCATTTATGATGCCAAAAAGCTGGGAATCCCACAGATGCTGATTCTGGGGCTCCAGCATATGTTCGCCATGTTTGGCGCTACCATTCTGGTGCCGATCCTGGTAAACAACTATTTTCACGGTGAGGGCTTATCCATTCAGGTAACCCTGTTCTGTGCCGGATTCGGAACACTTCTGTTCCATGTGCTGACTAAGCTGAAGGTACCTGCATTCCTGGGCTCATCATTTGCATTTCTTGGCGGATTTGCCACCGTTGCAGAGCTTGACACCGGAATTTTTGCCAACATGTCTTATGGAGAGAAGCTTCCATATGCATGCGGTGGTGTGTTTGTAGCAGGACTTCTGTATCTGGTACTTGCAATGATCGTTAAGGTAATTGGCGTAAAGCGCGTCATGCGTTATCTGCCTCCGGTTGTAACTGGTCCGATTATTATCTGTATTGGTCTTAGCCTTGCACCGTCTGCAATCAGCAACGCATCCCAGAACTGGATCCTTGCTTTGATCGCACTTGGAACTGTTATTTTCTTCAACATCTGGGGCGTTGGAATGTTCCGTATTATTCCGATTCTGATGGGTATTGTTGTTTCTTATGTGGTTGCCCTGATCATGAATGCCTTGGGTATGACAAACGTAGATGGAAGTGCTATCCTCAGCTTTGCAGGAGTAGCAAGTGCGCCGATCGTAGGTATTCCGAAATTCTTCCTCTGCAAATTTAACATTACTGCAATCCTTGCAATGGCACCGATCGCAATTGCTTCCATGATGGAGCACATTGGCGATATTTCTGCTATTTCCGCAACGGTTGACCGCAATTTCATCGAAGACCCGGGGCTTCACCGTACACTTCTGGGTGACGGACTTGCAACCTCTCTGTCAGCACTGATCGGTGGACCTGCAAATACAACTTACGGAGAGAACACCAGTGTTCTTGCTCTGAGCCGTGTTTACGACCCGAAGGTAATCCGTCTGGCTGCTATTTATGCAGTTATCCTCAGCTTTATCCCGAAGATGGCTGAGGTGATCAGTTCCCTTCCGTCTGCGATCATCGGTGGTATCAGTTTTATTCTTTATGGAATGATCTCTGCTGTTGGTGTCCGTAATGTAGTTGAGAACAAAGTAGACCTGACACGTTCTCGTAACCTGGTTATTACAGCGGTTATCCTGGTTTGTGGTCTTGGCATTTCCGATGGACTTACATTTACCATCGCAGGCGCACATATTACTCTTACAGGACTTGCACTTGCTGCAATTGTAGGAATCCTGCTGAACGCCGTTCTTCCGGGAAATGACTATGTGTTTGAGACTGCAAAGAAGAAAGAGGAGATGGAAGACGACTGATCCGGCTGGCTTTCCTATATGGTGATGCTGCCGGCAGGTGAAATGTCTGTTTAGCTGATATATAAAAAGAACTCGATTCAAAGTAAATAAATGCGGGAGTCTTTTTCAAAGAGGCTCTAAGTACATTTATTTGCCATGTATGAATCGAGTTCTTTTTTATGTTGTAATAGAAAATGCTGTTGGAATTTCCTATTACCAGGCAGAATCGCACTGCGGCGGATGGGGGAGGTGTCGTTCAAGGTGACCTGCCGCAGGCGGAGAATTCTGCAAGAAGGAATCTTTTTTAGAAGCTTCCGCCTGTACCTCCGTGATCGCTGTCTGAGCTGCCGGAGGAACTGTCACTATCCTTCGGTTTCGCTGTTTTGGTAACTGTGTGATACAGGAAAATATCGTTTGATCTTGTCAGTTCCATACTTCCCTGGCGCACATAATCCACTGCGCTGTCCTGTGTCCGTACGCTTTTCAGCTGGGCTCTCATGCCCATGGTGCACAGAAACGCAAGCACAAGACCGATTCCCAGGGAAATGAGAATCCATATGGGAGAAAAGGGCTCTGTATAAGGCTCCCCGTTAGCAGCCATTTCCAACAGATCCTGACACAGATCTGCGTAGGTATCGAAAGCGCCGTAGAAGTTTTCATCCTTTAACAGAGGCTCTACATTTTCCTTCAGATAAGCAAGTCCGTCATCGTTAAACGCAGTCATACCATATCCGTGGGTGGTAATGTGCCATTCACGGTCGCCAATGCTGACCATGAACAGGATTCCGTCGTGGTTTTCGCCGGTTCCGTAACCATTCTCATCGAAGAAATGATCTGTAAAGTAGTTCATCTCATTGCCGTCTTTCGACTCTACTGTGGCAACTGCCACTTCCAGATTGTATTCCCCGGTGATGGCTTCCAGCTTATCCAGAAGCTGGGATTCTTCTTCATCTGTGAGAAGATCCGCCTCGTCCAGGACAAGGGAAAATTCGGAGGCTGCAAAGTCCTGATAAGAGTCATCTTCCTCACTGCCGGATCCGCCAAAGCTGTTGGAAGCTGCGGCCTGTACCGTAACAGCTCCCGTACCTGGCAAAGCAGTAGTAAAAAGCGCATCCGTGCCTGGAATAACTGCACTGAAAAGGCTTCCTGCTCCCAGCGCTGCCGCCAGAATAATTCCAAATGATTGTTTTTTCATGGCATGTTCCTCCTTAACAAAATGTGTGAATCAGCCATGCAATGGCGTAAGCAGCAACGGAAAAACCTGCAGTAAGTCCAAGGAACCATTTAGTGAAAATACCTTTATCTACAGGCAGATTTCCTACAAATTTACCAGTCTGTCCGTTCATGCCGAACAGATAGTGGTTGCCCTTCCAGGTGGTGGAAAGAAGCCATACCGGGAAAAGGGCATAGTGGGTTTTACCGCCTTTTAACTGAATACGGGTATCTTCAGGGGTAACGCTGTCATAACCGATGACCGTATCGCGAAAAGCATCCTCAGCGGCTTTTCTCACACGCTGGTTAGCGCGCTCAGCAGATTCTTCTGCGGATACATCATATTTGTCCGCAACGTATCCTGCCAGGTAAGGAGTGGCAAAGTCCACAGCCTCGGAAATTACGTAAGGCTCCAGAGACTCTGTTAAATCATTGTCAATTTTGGAAGAACCGTCTACCGGAATCTGGTCGAACCCGATGTTTCCAGCACGGAAAACAGAGTAATGGCTGGTTTCCGTATAATCATAGTCGCTGTCACTCCAGAAACGGGTCTTGGTGGCATGATAGCGGATATCTGCAGAAGCGTCGGTGTCAAAAAGCCAGAAAGGCACATAAACACCTTTGATCTCGTCAATGTGATTTTCCTTTTTAAATACTTTGGGTAAAAGGATTTTGCCGTGAAGATGTTTGACCAGACCTTCTTTGGCTGCCTTTTTGTCCAGCTTAAACGGAATGATAAAATCCGGACGTAGGGTACCGGAAAATTTGCCGGACATTACCACTGGATTGCCGCAGAATGGGCAGGAGGAAGCACCTGTGCTTTCATCGGCAACGATTTCCCCGCCGCAGGACTGGCATATGTAAACGGACATTCCGCTGGCTTCATCTTCCTTCCAGGAGTTGTCTGAAGCACTCTCCCAGTTCAATTCATCAGATTGCTGGTTAGCTGCTGCTTCGTTAAATTCTTTGACGGTTTCCATATCAAATTCAGTGTCGCAGTAAGGACATTTCATCTTCTGGAGCGTACTGTTGAATTCGATTGCTCCGCCGCAGCAGGGGCATTTATATTCAAGTAAATCGGACATAGTTCATCTCCTTTTATGCTGCTTTTTTACTGGGTATCGTTTTCATTAAATGGATCGCCACAGTTCGGACAGAATTTCGGCGGATTGGTTGGATCTTCCGGTTCCCAGCCGCACTTGTCACAGCGGTACCGAGGCTTCATAGCCGGTTTCGGGGAACCGCAGTTGGTGCAGAATTTGCCTGTATTTACAGCGCCGCAGGAACAGGTCCAGCTTGCATTTGCTGCAGGTGTCTGAGGCTTTTTCGCGCCGCATTCCGGGCAGAAATTACCGGAAACCAAAGCACCACAGGAGCATTTCCACTGGTCGGCTGCCGGAGCAGAACCGCCTGCCTGAGCCTGGGATACGGCCGGATTTGGCTGTGGCTGGGCCATCTGCTGTGCCTGAGCTGCCTGCTGCTGTCCCATAGCGTAAAGATTCTGTGCGTTAAAACCGCCAGTCATGCCTGCCATATTCATGCCCATGAAACCGGTCATGGCACCGCCAGCGTTGCCTGCTGCTGTCTTCATGGCGTCTGCCTGTGCTCCTGCAAGAGTAGCGGCTGCCATGGCAGGATTGCGGAGGATAGCCATACGCTGAGCTTCTTTGATCATCTGGGCATCTTCCTCAGGAAGAGTGATCGGATTCATGGCAACAGATACGATCACGAGACCACGAAGCTGACTCCATTTCTGGGTGAGAGCCTGGTTCATGGCATCACAGAGCTCCATTGCATGAGCCGGAAGTGCGCTTGGACGGATTCCCTGCTGGGAAATGCTGGCAAATGCCGGCTGAAGAGCTGAGATAAATTCTGTTTTCAGCTGTCCCTCGATCTGCTCTCTGTCGTACTGCTGTTCAAAGTTTCCGCAGACGTTGGAATAGAAGAGAAGTGGGTCTGCAATGCGGTAGGAATAAACACCGCTGCAGCGGACAGAAACATCAATGTCCAGTCCGATGTTCTGGTCTACAACACGGAATGGAATCGGGTTCGGAGTTCCGAATTTATTGTCCACCAGTTCTTTGGTATTGAAATAGTAAACACGCTGGTCTTTGCCAGTGTCACCGCCGAATGTGAAACGCTTGCCAATAGTGTGGAAAGTGTTCATGATGGCGTCGCCCAGATTTCCGGAGAAAATACTTGGCTCGGTAGAAGCATCGTAGGTGTATTCGCCTGGCTCTGCGCAGATATCAACGATCTTGCCCTGCTCTACGATCATCATACACTGTCCGTCTGCGACTGCGATTCCGGATCCGGTGGTGATAATGTTGTCGCTTCCCTTGGTATTGGAGGAACGTTTGGATGTGCGCTTCTGCCCCTTTACTGCCAGAACGTCATTGTCGATGGCATCACAGTAGAAAAATTCTTTCCACTGATCTGCAAGTGTACCGCCTGCGGCGCCAAGTGCTGCTTTAATAAGTCCCATATTGTAACTCCTTTCTTTTTGACCGGTCAATGACTGGAAAAATTATGTAAACGAATGCCACCTGATGCCAATAGCAGGAGTGCATTGGCGCAGAAACCATGGATTTCATATCTGGTGGTGCCTGTGTGAGCAGACATAGTGGTTTCGTTAATTTGTACAGTTATTGTCCGAAAATGATTTTATTAATTATTCTACATAACGATTCAGCAGACATTATTCCGCGAGGTGTTTTTGTGAACGAAGTTCACAGAAAAAACGAGAAATGCGGCGCGAAATCGTATAAAACATGATTTCTGTGTATCCAGAAGGATATCACTGTGAATGTGCGGAATCGTTACTACTCTACTATAAATTTTATCTGATTTTGTCTGAAAAAACAACCTATATGTGATAAATGACTGGTTTTCGTGACAATAAGACATAGATACTATCTGATTTGCAGTAAATAGGAATTGTATACCAGCCATTTGATGACAAAAAAATGTTTGGAATGCCGGAATAACAAAAATCTGCAGCCTATATATAATAGTACTGCAGATTTTGTCATTAGTAATATTGAACCTGGTATGGGGCGTAATTTATTTTTGGTTCTGCTAACTCTGTTCACAGAAACGCTCTTCGTAATGCATAGAAATCATGCATTCGCATGATTTCGCGTCAAAGGTTTCGGGTTTTGTATGAACTTTGTTCACACAAACACCTCGCGGAACGTTACCGGTGAACAGTGACATTTAACCTTCTGAATTGTCATCAGATGCGTCTGCTCCGGAATTGTCTGATCCAGAGCCGTCAGAACTGGAACTGCTTTGGGTGGCAAGTGTCTGATAGTACCAGGAGGAGGTGATGGAATCATTATCCTCCACGTAATTTCCGTTGGAATCCAGCATATTTCCGTCGGAATCAAATGTGACATCCAGAAGATCCGTCTTAGTAGATGGTGTGACGTTCATGGACATGATTTCATCATATTTTGTCTGAAGGTTTTCCAGGGAAAACTCATCTCCGATGGACTGGCGGACGCTGTGTGCAGATGCTAGAGCGTCTGTATAATCGTCCAGCTTATATGGTGCATATTCCAGGGTATCGTAGCTGTAATGCATAACCAGCGGTGTCAGTGTGGCATCTTGGATCTGGATGCTGGTCTGGTCGCCGTCTACAGTCTTCTGAATGGTAAAGGCTGCCATTCCGCCAAGAAGCTGCTTCAGTGTTTCCTGACCGGTAACGAAGTTGCCAAGGGAGTAGTAGATCAGCATGTTGTGACCAGAGTCATCTGTAAGGTAGCCATATGGCTGGAGCACATTCGGATTGGTTCCGATCACAACGTCAACACCCTGCTCCATAAGGAAGTTGGCCCATTCTTTTTCGTATTCGGTAGGCATTGGTTCTTCGGTCTTGCCCCAGTTTGCAGAGAAAATCACACAGTCTGCGGAAGCTTTGGCCTGTTTGATGGCGGCTGCAACATCGGCAGTGCTGAACGTGTCAATCATAGAGCCTTTTCCGGAAGTGGATGTATCTGTACTTCCAGAACTGTCTGCATCTCCTGTTGAACTGTCGGAAGTATCCGAGCTGGCAGAGTCGTTTGCAGAACCATCAGAATTATCGGTGCTGTCGCCGGAGCTTACAGTCTGGCTTCCATATGACGGGAAGGTATAGTTAAGGAACGCAATCTTGATTCCGTTAATTTCTACAATCTTCGGAGCGTCTATACCGGACTGGTTTTTATGAATACCAACCAGAGTGACATCCGGATGGCTGGTTTCCCAGTAATTTAAAGTTTCGTTGATCATGGAAGAACCATTGTCATCGATCAGTGCTGTGGCAGATGTGATTACATTAAATCCGGCATTTATAAGTGCGTCGCCAACCTCTGTAGGAGTGGCGTAAGGCGCGGTACCGCTGACTGCGCTGTGGTCTGTGGTGAAAGGTGTTTCCTGATTGACCATAGCAATGTCGGCAGCCTGTATATCGGATTTCAGATTAGCATAAACACTGTCATAATTCCAGGCGCCGGTTTCTGACTGACCGGATGCAAGAAGACTTGGCTGAACCAGGTTATCCCCAACTGCAAGAACTGTGGCTGTAGTGACTTCCTGGGTGGTGGCAGCTGCCTCTTCTTCCTTCTGTTTTTGTAAGTCAGCTGCCTTTTTCGCCTGGGCAGCTGGCTGGCGGATCATGGTGTAGTCCATCTGGTTAAACACCAGGCAGAGAACCACCAGAACCGCGACGGATACCAGAAAGCTGGTTCTGGAATTCAGTCGTTCTTTATAATTTAATGGGAGATTATCTCGTTTTTTCATGATTTTGCCCTTCTCTAATGTAGGAAAATATGACCAGCAGGATCAGAAAATCAGATTGCTCCTGCATATTTTCAATGTGAGTTCATTATAGCAAATTATTGTGCTCAAAGAAAGAAGTTATTACATAAATATTTAAAAAAATGTTACAGCATTTCGGGAATTTTCGGGTAATATTGCGCGTGGATCTGGCAGGCAGAAGCCGGGCGAAAATACTGCAGCTTCAGAGGCAATCACAATTTCTCGTTCATGTATTTTCGCAAAACCGGAAACTGCACAGGGCCGATTTCCAGTATCTTCTGATGAAAACTTTTCAGATCAAAGTTTTCGCCAAGGAGGGATTGCTGTTCTTCTTTCAGATCCAGAAAATTCAGATATCCCACATAGTATTTCAGATAATTAGCAGGTGTTTCGGTGATATATCGGTAAATCTCGGCCGTGACAGCAGCATCACGGATTCCGAAAAGTTTCAGGAAGCGGGCGGCTTGCGCAGGAGTCCAGCCGTGGTAATGGATTCCCACATCCAACAGGGAGTAAATGCACAGATTCACGCTGCGGTTCAGCCAGGAAAGTCGCGTGCAAGCAGAAGCTTCCTGTGAGGATAAGGTGCCGGCAGACAGATAATCTGCTGCATAATCATACGCGTAACTTTCCACATAAGTGGCCCAGCCTTCCACGTATCCGCTGTAATCGATGAGATACCGGATATGGGATGGACTTTGTCGTCCGAAATAAACGGTCTGGTAAAGATGACCGGGGAAGCCTTCGTGCGCCAGCGTGGTAAAAAGCTCCAGATTGGAAATTTGCCGTCCATGATTGATGTAAATAACATTTGGCGCTCCTGTGTCCATTGGCGGTGTCAGGTAAAACGCCGGGCTGAGAAATTCTTCCATGGATTTATGTACAGACCGGATTTCGAAATCTACAGAAGCAGTGGAGGGGAAATCCTGCTGAATATTTTTTTCCAGAAGCTCCATGACCCGTGTGGGCTCCATATCTGGCAAATCCATTTTCTCATTTAGCAATGTGAGAAGTTGTGGATGCTGTTTCAAAAGTTCTGAAATTTCCTGAGAATCGGTGGAAAGCTGCTGGGTGAGGCGCTTTTCCAGTTTTTCCACAGGTATGTAGATTCCCACCTGGCTTTTTAGAAGATATTGGTAATATTCCTTTCCACCGGAAAAATTGACCAGTCCTCCGGTATTTTTGCCTGTTCCCCGAAGTTGCTCCAGACCTTCTATCAGCGTTTGATATGCGGGGAGAACCTTTTCCTTCAGAATCTGTTTATGGGTCAGGTTCAGCTGTTCCTGGTCCTTTTCGGAAAGCTTTCCATAGGCTTTTAGTTTCTGAGAAAAAATTTCCAGCATATAATTGGAATCCGGGTTTTGAATAAAAGCACGGCACTGGTCCTGAATGCGTTCCAGGGTTTCGTCGCACATAAAAAATCCGGCATCAGATTTTGTCTGTTCAAAGGCGAGAATGCTCTGGAAATATTCTTTTGTGCTGCAGAGCAGATTCAGGTAGTCGGTGATGTCCTGATTGGTGTAGAAGGAGTATTCCGCCAGCAGTACAGGTAGCTGCGCCTGGATCCCGAGGCTTGGGCTAAGCGGCTCTTCCAAAAGATAATTGTCGCCCAGAGAGGCTTCGGTGTGGTAGTAAAGGAGGAGCAGATCAAGGGTCAGGCGATTGGAAGTACTGAGCTTTGACTGGAAAAATTTTTTCAGCTTTTTTACATATTCCTGGCACTGGGCAGAGGCTTTTTCATTGTTGGGATGTATTGTGCCAAGGGTAGCGCGGGGGCGTGAGATGCCCTGTTTTTCCGGATAAGCCAGGGAATAATGAAGGTTCAGGGCGTTTCCGGAAACCTCTTTTTCAAATATGGACTCCGCGAAGTTTTCGAAGCGGGCATTTTCGGAGAAGACATGACTGAAAAGCCAGGAAAATGTGAAGCAGATAATAAGAAAAAAAGCCAGAATAGCGGCGGTGAATTTTGGTCTGTTTGACATAGGATGCCCTCTGCTCTGGGGGATTTCTACTATATTATTGAGAATTTCAGTGTAGTATGCGAAATATTTGGTTCCATGGTTTTAAGATTATGTGTATTTTGTGTACAAGACTGACGGGAATGACGAAATTAGTTGGGGATGTCATGGGGAAGTTGTTGGATTTCACGGAAAAGGCGATTTTTTTATTTGTGGGAGCAAAATTGACGGTAACAGATTGTTGTGATATTATGCGTAATTGTTACATATGCTTAATATAAATGTAACATTTTGAAGGGCGATTTTATATAAATTGAGAGGTGTATGAATGTTAAAAAATAAAATGAAAAAACTGATCTGCGGAATGACAATGTGTATAACGGTCTGTTCTCAGATGATTTTTCCACAGACTGCGTTTGCAGCGACTAAGGCTGCTGTGGAAAAGGCGGGCGAGGCATTTGTAGCTGGGATGACAGAGACTGCAGAGGCAGAGGAGGTACTTTCTGAGGAAGAGCTTCGTCAGCAAATCGTGGATTTTGCGCTGCAGTTTGAGGGAAATCCTTATGTTTACGGTGGGACAAGTCTGACAAACGGAGCAGACTGTTCCGGTTTTGTAATGTCTGTGTTTGCACAGTTTGGCTATTCACTGCCCAGAGTAGCAGCAGATCAGTATAATCAATCAGCGAAAAAAAGCGTGGAAGATCTGGAGCCAGGAGATCTGATTTTCTATGGAAGCGGAATCAGCCATGTGGCACTGTACATTGGAAATGGACAGATTATCCATGCAAGTACATCTGCGTCTGGAATCAAGATTTCCAACTATGATTATGAGGCGACTGTGGGAGTAGGAACTTATATTGAAGCGGACGGCTTCTTTAGTGAATAAGAGTGAGGGAGCGGAGCATTTGATAAAACAGATATGAAATCCGGTTATCCTGTTCTGACATTTACAGCCGGGGAAGGTTTCCCCGGCCTTTTTGTACAGTGGCGGGAGCCTGCCACGATACAAAGGGGAATAGTGAGAGAATAAAATTGATTTGTGTGTATTTTGTAAGGTATTGTAAATACGATATTTTGCAAGGAAAAATGTCGAAAAATGTTGAAATTAGCAGATTGCACAAAGACTTTAAAAAAATGTGGATAGGTGAATTAATAGGTAGAAAGTTTTCCACTTTCAAAAATATGAAAAAATGTTGAAAAATCAAGTTATGCACAAAGTTATCCACATTATCCACATGGAAAAGCATGTGGATGAGTTGATTTACATAATGGGAATCGAAACAAATGTTTTGGTTATTGTTATGAAAATGTAAAATTCGACAGAAATCGGCAAAAAGGTATTGACTTTTACAAAATCAAAATATTATAGAATATTCGCGGAAAATATTACAATTAAAGCCAAAAACGATAAAATGTCTGACAAAAAAGTATAGGATTACGAATGCGGTTGGCAACCGTGAGAGTATCCCAGGCGCAGAACAGCTGATTTTTATATTAAGTACAATGCTACAGAGATCTCTCAGATATTTGGAGTTCCAATGGAGCAAATTATGAGAATAAGGAAAGAGAAAAATTTATAAAAATCAAGTGAAGAAAGCCCTTTGCCAGAATCAGATATGATTTATGGCAGAGGGCTTTTTGCTAAGAGAAATTGAAAGGTAAAGTTGCATACTTTATTTGTATTCAAAAATGTATTCAAATGTAACCATTTGTAACTACCCCAAATGTAACAGTTTTTGGAAAAACGTGAGATTACAATTTATAGTCGAAAGGGTTAAAATCCCCGAAAGCCTTGATCTTACTGACTTTGCAGGCACAAAAAAACACCGTCCCCGCGGCAATCGCTTTGTCCGCAAAAACAGTGCTTTCAGTGCGCCTTCAGGGGTTCGAACCCTGGACACCCTGATTAAGAGTCAGGTGCTCTACCAACTGAGCTAAAGGCGCATTTCCTATTTCGTTGATTTGTTATTTCCTCAACGCAAGATGTATTATATATCAAGTGTAGGACAAAAGTCAATAGGAATTTTATAATTTTTTTAAATTTTTTCGAAAACTTTTACGATTGCTATTTAGTGTGTTGAAAGTTCTTCAGGAGGGACGCATTTGGACAATGTGTATTACTCACTCGCCGGCGCAACGCTCCAGCAAACTAATCGCTAACTGCGACTAATGCGTTCGGGAGAGCCCTCACGCATAAGTCTCCGTAAGCGCTGGATTTTGCTTACGCTAAGAGCGCGCCTGAAATGGCTCGCTGGAGTAATACACATTGCCCAAATGCTGTGTGTCGGCTGGAACTTAAACACATTAAATAGCAATAGTACCTTATTTCCTACAACAATTCCAGAATATCCTCCCTGCTCATACCACTCAGCTGTCCCATATCACCGCTGATGATCTGCTCTGCCAGGTCCTGCTTTGCTTCCTGAAGCTTCTGGATCTTTTCTTCGATGGTATTGCGGGCGATGAGCTTGTACACGGTAACTTTCTTTGTCTGTCCGATACGGTGGGCACGGTCAGTGGCCTGATTCTGGACAGCCTGATTCCACCAGGGGTCATAGTGGATAACCACATCTGCACCTGTCAGATTCAGTCCAACGCCGCCTGCTTTCAGGGAAATGAGAAATACAGGAGTGGTATCAGAATTGAACTGTTTCACAAGCTCCTGTCGTTTCTGCTTGGAGGTTTCCCCAGTGATGATGTAATAAGGAATCCCCTCTTTTTCCAGTGCTGCCTGAAGAAGAGCCAGCATGGAAGTAAACTGGGAAAATAAAAGCATACGGTGCCCACCATCAATAGCACTCTGGATCAGCTGCATACAGCTCTCAGCCTTGGCAGATTCACCGCGGTAATTTTCAAAGCAAAGAGAAGGAGAGCAGCAGATCTGTCGCAGCTTCGTCAATTCAGCCAGAATCCACAATTTGCTCTTATTAAATTCGCCCTCGTCCTGCTGGGCAATTTTTTCCTTCATATGTACAACCTGGGCATCATACAGCTTCTGCTGTGCATCCTCAAATTTCACGTAACGGACTTCTTCCAGTTTTTCAGGAAGATCCTTCAACACATCCTCTTTCAGACGGCGAAGGATAAATGGGGACACCATTTTCTGCAGGCGGGTCATGGCAGACTCATCGTCGTTCTTTACAATCGGAGTTTCAAATTCCTTTTTGAAGGTATCGTAACCATAAAGGAATCCAGGCATTAAATAATCGAAAATGCTCCAAAGCTCACTGAGGCGGTTCTCAATTGGTGTTCCAGTAAGTGCGTAGCGGGTCTGGCTGTGGATCACCTTTACAGATTTGGCTGCTGCTGTTGTGTGATTCTTGATATACTGTGCCTCATCAATGATCTGGTATAAAAATTCTTTTTCCTCATATTGGTCAATATCTCTTTTTAAAAGATCGTAAGAGGTGACCAGAACATCGAAATCTGAGTACGTCTGAAGCTTCGCCTGACGTTCGGACTGACTTCCTGCGATCAGTGATACCTTCAGCTGTGGGGCAAATCGGGCAAGCTCTTCACCCCAGTTAAAAACAAGGGCAGCGGGGGCTACTACCAGGGATGTGCCGGTTTTTCCTTCAAGTTTCGCTGCAAGAAGAACTGCGATTACCTGTAAGGTTTTTCCAAGGCCCATATCATCGGCGAGAATTCCGCCAAATTTCCATGCTTCCAGGGTACGCAGCCATTTATAACCGTTCTTCTGGTATTTTCGCATGATTCTGGAAAGGCTTTCCGGCTCTTCAAAATCGGCATCGTTAATGGTTTTGAAGCCTTTTACGATTTCACGGAAATGACGGTCGCGGTTGGCATATATGTTTTCGTTGCTCTCCAGCATCTGATCCAGATATAAGGTGCGGTATGCCGGAATGTGCATTTTTCCTTTGACAAATTCCTTTGGGGTGAGATGAAGGGTTTTCATCAGTTCTGCCAGCATTTCCAGGTTCTGCTCCTGAAGATTGACAAATTCGCCGCTTTTCAGCTTGTAATATTTTTTCTTCAGCTGATAGCTTTTCAGGATATCCAGAAGCTCCTGGCTGGAAATATCATCCGTGGAAATATTCAGATCCAGGAGTCCGCCGGATACGGACACACCAACGGAAACCTTTACAGTCTTTAAGGTGTGTCTGCTGCGGAAACGGTTGGTGCAGCGTACTTCGCCAAGCTCCATGAGGGCGGCAGTTCCCGACTCCATGATCTGATAGCTAAGTTCTTCGTCATGGTTGCAGTGAAGTACGTCAAAGTCGGGATCATAGTAAGGCAGCCATTCCATGGTCTGATCCAGCACACTGTTTTCCAGAGGAAAGTCACGGAACTGCTGGTCCGGGGAGATATCCTCATGAAGTAAAAGCTTTCCTACAGAGAATTCTCTTTTTCCATAAAAGGCGCTTACCTTGCAGATAACGTTATCGTTTTCCATGTCCAGATAAAATACGAAGTGTGCTTCAGGCGTGAGGTACTGTCTGAATTTCTCCGGATTTTCCTCCGTAATATCCGCCACTTCCTGAAGCTGGGGCAGCACATTGTGATAAAAATTGGACAGTGTATTACGCCCCATCTGGAAGTGGAATTCTCCATTTCTGGAAAGCGCTGTCAATGGACGGACCTTCTCCATAAAGGCCGGTTCGGTTTTACAGAAGCTGTCATCCTGGATAAAGTATGAAGAGTCCATACCCTGAAAAAGCTCTGGGATGTATCCCTTCACTGTGACACTGTCAAATTGCTTTTTGTCCTTAGAGGCATCCAGAATCCGTATGGAAATCCGTGGATTCCCTGTTTTGCAGTGAAGCTGGGCTTTTTTACGGGCAGCATCCGGAGTTTTATCTTCAAAATCTATTTTATCATTGCAAATATTGTCATAAAAACTGTCCAGACGCCAGCCAAAAAGATCCAGAGAATTGCCAACATTAAATTTTTTTGGCAAATAGATGCCGGAATTCTGGATTTTGTCTACAAACTGCTCTTCCTCGCGGACGATCCGGTCAATATAGCGGATCCATTTGCGGCTCTCCTCTGTGAAATCCTGCGTTTTGTGGCTGATCTGGGTGCTGGTTCCATACTGAACGGTCTCACCGTTGCGAACCTGACGGCAGAAGTCATCCAGTTTTTTTACCACGAACATTTTGGAAGTTCCTACCTTAAAAGAAACGGAAAGCTTATTGTCATTCTGTGTCAGTCTTGGAACCAGGGAAACACCTGCGGAAACATGGGCCGGTGTTTCTTTCTGGTCATTTTTGAGCTGTCCTCTGCGATAGGAGTTCAGCAGATAGTCTCCGTTCATGTCAGTGGCATCCGAAAAATTGCTGTGGTTTACATAATCACGAATATAGAAGGCAAGTGCAGCTGTATACTGGCACCTGGAATTATCAGAATACCAGCCCCAGTATTTTCTGTGGCATTCCGGGCATCCGCATCTTGCATAAGTAACTTCCTCGTGAGAGAAAAGAAGGGTGACGCCGAAGATATCTCTGCCAGTCTGGAAGGTTGCTTCAATCTGGCCAAGGCGCTGACCGTTCATCCTGTCGTAGCCGCAGGAAATATCTGTGACATTCATTTTCTGCTGGCGATAGATGGCTTCCCCGTTTTTTCGGTCTTTGGGGGCAAGCTTTAGGGATTCAAGAATTTTGTCGCCGTCAAAGTAGCTGTAATTTTCCAGCTGTTGGATATTTCCGTCTAATGAGGAATCGTCGGCTGTGTCACTGTCATTTGGGGAACCGCCAAGGAGCTGGTACGTTTCGTTACGCTTTTGTTTTTCCAGCTCTTCCTGACGTTTGCGCTCTTCCGTTTCTTTCTTTTTCACTTCTGTCGGAGAATTTTTCATTTGTTTGGCTTCCTTTTTATGATTTTTCTTTGTTGTTTTTATCCTTAGGAAACATGCTGTCCAGCAGTTTGGACAGTTCATTGGCATGCTTTTTTATGCCGGAGAAGGGATTGCTTCTGTTTTTATGTTCATAGCCAAATTGAGCAGCAAATTTTTGCAAAGATCTGGTTCGCTTCATATAAAAAACTCCTGCCAGATATTTCTTCCTTATAATATGAAAAGAAATACAGCAAGGTGAAACATTTAACGACGAATGATCATCTTACAGATCGGATTTCCCATAGAGGAAAATTTTTCCTCATATTCGGTCATTACATTTCCAATCATCATTTCTTCGTTATGGTGGAGGTCAAAGGTGTGAGCTTCCAGTTTCCATCCTGCTTCCGGGACTTCTTCCAGGGAAAAGTCGAACAGGCCGCGGTTGTCAGTTTTGAACTCGATGGTTCCGTCTTCTTTCAGAATCTTGTCGTAGCGGGAAAGAAACTCCCGGGAGGTAAGGCGGCGGGAAGCGTGGCGGGCCTTAGGCCAAGGATCAGAGAAGTTCAGATAGATTCTGGAAACCTCGCCTTTTTCAAAAACTTCGGGAAGAAGTCTTGCATCCATGCGCATGAATTTTAAATTAGAAAGCTCCTGTCCTTCTTCTGCAAGGGCTTCTTTCTTCTGAATGGCACGAAGGAGTACGCTGTCATACATTTCGATTCCGATATAGTTGATCTCCGGATGGAGCTTCGCCATATCCATAAGAAAGCGGCCTTTTCCCATGCCAACCTCCAGATGGACAGGCTGATGCTGTGGGAAAACCTTGTCCCAGTTTCCCTTATTCTCCTGGGGATTCTGGATCACGTAGATACTTTCTGCAATTGCGTCTTTGGCGCCTGGTATATTTCTAAGTCGCATAGGTTCCTCCTGTAATTATATTTATAGCTGTATGAAACTGATTCCGGCTCTTTGCAAAAGTTTACCGGGTGGTAAAAAATGCTTGTCAGAATCAGCTGAAATTGTATTCATTCTTAACAAAACTACTATACATGATTTCCTGCTTTTCCGCAATAATATTGATATCGTGATTTTTCAAACACATTCTATGTCAGGGGGAAAACGCAAAGTTCTTTTAATTGAAAAAACTGACCAATTTTGACTGAATATGAAATGCGTCAATAAGAAAAGTAACGGAAAAATGTGGGAGAACTCTGTATAAATATGCATTTTCTTCCTATTTATAATTAATACGTGTACCTAGTATAAAATTTCGATATGACAGGAATTGATAAGATCGTTAATTTTTAGTCAAAACATCTGGAATTGTATTGAATTTTTGTGAAAATTTTAGGCAAAGTTTGACTGGTATTTTCATCAAAATGGGTGTAAGATACTTAAAACTTGAAAAAGGAGGGGAAAAATGGAACAGATAATCGGTAAGTTATCCGAGATAGAGACAACTGCAGAGACCATTATGAAGGATGCACTGCAGAAGAGGAAAGCTCTTTCAGCTGAGATGGAAAGGCAGTCCAAGGAATTCGACACCCAGCTGGAGAAACAGACAGAAGAGCAGATTAAGGAAATTCGCCGGAATCTTGAGGGTGAGAAGGATAAGCGCCTGTCATCCCTGCGGGAAGACACTCAGGCTGCCTTAAGTCAGCTGGACGCTTACTATGCGAAGAATCACGAACGCCTTTCCAGAGAAATTTTTGAAAAGATCATTCAGGAGGAAGTGATGTAATGGGAAGCGTTCTTTCCTACAGCGGAATTTCCACGAAAATACGCGCTATGAGCAGTCATCTGGTGACAGATGAACAGCTTCAGGAAATCGTCCGCTTTTCGGACGTTCCACAGGTAGCCGCTTATTTGAAGAAAACGCCGGAATATGCGAAAGCATGGTCAGACCTTGATGAGAATAATCTTCACCGAGGTGAGATCGAGAAGCTTCTGAAGAAATCCATTTTCGGAAATTTCTCCCGCATTTACAATTTTGCAAACAAGGAGCAGCGCAAGTTCCTGGCACTTTATTCCAAGCGCTACGAAATCCGTGTTCTGAAAGAGATCATGACGAATCTTTTTGATCACAGAAGCACCGATCCTGTGGATATGAGTCCTTACCGCGACTTTTTCCTGCACCATTCCAAGCTGGACATTGACAGAGTGGCAGGTGCCGGAAATATGGATGAGTTCATGACAGCCCTGAAGGGCAATGAATTCTATGCTCCGCTTCAGAGCGTATATGAGAACGGCAATGGACTTTTATTTGACTACGGAATGGCTCTTGATCTTTATTATTTTAATCAGATCTGGAGTGTCCGCAAAAAGTTATTCAAGGGAAACGATCTGGACGAGATCACCAAGGCTTATGGTGAGAAGTTTGATATGCTGAATCTGCAGTTTATCCTGCGATCCAAGCGTTATTACAAAATGGAGCCGGCAGCCATCTACGCACAGCTGATTCCCGTGAATTATAAACTAAAGAAAGAAGAAATCACAGCTCTGGTGGAAGCTACCAGCAAAGAAGAAGGTGAGCAGATCTTTTCCCGTACCTGGTACGGCAGGAAATATCAGCAGCTGAACCTGATCTCCATGGAGGAGCTTTATAATAGTCTGCTCCGTACCGTGCTTGAGAAAGAGGCTCGCAAGGATCCTTATTCAGTAGCTGTTTTGTATTCTTATCTTTACCACAAAGAGCATGAGGTAAACCGTCTGACCATCGCACTGGAGTGTGTTCGTTACCAGGTTGATCCGGACGAGGCAATGCATTATGTTCACAACAATTAGTAACCCGGAGGTAGCAATGTGATTGAGAAAATGAAATTTGTCAGCATTACCGGGCCAAGAGAGGATATCGACCGAGTTGTAAATAATTACCTCAGCCGGTATGAGATTCATCTGGAGAATGCTCTTACTGAGCTCACAGATGTGAAGAATCTTTCCCCTTATCTTGAAATCAATCCTTATAAAGAAGCTTTAAGCACAGTCGGAAGCTTCTATGAAGAGGTTGAGAACCCGGAGCAGGCTTCTGCGAAGAAGCTGCCAATCGAAAAAGCTCTCTCTTTCGTACAGCAGATCAAAGATGAAGCGGATGTCCTTAACAAGACCCGTCAGGAACTGGAAGAGAAACGTGATTCTCTGGCAGAATCACTTCGTATCATCTATCCTTTCCGAAATGTAGACTTTGATGTGCAGTCAATCCTGAAAATGCGTTATATTCATTATCGCTTTGGACGGATCGAGAAAGATTATTTCGATAAATTTAAAACATACATTTATGATAATCTGGATACGATTTTCATTAAATGTGATGAAGATGACCGTTATATCTGGGGAATTTATTTTGTTCCCGTTCATGAAGCACAGCGAATTCATGCCGTATATTCTGCTATGCACTTTGAAAAAATCTTTGTACCGGATCAGTATGATGGAACTGCCAAAGCTGCATACACAGCACTTGAAGCGCAGTACAAGAAAACAATTGCAGATCTTGATGCAAACAAAGCGGCAAGAAAAGCTTTCTTCAGAAAAAATGCATCCGACATTGTTTCCTGCAAACATACACTTTCCCAGTTTTCACGGAACTTTGATATCCGTAAACTGGCAGCATGCACACATGGGGACAATAAGGGAGAGGCAGCAGCCGATTATAAGCCGAAGGAACCATTTTATATCCTTTGTGGCTGGATGACAGAGAAGGATGCCAAAGCTTTCCAGAATGATATTTCCGGAGATTCCCGTATTTTCTGTCTGATTGATGAGAATGAGCAGGAGGATGCCCATAAGACACCGCCTACCAAGCTGAAGAACCCCAAGCTTTTCAAGCCATTCGAAATGTACACCAAAATGTATGGCCTTCCGGCTTATGGAGAGATGGATCCAACCTGGTTTATCGCCATCACTTATTCCTTTATTTTCGGCGCAATGTTCGGAGATGCAGGACAGGGTCTGGTTTTATTGATCGGCGGATATCTTCTTTACAGATTCAAGCATATTGATCTTGCCGGAATCATCAGCTGTGCAGGTATCTTTTCCACATTCTTTGGCTTCATGTTCGGCAGCGTCTTCGGATTTGAAGATATTATAGAGCCTGTATGGTTAAGGCCTATGGATGCCATGATGAATGTGCCTTTTATCGGAAAACTGAATACCGTATTTATTATCGCTATTGGCTTTGGTATGGGAATCATTCTTCTGTGCATGATTTTTAATATTATGAATTCCCTGAAAGCAAAGGATACAGAGAAAGTATGGTTTGATACCAACTCTGTTGCAGGCCTTGTATTCTATGGATCCGCAGTGATTGTAATTGCATTGTTCATGACAGGCCATAAGCTTCCTGGCGGTATTGTTCTTTGCATTATGTTTATCCTTCCGCTGCTTGTAATGTTCTTAAAAGAGCCTCTTACAAACCTTGTGGAAAAGAAGCCGGCAGCTTTTGAAGGCGGTGTGGGAATGTTTATTGTTCAGGGATTTTTCGAGATGTTCGAAGTCCTTTTGAGCTATTTCTCCAACACACTTTCTTTCGTGCGTATCGGAGCTTATGCAGTCAGCCATGCAGCTATGATGCAGGTTGTACTGATGCTGGCCGGTGCTGAGAACGGAAGCCCGAACTGGGTAGTGATTGTTCTCGGAAATATTTTCGTATGCGGTCTTGAGGGTCTGATCGTTGGTATCCAGGTACTGAGACTTGAGTATTACGAGATGTTTAGCCGTTTCTACAAAGGAAGCGGAAGAAAATTCGAGCCGTTCCGTTCTGACGCGGAGGCAAAGTAAACTGCCGCTGGTAGTGAAATATTTATCAAATGTCTCTGTGAAATGCAGTGACATTACAAATGTTAAAACACGAGGAGGTCAATTATCATGACAGTTATGACACAGATTATTTTAGCAGTAGCGCTTGTATTAAGCATTATCGTTCCATTTGGTTACTATTTCATCGGCGAGAAGAGCCGTGGACGTTACAAAACAACAATCGCAACAAACGCATTTTTCTTCTTTGGTACCATGTTAGTAGCAGCAATGGTTATGTTTGCAGGAAGCTCTTCTGTACAGGCTGCAACAGGCGCTGATGCAGGTATTGCAACAGGTCTTGGATATATTGCAGCAGCTCTTGTTACAGGTCTTTCCTGTATTGGTGGTGGTATTGCCGTAGCCAGTGCGGCAAGTGCAGCTCTTGGTGCAATCAGCGAGGATCAGAGCATTCTTGGTAAATCCCTTATCTTCGTAGGTCTTGCCGAAGGTGTTGCTCTTTACGGTCTGATCA
Organism: Ruminococcus sp. Marseille-P328; assembly: GCF_964249465.1. Classification (NCBI taxonomy): domain Bacteria; kingdom Bacillati; phylum Bacillota; class Clostridia; order Eubacteriales; family Oscillospiraceae; genus Ruminococcus; species Ruminococcus sp. Marseille-P328. The sequence goes on along the minus strand of NZ_CAXUBQ010000020.1, from coordinate 10,767 downwards.
TTTCCTTCATGATCATCGGTAAATTATAATTATGAAAATGTTTTTGATCAGTGACAACATCGATACCTGCACAGGGATGAGACTGGCAGGTGTGGAAGGCGTGGTAGTCCATGAGCGTGACGAACTGAAGGACGCTCTGGAAAAAGCAATCGCCAACAAGGAAATCGGGATTCTCCTCCTGACCGAGAAATTCGGCAGGGAGTTTCCCCAGATCGTGGACGATGTAAAGCTGAACCATAAAACGCCTTTGATCATCGAAATCCCTGACAGGCATGGTACAGGCCGCAAACCTGATTTTATTACCGGATATGTTAACGAAGCCATTGGCTTAAAGTTATAGGCAGGAGAAGACCAAGCATGACAATTGAAGAAAAACTGCAGCATTTCTACGACACTTCCGTTGCGGAAGCCCAGACAGAGGCTGAGAATACACTGGAAGCACATAAGAAGAGTCTGGAAGAAATGTTTGAAAAGCATAAAGAATCAAGAAAAATGGATGCCGAGGCACAGATCAAGGCAGAGACAGAAAATGCTACCCGAGAGGTAAACAAGGCACTTTCTGCTGAGCAGCTGACTTTAAGACGTGACTGGACAGCCAAACAGACAGAGCTTAAAAACGAGCTTTTTGTAGAGGTTAAGAATCATCTGGAGAATTTCATGGAGAGTCCTGCGTATCAGGATTATCTGTGCAGCAGAATCCAGAAGGCAAGAGAATTTGCAGGAAATGATGAGATTTTTATCTATCTTTCCGCTGAAGATACAGCATTACAGCGCTCTATTGTAGCAAAGACCGGATTCACAGTTGAGATTTCCGATGAACCGTTTATGGGTGGTATCAAAGCCACAATCCCGGCTAAAAACATCCTGATCGACAACTCTTTCCTGAGTGCTTATGAGAAGCTGAAAAAAGAATTCAAATTTGACGGAGGGCTGAGCCATGAATAAAACAGGTATTATCTACGGCGTTAACGGTCCTGTTATTTATCTGAAAGGCGACCCGGGATTTAAGATTTCCGAGATGGTTTATGTTGGACCTGAGAAGCTGGTCGGTGAGGTCATTGGTCTGAAAAAGGGTATGACTACCGTACAGGTTTTCGAGGAGACAACAGGACTGAAGCCAGGTGATACAGTAATGGGAACAGGCGATGCTATTTCCGTTCTTCTGGGACCTGGAATCATTCATAACATTTTCGACGGTATCCAGCGTCCTCTGGAGGAGATCGCAAAATCCTCCGGAAAATATATTTCCCGTGGTGTAAGTGTTGATTCCCTTGATACTGCTAAGAAATGGGATGTTCATGTAACTGTTAAAGTTGGAGATATGGTAAGCGCAGGTACTATCATTGCCGAGACTCAGGAAACAGCTTCCATTCTTCATAAATCCATGGTTCCGCCAACAATTGGAGAGGCTGAGGTTATCAAGGCAGTTCCGGACGGAGCATATACTATCCTTGACCCGATTGTAACGGTTCGTCTTTCTGATGGCAGTGAGCGCGATATCGCACTTGCGCAGAAATGGCCGATCCGTGTGCCAAGACCTACCTACAAGCGTTTCCCTGCAAGCGTGCCGCTTGTAACCGGACAGCGTATCCTGGATACCCTTTTCCCAATTGCAAAGGGTGGTACAGCAGCGATTCCTGGCGGTTTCGGTACTGGAAAAACTATGACACAGCACCAGATCGCAAAGTGGTCTGACGCTGATATCATTATCTATATTGGATGTGGTGAGCGTGGAAATGAGATGACACAGGTTCTGGAGGATTTCAGTAAACTGATCGACCCGAAATCCGGAAACCTGATGATGGACCGTACCACTCTGATCGCCAATACATCAAACATGCCTGTTGCAGCCCGTGAGGCTTCTATTTATACAGGTGTTACACTGGCTGAGTATTATCGTGACATGGGTTATGACGTTGCCATCATGGCAGACTCCACTTCCCGTTGGGCTGAGGCTCTTCGTGAGTTATCCGGACGTCTGGAGGAAATGCCTGCAGAGGAAGGCTTCCCGGCTTATCTGGCTTCCAAGCTTTCCGCTTTCTATGAGAGAGCGGGTATGATGCAGAACTTAAATGGAACAGAGGGTTCTGTTTCCATCATCGGTGCAGTTTCCCCACAGGGAGGTGACTTCTCCGAGCCTGTTACACAGAATACAAAGCGTTTCGTCCGCTGTTTCTGGGGACTGGATAAATCTCTGGCTTATGCCCGTCATTTCCCGGCTATCCACTGGCTTACAAGTTATAGTGAGTACCTGGAGGATTTAACCCCATGGTACAGAGATAATGTTTCTGCTAAATTTGTAAGCGACCGTAATCAGCTGATGGCGATTCTGAACCAGGAGAGTTCCCTGATGGAAATCGTTAAGCTGATCGGTAGTGATGTTCTTCCGGATGACCAGAAGCTGACTCTGGAGATTGCAAGGGTTATCCGTCTTGGATTCCTTCAGCAGAATGCGTTCCATGCAGAGGATACCTGTGTACCGATGAGCAAGCAGTTCAATATGATGGAGATCATCCTTTATCTGTACGAGAAGTGCCGTTCCCTTGTTAATCAGGGAATGCCGGTTTCCGTACTGAAGGAGGACAATATTTTTGAGCGTGTTATTGCTATCAAATATGATGTTCCGAATAACAAACCTGAGATGTTTGACCAGTATAAGGCTGACATCGACAGATTCTATGATAACGTATTAGAGAGAAACGGCTGATAGGGAGGTAAGTTTTTTATGGCAATCGAATATTTAGGCCTTAGTGAAATAAACGGCCCTCTTGTAGTTCTGGAAGGCGTTAAAAACGCTTCCTACGAGGAAATCGTCTCCTTCCGTATGGATGACGGTACCGAAAAGCTTGGCCGTATTATTGAAATATACGAAGATAAAGCAGTAATTCAGGTTTTCGAGGGTACAGATAATATGTCCCTTGGAAACACTCATACACGTCTTAGCGGTCATCCTATGGAAATCGGGCTCTCCCCGGAAATCCTGGGACGTACCTTTAACGGTATTGGACAGCCAATCGATGGGCTGGGCGAGATCACACCGGAGGTAAGCCTGAACATCAATGGTCTGCCGCTGAACCCGGTTACCCGTGAGTATCCGCGTAACTACATCAATACCGGTATTTCTGCAATTGATGGTCTGACCACCCTGATTCGTGGACAGAAGCTTCCGATTTTCTCCGGAAACGGTCTTCCACATGATAAGCTGGCGGCACAGATCGTGCGTCAGGCATCTCTGGGTGCTGATTCCGATGAAAATTTCGCCATTGTGTTTGCTGCAATGGGTGTTAAGTATGATGTTGCAGAGTTTTTCCGCAGAACATTTGAGGAGAGCGGTGCTTCCGATCATGTTGTTATGTTCCTGAACCTGGCAAATGATCCGACTGTTGAGCGTCTTCTGACTCCGAAGATTGCCCTGACTGCAGCAGAGTATCTTGCTTTTGAAAAAGGTATGCATATTCTGGTTATCCTTACAGATATTACTTCTTTCTGTGAGGCAATGCGTGAGGTTTCTTCCTCCAAGGGAGAGATTCCTTCCCGTAAAGGTTATCCTGGATATCTTTACAGTGAGCTTGCTACTTTATATGAGCGTGCAGGTATTGTTTCCGGTGGTACAGGTTCTGTTACACAGATCCCGATTCTGACCATGCCTAATGATGATATTACCCATCCGATCCCTGACCTTACCGGTTATATTACTGAGGGTCAGATTGTTCTGGACAGACAGCTTCATGGACAGGGTATTTACCCGCCAATCAATGTTCTGCCGTCTCTTTCCCGTCTGATGAAGGATGGTATTGGTGAGGGCTTCACAAGAGCAGACCATCAGGATGTTGCCAACCAGCTGTTTTCCTGTTATGCAAAGGTTGGAGATGCGAGAGCCCTTGCTTCTGTTATCGGTGAGGACGAGCTTTCTCCTCTGGATAAGAAGTATCTGCAGTTTGGTAAGGCGTTTGAGGCTGAGTTTGTCGGTCAGACAGATACAGAGAACAGAAGTATTATCGATACTCTGAATAAGGGCTGGGAGCTTCTTGGTATGCTTCCGAAGGATGAGCTTGACCGTATTGATACTAAGATTCTGGATCAGTATTATCACGAGACTACCAAATAAAGAGTGAGGTGACTTGAATGGATCCGAATACCTTTCCTACCAAGGGTAATTTAATTCTGGCTAAGAATTCACTTGCTCTTTCCCGTCAGGGTTACGAACTGATGGATAAGAAGCGTAATATTCTGATTCGTGAGATGATGAATCTGGTTGATCAGGCGAAGGATATCCAGGGACAGATTGACGAGACGTTCCGGACTGCGTATGAGGCTTTGCAGAAAGCGAATATGGAGATGGGTATCGCGTTTGTGGATCAGATTTCCCATACGGTGCCGGTGGAGAATTCTATCCGTATTAAGACACGTAGTGTTATGGGTACGGAGATTCCGCTGGTAGAGTATGATAAGTCGGGAAATGTGCCGACATATGCTTATTATAGTACGAAGATGTCTCTGGATGAGGCGAAGGCGGCTTTTGAGAGGGTGAAGGAGCTTTCCATTAAGCTGTCTATGATTGAGAATTCAGCGATTCGCCTGGCTAGCAATATTAAGAAGACTCAGAAGAGGGCGAATGCGCTGAAGAATATTACGATTCCGAAGTTCGAGGCTCTGACCAAGGATATTTCCAATGCTTTGGAGGAGAAAGAGCGTGAGGAATTTACGCGATTAAAAGTTATTAAGAGGATGAAGCAGGGTGCGTGAGGCACCCTGTTTTTTTTCGGGTGGGGGACGTGAGAGGAAGGGGATGGACAGAATTCTGATTCTTCTGATGGAGCAAGTGACAGTCAGGACGCAGCTGACGATAACCAGGAAAGTGAGAATACAGATAGCCAGGACGGAGAAGAGCCGGAAAAACCAGACGGTAACGGACAGTCCGCAGAGGCTGAGGAGATTTCACTTTCTGACATTCAGGAGGGCGATATCGTTTCTATCACTTTAGATGAGGATGGAAATGCTGCTTCCATTACTGTAATGTCCATGGAAATGGGCGGTCAGGGCCAGCCTGGCGGTGATGGACAAGGCGCTTCAGGACAGGGAGGTCCTGATGGCCAGTCTCAGGGTGTGGACAGTTATACGGCAGCAAATGAGTATACAGAAGATACAACTGTATCAAATGAGACAATTGAGTCAACAGGAACTGACGAGAATGCGGCACTGATTTCTTCAGGTGCAAGTGTTACTCTTGATAATGATACTATTACTAGAACTTCCGAGGACAGCAAGGGCGGAGACAATTCCAGCTTCTATGGTGTAGGAGCTGCTGTTCTGGCAACAGATGGTACTGCTTATGTGAAAGATGGCAGCGTGACTACAGATGCAGCAGGTGGTGCAGGGCTTTTTGCATATGGTGATGGAACTGTATATGCTTCTGGTACAATTGTGAAAACGACTCAGGATACCTCTGGTGGTGTTCATGTAGCTGGCGGTGGTACTCTTTACGGATGGGACTTAGATGTAGAAACGAACGGTGAGTCTTCTGCTGCAATCCGAAGTGACAGAGGCGGCGGAACAATGGTGATCGATGGTGGAAATTATGTTTCCAACGGCGTTGGTTCCCCGGCTATTTACAGCACAGCTGATATTGCGGTAAGCAATGCAACTCTGACAGCAAATGGTTCTGAGGCTATTTGTATTGAAGGTCTGAATTCTATTCACCTTTATGATTGTGACTTGACAGGAAACATGAGTGATCTGGATCAGAATGATAATACCTGGACTGTAATCCTTTACCAGAGCATGTCTGGTGATTCTGAGGTTGGTAACAGTACCTTCCAGATGGATGGCGGCAGCCTGACTTCTGAGAACGGCGGTGTGTTTTATACAACCAATACAGAGAGTACGATTACTTTAAATAACGTGGATATTAACTATAACGATGACAATGAATTTTTCCTGCAGTGCACAGGTAACACCAACCAGAGAGGCTGGGGACAGTCTGGGGTTAACGGAGCTGACTGTCACTTTACAGGAATCAGTCAGGATATGCAGGGAGATGTGATCTGGGATTCTATCAGTGATCTTGACTTTTATCTCACAGAAGGCAGCAGCCTGACAGGTGCAGTTGTAGATGATGAGAGCTATGCAGGCGAAGGCGGAGAGGGATACTGCAACGTTTATGTAAGCGCAGATTCCACCTGGACTGTAACTGGCGACAGTACTGTCTCATCTCTGGAAAATGAGGGAACAATTGTAGATAGTAATGGAAAAACTGTAACAATTCAGGGTACAGACGGAACTGTGTATGTACAGGGCGACAGCGAGTACACCATTACAACTGGTTCCTACAGCGACACAGCAGATATGTCTGGAGCAACGGCAATCCAGGATCAGAGTGTTTATACAGTTGAGAAACCGGATCAGCTTTAAAATTGGATAAAGAAACTCTCCAATTTGAAGATTATGGGCTTGATGAGTTATAAGAAAAAACACTGGGCTACACTTTATTGTGGCTCAGTGTTTTTTCGTTAAAAGAAGAGTGAACCTGAATTATAAAAATCCCGGTCAGAAAAGAAATATCAAGACAGTTCTTTTCTAAAGACCGGGATTTTTTATGTTAAATTTATAATCAAATTCGAATTCTCCGACGTAAGCAACTTCCGAAAATTCTCCTAAAAAGAAGGAGGGCCGGACCTTTTGGCCCGGCAAGTATGAAAAAGAAAAAGTATATTTATAATCTATGTAAAAAAGCTTTCGCTTTATTTGTTTATTAATATACGCGGAATTTGTGATGAATCTGTGAGAACAAATTGAAAAATATATGAGGAAAATCTAAAGAACTTATAAACTGGAACGCACCTGAAGTGACCGGCATAGGAATATACAGTATGAAAAAGCTGTGCATTCAAACTTAATTTCATGGTGATAAAATCTATCTACGATATATTGAAAATTTTATTCAGCTAAGAAAATTAGTCGTTGTAAAAGTTGTAATACTCATTTATAATGGAAAGAAGATTCAAGGTTATTGTTTACCGGAGATTTTCCAGTGTGAACAGTAACGATTCCAATGAGAATTTATAGGGAAAAACAGGAGGAAAACCTTGAAGAAAGAATTAGTTATTGTAATTGATTTTGGTGGTCAGTACAATCAGCTGGTTGCAAGACGTGTCAGAGAATGTAATGTATATTGTGAAATCTATTCTTACAAGACCGATCTTGAGAAGATCAAAGCCATGAATCCAAAGGGAATCATTCTTACCGGTGGACCGAACAGTTGTTACGAAGCTGATTCACCGACTTACCAGAAAGAATTATTCGAACTTGGTATTCCGGTGCTTGGGCTTTGCTACGGTGCACAGCTTATGATGCATGTTCTCGGCGGTAAAGTTGAGAAAGCAGATGTAAGTGAATACGGCAAAACAGAGCTGCTGGTTGACAAAAAAGACTCCAGAATTTTTGAAGGAGTATCAGAGAAAACAATTGTCTGGATGAGTCATACAGACTATATCTCCCAAGCAGCACCAGGATTTGAGATTTCTGCACATACAGCAGACTGTCCAGTGGCTACAGCCGAGAATGCGGAGAAGAAACTGTATGCGATCCAGTTTCATCCGGAAGTTCTCCATACAGTAGAAGGAAAGAAGATGTTATCCAATTTCGTACTTGGTGTATGCGAATGTGCCGGAGACTGGAAGATGGATGCATTTGTTGAGCATACAATTAAAGAAATCCGTGAGAAAGTGGGCGACGGCAAAGTCCTTCTGGCACTGTCTGGCGGTGTTGATTCTTCTGTAGCAGCAGGACTTCTTTCCAGAGCTATTGGCAAGCAGCTGACATGTGTGTTTGTAGATCATGGCCTTCTTCGTAAAGACGAGGGCGATGAGGTTGAGGGTGTATTTGGTCCTAATGGACAGTTTGACCTGAATTTTATCCGTGTGAATGCACAGCAGAGATATTATGATAAACTTGCGGGAGTTACTGAGCCGGAAGCGAAGCGTAAGATCATTGGTGAGGAATTTATTCGTATCTTTGAAGAAGAGGCTAAGAAGATCGGTGCTGTTGATTTTCTTGCACAGGGAACCATCTATCCAGATGTGGTAGAGAGTGGTCTTGGCGGAGAGTCTGCAGTGATCAAGTCTCATCACAATGTAGGCGGACTTCCTGATTTCGTAGACTTCAAGGAGATTATTGAGCCGCTTCGTGACCTCTTCAAAGATGAAGTCCGCAAAGCAGGACTGGAGCTTGGAATTCCAGAGAAGCTGGTATTCCGTCAGCCATTTCCGGGACCGGGACTTGGAATCCGTATTATCGGCGAAGTTACTGAAGAGAAAGTTCGCATTGTGCAGGATGCTGATTTCATTTACCGTGAAGAAATTGATAAGGCAGCAGAAGCTTATAAAGTTGAGAATGGCAAAGAACCATCCTGGATGCCGAACCAGTACTTTGCAGCTCTTACCAATATGCGAAGCGTAGGCGTTATGGGTGATTTCAGAACATACGATTATGCAGTGGCACTGCGAGCAGTGAAGACGATTGACTTTATGACAGCAGAGTCCGCAGAGATTCCGTATGAAGTACTGAACAGGGTTATGAATCGTGTTATTAATGAAGTTAAGGGAGTTAACCGCGTATTCTACGACCTGACCAGTAAGCCACCGGGAACGATTGAGTTTGAATAACGGACTAAAATGCCGAAAACCTGTATTTATGCGGGTTTCCGGCATTTGTTTTATCAAATGGCTCTAGTTTGGCTCTATTTGTGGGGAGAGTAATGGGAAAGAGTTTTTATAGATTTTGACTAAAGAAGGAAGATGACATGGATAATTCTGTGGATAGAAAAAATGCAATTAGATTATATTTAACTGGAACCATAGGTCAAATAACGGTAATAGCAGTTATTGTCTACCTATTGCGTAGGATGGGAATTGTTGTGGATTATACAACGGTGATAGGGATAATAGCAATTGGAATTGGTGGAATATCTTCTGCAATGTGGGGGAGTATTGTCACAGTTCGATATCGAAAAATAAATTTTAAGAGGATTGTAATTGAGTTTGTGAACATAAAGCAACCTGTCTTTGGCTACTTGCTTGTTTTTATGTTTTTGAGTATAGAGTTTTGTTATCTATTAATGGGTGGAATGTTACAAGTAAAGAATTGGTATATTCCGGTTATATTATTTGTAAAAGCAATTTTGTTCGGTGGGATTGAAGAAATAGGCTGGAGATATACGTTTCAACCAATAATTGAGGAACGGCATAATTATGTGTTTTCGACATGCGTGACATTTGTTTTCTGGGGAATATGGCATTTTCTTTATTTTTATATTGAAGGATCAATACAATTTGTTCAGGTCAGTAGCTTTTTACTTGGGCTTTTGATAAATTGTTTTATTTTATCTGCACTATACTATAAAACAAAGAGTTTATGGATATGTGTAATGACACATGCATTGATTAATACATTATCGCAAATATCAGTTGGTGGCAATCTAATTGTTTCAATGATATGTAAGGTAATAATTATTTGTATTGCCATTTTTATTTCAAGAGGAGTATGCATAAATAATGAAAAAAAGAATTAAAAGTATGTTACGTGTTTTTCTATGGGTTGCAGCAATCATTGTTATTTTAATATGTATTTGCTTTGGCTATCATAGGTACAGGCTTAGGAAAGAGGAAAAATTAAGGGAACCATTAGGGCAGCTTATAGATATAAATGAAAATAATATTAGCATTTATGTTGAGGGGAGTGGTTCCAAAACACTTGTGTTTTTGTCTGGTAGCGGAACATGTTCTCCCATTCTGGATTTTAAATCTCTATATTCATTGTTAAGTGACGAGTACAGAATTATTGTTGTTGAAAAGTTTGGATATGGATATAGTGATATTGTTGATGAAGACAGAAACATACAGACTATATTATCTGAAACAAGATTAGCTTTGAATAAAGCAGGAATTGATGGTCCATATGTTTTATGTCCGCATTCTATGTCTGGAATTGAAGCCCTTTATTGGGCACAAGAATATCCGGATGAAATTGAATCAATCATAGGTTTGGATATGGCTGTGCCAGAATATTACGAGAATATGAAAATAAATCTTCCACTAATGAAACTTGGACAATATGCAGCGGATTTAGGAATTACCAGACTAATTCCTACACTTGCGGAAAGTGATGCTATAAAGCATGGAACGTTGACTAATGACGAAAAGAATAGGTATAGAGCAATTTTTTATAACAGAACGGCAACTGTAACAATGATAAATGAAGCGAAGAGTGTTAAGGATAATGCAATAATTGTAGCTCAAAATGGAGTACCACAGGTTCCTATGCTGCTTTTTATTTCTGATGGTACTGGTGGAACTGGTTTTGATAAAGAAACATGGAGAAGGATACAGGAAAAATACATCTCAGAAGTGGAGTCTGGGAAGTACATAGAATTGGATTGCCCACATTATGTGCATGATTATGAGTATGGAAGAATAAGTGAGGAGATTAAAAGCTTTTTAAGTGATTAATATTTATCAGTCATTTGAAGGGTGATTTTGTGGGATTGTATATTGCAGATATTTTGTTTTTTATGGTACAATATCGTCTAAGGAAAGTACCCATGACAGGGTGGTAGCCTCCCGAGTTTTATGATACCGGGCAACCGGAATACATAGGAAGGGAGGTGGCGCCGATGACGGCTTATGAGATCATTTGGGAGCATCCCAAAGTTTGTGTAAACCTCCAAACTGATGTAAGATAAAATTACTCAGTTTGGAGGTTATTTTTATG